>CBEUCM010000030.1:0-24677 GCA_965541645.1 uncultured Archaeoglobaceae archaeon | reverse complement strand
GGACGTAATCAAATTGGGGAAAGAAGCATTTAGTTTGAAGCGATTGCACTGCTATTCTTTCGAGTCTGTGAAAAAGAGGTGCTCTCTTTCTGTTCTCTTGACAGGGATGACTTTTGAGTTTGGTTTCAGGGAAAAGAGGGTTATTCAGAAATTATCGGAGTGTGATGTAGGGAAGACCTTACAGAATCTTTGAAACCTCTTCCTGACTCAAAACAACGGGCAGCTTTTTATCCTTCTTCGGTCTCCTGATATTGTAAGCAAATCTCTGCTTCAAAATTTCGCCATAGTAAAACTTCAATGCGTTGATTGCTATGTTCAATGTTGAAGCTGAACAGTTCCTCTTTTCAGCCAAGTAATACAGATAGCCTCTCACATCATCATTGGACACCTGATACGGAGTTTTATTACAGAATTTCAAAAATTCTTCATTGTAATGCAGGTAAAGCTTTACCGTTCTCCTACTGTACTTTTTTGCTATCAGTTCTTTCTTCAGTTCATAAAACCAGACAGATTCGTCGATCTCAACCTTTTCTCCATTTGATATTTCAACTGAAACACTTGGTAAAATAGCGGCAATACTTAGTGGGCTTACCAAAATAAATTTCAAAGTTGATGAAAACACTGGAGAAATTTACGGGCCTCTAAAATTAGAGCTTTCTAAAATTTCTGCTATGACGATAGGTACCGGGGCAGGAATGGGATATGGTGGGAGCTTTGGGGTTGGCATTGGTGGAGGTATAGCCCATACAAGCGGTGAAGTAAAACCATCCAAGGAAGATATTGGTAAAACAAGGATTTCACTTAAAAAAGACGATAAAGGTGTTGCCATACGAGGATTTTTTGAAGTACAGTCAAGGCAGGGTAAATTAGGAGCAGATGTAATTGAAAACGTAATAACCATAATGAAGTCTATTTTAGCTAATCAATCCACTTAATTTTTTATCCATCCTTGTAAGTTTTAATTCTGATAAAGGTGCAGAGAGGCCTTGGAAATTAAGCAGGCTTAGATTGATATTTTGTCAAAAGCTCAAGTCTGTGATTTTTGTAATACGCTGATGAAAAATTTAAAGGATGGGTATCGTTCTCTTGAACTCATCAACCAAACCATAGTAAAGCCTGACGGCAGTCTGAACGTTGGCCCTGTAATTTCTACCTCCAACATCCTTGTGGGTTCTGCCCTGCATGAACTCGATAATGCGGTAAACGTCGGCCGGCACACCTTCCACACTGAACGCGTTATCATTCAGAAAGTTCATGTGGAAGGTCCGTAAGAGTTTTGGCTTAATCCTGCCTTCTGGCTCGAACATACGTTCAGGGTCCAGAAGCCTTCTTGTTATTTCTCTTCCTAGGGATTTTATCCACACTATATCGCTAACAATCTCCTTTGGAAAGATGGCCACATAAGTTCTCTTTGTTGTCTCCTTCCTGTTCGGAATTTGGACTGTCTCCATGTCATAAACGGCCACTTTATCGGAATACTTCTCTAAGTTGAAGGCCTTGTATGTTTGTTCAAGAACTTCCACATTGAACTGGTTTAAGAAGGCTATAACCTCGCTTATTCTCAACCCTGAGAAGACGAGAAGTTTAAAGAGAGTTTGGCGTATCCTCTTATTTTCATCCTCTCCCTGAATTGCTCTGTAAGCTCTAATAATTTCATTCACACTTATTGCTTTCTCAGTCTCACTTTTGGCATTGCTTCTTATCGTTGGAATTACGGCCCTGTAATCTTCAATCTCACTGGCCCTCTTCCTTCCTGTTTTCACGAGGAATCTTAGATATGTTCTGACGGCATTTAAAGCATGTCTGTCCCTTTTCTGAATGTATGGTTCGAGTATTTCCCTTAAATCCTGAGGATTTCTAATTTTTTCCGTCCGAGTATTTTTGAGAGCTTTGATGGATATATAGAGATGTTTGATGGGCTCTCTACTTTAAGCCATTCTATGAAGGTTTCAGCGAGTTTAAAGTATTCTGGAATCCCTATTTCCGATTTGGGGGATTGAGGGTCCTGTCCCGTAGGGGTTCGAGGGTTCGAATCCCTCCCCCCGCATAAATGCAAAAGATCATTAACTCTTCTACTAACTGCCGTCATGTTCCTTGATTTGAGGGTAAGTCTGCGCGACGCACTCAGAAAGAAGGGTTACAGGGTTATCTCGCCATTTAAAGTCCCCCTCGGGTGGGTTGACATTGCTGTAACAAGGAGGAGGTCTGTTGGTATAGAGTTCTACGAAGGCTGTTACGAGTCCTGCATTGAAAGGCTGACATCCCACCCTTTCAGGGAGATGTACATTGTGGGAGAGTGTGATGAATGCTTATCGCTCGACGAGCTGTGCAAAGAACTTGGGGTGGAGGTTGAGCTAACAGAGGAGGAGCTTGACAACCCGACTGCCTACGTAAAGGCCATAGAGGACTCCTTAGCCTACCTGTACATTATGGGAGAAGTGTACGAAGAGGACGTGGAGTACAGACCCCTCCAGCTTACGGTGTCCGATCTGAAAATACTCGGCTTTGCAACCTCATCCTCAAAACCGAAGCTCAAGCCGAAAATGTTCCTCAGCCTGACTCATGAAGGATACAGGGCTGCGAAAAAGGTGATAGGGAGGAGAGTGAAAAGAAATGCACCAAAGCTTAAAAGGATGGCCAATGGACTGATATATCTCATAGCTCTCGGCCTCTCGGAGTCCCTCAGTGTAAGAAAGATAGCTGACAGACCTGAAGACTACAGCCTCAAGTCTCTGCTCAGCTTCATGAAATCCTACCCCATTGAGGAGTTCAGAGTTGGGAATGCGCATCCTAAGCAGGCCTTCTGCCACTTCCTTGTAAACTCTGTGCTGAACGCTGAAGCCATCGAGATGGCGAGGAAGCTCAACCGGATGGGGCTGGCCTTTAAAACTAAGGTTTACTCTCCCTACGGATACGAGAGTGGTGAGGAGTACAGAATTGCCAGAGAGGCCTTGGAGGCCTTGCTGAAGTACAGCTACGCCCAAATCTCCAAAGAGCAAATAGGGGAGTTCCTCGCCTCAGTTTACCCCTTCTCCAGCACAGACATTTGCCAGATCCTCAGCTATGCTGCAAAGTCGCTGCACAATGCTGAAAAAGCTGGAGTGTGCAGATTGGAGGGGTCGAAGATCATACTGACGGACAAATTTCAGGATTACGCCAAGGTTAGGCTGGCAATGGTTGCAGAAGAGGTCATAAAAGGTCTTTCCTGACAAGCTCTGCAACTTCAAGCCCGGCTTTAATGCTGCCGTTCATGCTCCTCTCTGGGTAGTTTGGTTCTGAGGTCATGCCCGCAACGTAAAACCCTTCGGCAACTCTGTAGGGAGTGATCTTCCGCCTGTATCCTTTCTCGTAGATTGGACCGCTGTACTTTGCCTTGAAAACCTTTATCCACCTGATGTCCTTCTCAGCCATGCCAAGCCTGACAAGATCCCTGATGAAGAGCTTGGATATCTCATCCTCGGGCATGTTGAAAAGCTGGCCGTCGGGTGTTGAGTAGCTTGCCAGGTATAGGAGATGAACCCCGTAGTCTTCAAAGGGCATGAAGTTAGTGTGCTCTATAACTGCCCCAAAGCTCATTCTGTCGGCAATGTTCGTCCAGTAAATGTTCTCCGTCAATGGCTCTTCTGCCCCAACAAGCGCACAGACTGCGCTCTGATACCTAACATCCGGAATTCTCAGCACGTCTTTAAGCTCACCAAGCTCTGGGAGGGGGGCGGTGTAAATTACAGCATCGAACTGCTCTCCGTTCACCTCCCACTTTGCACCTTTCCTTATTTTAGCCCTGCAATTCACGATCTCAAGCCCTTCAGCCATCCTCTCAACAAGCTGGTGGAAGCCGTGCCTGATGTACCCTATCTCCTCTCCAGAATACTTCCTGTTGCTCCTGATTGCAACTCTGCCAAGAAGCCAGGCAAAGCTCACATCCCTTGCATTGTCTCCGAACTTTGATCTCAGAAGGGGCATGAAGAACCTCTCCAGCAGCCCCTCCCCCAGCTCCTCCCTTATGCCATCAACAACCCCCACATCATCGTAGTCCTCGTACCTCATCTTCCTGCTCTTTAAAGTGAACCTCGCCAGCTTTACTTTGTCCGAGAACGTGAGGTGGGGATATCTCAGGATCTCAAAGGGTGTGTTGATGGGGAGAATTTTCCCCCTTACAGCAAACCCTGTTTTTGCGATCTTCCATACAAGCTTAGAAATTAGCCCGTGCTTTCTGATCTCCTCCACAAGAAGGCTGTCATCCCGAAAGCAGTGATGGTAGAACTTTTCAATCTTGAATTCTTCACCCCATGAAGCTACAAGCCCACCAAGATCGTAGGGCTCAAAGAGCTTTACAGTGCCATACTCAGCCAGCTCCTCTGCAGCCTTCAGCCCTGCGAGTCCTCCTCCCACCACGGCAATTTTCATCATCCCAAATTTACGAGAGGTTAAAAATATATATCCCAGGATTGCGAGAGGGTTATGAGAGATCTTGCAGTTGGTGTTGTTGTTGGTCTGATTGTTGGTGTTCTTATTGGCTACGCTTTTACAATGACCCAAAGCTCCCCAGAGGTATGTGAGGCAGTAAATGTGCCAGCAAATTTTAGCGAAAGTCTTGACAAGGCTGTTGAAAAGCTGAATTCGATGATTCACGCTTCTCATCCTGACGTGAACATCAAGGTTACCAAAACCCAGTCTTATGGTGAGTTCTACCTTCTCGATCTTGAGTTTTACAACAAAAACGGGACGCTTGCAACAGAATCCGTGTTCATGCCGGCAAACGGATCGATGATAATTTTCAACAATCCAAGATGTGTGCTCTCCCTTGAGGAGCCGAAACCCGAAATTGTGAATGTAAGTGCCGATGACGATCCCTACTTTGGCCCGGATAATGCGAAGGTCGTGATAGTCGAGTTCAGCGATTACACCTGTCCCTACTGTGCAAAGTTCGCCAACGAGGTTGAGCCAAAGATAGAGCAAAATTACGGCGATAAAGTCAAGTTCGTCTTCAGAGACTTCCCTGTGCATGGAGAGGTTGCATATAAGGCTGCTGAGGCTGCAGAATGTGCCGGAGAGCAGGGCAAGTACTGGGAGTACCACAGAATGCTCTACAAGAATCAAAGAGAGTGGATCTCCAACACAAGTCTGCTGTACAGCTATGCAGAACAGCTCGGACTGGATGTTTCAGCCTTCAAATCCTGCCTGGACTCCGGAAAGTACAGGGAGGAGGTTGAAAAGGACCAGCAGGACGGTATAAAGTATGGCGTTACTGGCACGCCGACTTTCTTTATAAACGGCAAGAAGTATGTCGGATACATGCCATACGATCAGTTCGCCAAGTTGATTGACGAGGAGCTTGGCAAATGAGGAAGGTCCTCTTCCTCTGCATTCAAAACACTGCCAGAAGTGTCATGGCTGAGAGTATCTTCAACAGCAAGGCGAGAGGATGGAGGGCAGAGAGTGCCGGAATCAAGCGGGCTGAGAGGGTCGATGAGGTGGTTGCACGGATGCTGGCCGAGAGAGGAATGAGGGCGAAAGATAGGCCAAGAACGCTTGACGAGGTAAACCTCGACAAGTTTGACCTGATTGTCCAGGTATGTGGCAATGAATGCCTGAACCTCCCAGACTCCGCAGAGTGCTGGAACATTGAGGATCCAGCGGGGATGGATGAGGAAACCTACAGGAAGGTTTATGTAGAGATCGAAAGGCGAGTTGAGGAACTCCTACAGAGGCTGGAAGGAAGGCTTTAATAGGCAAAAGCACACTGGTTTCATGAACCTCCGTGATGCGCTCGCCTTAGCCAATCCCATCGAGATCAAGGACAGACTCAGGCATGATGGGGTTATTCCCTTTTTAAGGAAAAGGGGTCTCAGCGACAAACCTGTCATTCTGAATGTGGAGGGAAAGAGGGTCGTGAAGAACCTCGTTTCCTCAAGGGAGCTGCTTGGCAAGTATCTTGGAGTAAAGCCGCACGAGATCGCCAGAACATTGGCGGAAATTGAGAGGAAGGATGGAGAAGTTGAGATAGCTGACTTCTCGGAGCTGAATGTTGTTAGAAGAGACGTGAATCTGTACGACCTCCCAATTTTGAAGTACTACCCGCAGGATGGTGGTAGGTACATCACTGCCGGTGTTGTCATTGCAAGAAGGAAGAGCTTCAACGCCAGCATTCATCGCATGATGGTTCTGGATGAGCAGTCTGTTGCAATCCGTCTCGTTGCACCGAGGCACACCTATCTCATGTGGAAGGAGGCAGTTGAGAGCGGAGAGGAGTTGGAGGTTGCCGTTGCAATAGGCACGCATCCCCTCTTCCTCTTTGCATCTGCGACGAGAGTTGGGGTAGGTGAGGAGTTCGAATACGCAGCCAAGCTGATGGGGAGGCTAAGGCTTTACCGAAAGGGAAATCTGATGGTCCCTGACTCCGAAATAACCCTGTTTGGCAGGATAACCGCTGAAAGGGTCAAGGAGGGACCCTTTGTTGACATAACTTCAACCTATGACAGGGTTAGGGAAGAGCCAAAGCTCGTTTTTGATGAAATGTACTTGAAGAGGAACTTCATCTACCACTCCATAACCCCCGGTGGTGTAGAGCATCAGATGCTGATGGGCGTACCGTACGAGCCCGTGATATACAGGTTTGTTTCCAACGTCTGCAAGGTCAAGAACGTTGTGATGACTCCAGGAAGCTTTCACTACTTCCACTGTATCGTTCAGATAGAGAAAAAGTCCGAAGGAGATGCCAAGAACGCCATCCTCGCAGCTTTGGCTGCTAATCCAAGCATGAAGGGTGTTGTTGTGGTCGATGAGGATATAAACATTCTGGACTACAGGGATGTCGAGTTTGCCATTGCGACAAGATTCCAGCCAGACAGGGACTTGGTTGTTGTGAAGAATGCCAGGGGCAGCAGCCTCGACCCTTCAGCGGAAACAACAACCTCAAAGTGGGGAATTGACGCTACCATTCCCCTCGGCAGAGAGAACGAGTTCAGGAGGGTGACATGAACCTTTTCGGGTTTGAGGTTGAGGTTCTATTCCTCATTACTGATTCAAAAATCGTAGCCTATACTTGGCACTATGATGTGGAGAGAGCGAAAAAGCATCTGGAGAGGATAAAGAAAAATTCCATTCTCTTCATGGAAAAATCGTGAAGTCTGAAAAGCTTGAGAAATGGCTGAGTGAGAGGTTATACGAGGTGGTCATTGAAGGTTCAACTTTCACGTTGCCTCACGTTGACTACAGGTACAGGGAAGTGTACGAAGAACTGTCGAAAATCCCTAAGGGCAGCACTACGCTCTACTCTGAACTTGCAAAAAAGGCTGGTGTAAGTACCAGGAAATGATAGGGGCACTTATGAAAAATCCGCTTCAGGTTTTAATTCCCTGCCATCGCCTGTTGACAAAAAGAGGTACGTTGATGGGGTTCTACCCGCTGGGGAAGGACGTGAAAAAGAGATTGTTGGAACTCAAATCTGAGTGAACTGCAAGTAAGAAACCAAAATGGAAAGGTACGATTTAAGGGAAATTTTGAAAGACTCTTTGGCTTGGAAAACTCCAGTCACTTTTTTCTGAACTCGTTGTATTTTTCTAAGAACTCTTCTACGCTCATCTGAAGATCTTCCCGAATTATCTTTCTCAGCAAACCTCTGGGAATTTCTCTGTTGCCATGCACCGGAATTGTGGTAGCCCTACCATCCCCAGATTTCAGCCTCACATGAGAACCCTTCATCCTCACGGGCTTAAATCCAAGCCATTCAAGAAATTTAAGAACGTCTCTTGCCTTCATCGGTGGTAGTTTTTGCATACTCTACTTCCACCTCTCTGTAGCCGATGAATTTCAGATTCTCGTCTAATCCCTCATCCTCCAAGCACATCTCAATCACTTCCCTTATGTTTTCCAAGGCCTCCTCTATCGTCTCGCCATAACTGTGACATCCCTTAAATAGCGGACAGCTGACTATATAATAGCCGTCCTCATCAACTTCAACTATCACCGGAAATCTCAGCTTCTTTATTTCTAACTGTTCCATACTCCCACCTTATTTCATTATTTTTGTTTCCATGCTTAAAAAGTATTCCGCTATTCTTGGAGTTCTTTTTTACCAGTCAATTGTCTGACGTGTACCCCGTTCCAAACTTTCCATCCTCTATTGATGGGGGATAAAGGATGTCATATAGAGACTAACCTATGCAGTAGTGGGGCCGGTGGGATTTGAACCCACGACTGGCGGGTCTCTTCGGGTCAGAACTCCAACGGGTCATCACCGCTCAGCAGACCCGTCAATCATCACGCCGCTGGAGCCCGCCGCGCTTCCTGGCTACGCCACGACCCCATTCAACTTTAACCTACCAATCCAGCCCCGGTTCCGGCCCACTTCAAAAAATTGTGGTAGAGTGGAATATTAAACTTTTTGGATCTCCAGCCTCCACACCGAGCAGCCCTGCGTTCCGGCAAACACGTACTTACCATCGTATGCAAGGTTTCTGATTTTGAGTGTCAGCAAACCATCGTTTATCGGCCTTAGCGTTATAGATCCTCTTTTGACGTCATCGATGGTTGTGTAAAACACCCCGTCACCATACGTTGACAGAAAAACAACCCGCTCTTCCAGTCAACAACCATGTCCGTAAAAACGCCCTCAAGTCTGACAACTTTCTCTGCTGTACCGCTCTTGTAAACAAGCTTGTACCCTGCACCATCTTTTGAAAGTGCCAGAAACTCCCCCTTGCTTACAGAGAAGGAGACGGCATAGCCATCATAAACAACCTCACATTTTCCGCTGCACCTGTAAACCTTCCCGCTGCTTCCCTCCCACCGCCAGCTATCTCCTGTAAACTTGCCATTGTAGGTTCCAACGTACAGCTCGCCATCGAAGACTCTAACCAGCGGTGCAGCAGATCCAAAGTCCATTGTTGACTGGCTGAATGTAGTGAGGTCGAGCACAGCAACACCCGAATCCATGCTCCCCGCATACAGCTTTCCGTCCAAGATGGCCATCTCGTAGAACGGCCCATCGATCAACTTCTCTATGCACTCCTTACCACCGGCGAGCAGACAGGAGACATCGACAGCAAACACACCATCCCCCTTGAAGGGGCTGGGATACCCCGTGGAAATCAGGAGATCGTATTTGCCCTTAATTTTCTCCTCGGGAGATGCAGCACACCACGAGTAGCCCGGTAGTTTTCCACCCACCTTACCTATGGTGAAATCCACTCCCAACCAAGAATCGCCGTGATTGGTTGCAATCTCAATTCCCGAAACGGCTGTGATGACGATGCTACCACTGTGAATTCCACTGCTGATAACGTTCACAGCATTGATGGTATCCCCATAAATGCCGTCGTAGGATCTCTTCCATGTTCTGCCCCCATCTTCGGTAACCATAACCGAGTTTCCTCCACCCTGGGTTACAAAGGCCTGTTTTGTGGCCTTGCCACATGCCGTGTCAACTGTATCGCTGCCGTAAAACACGAGGCTCATACCGTAGTTCGGATTCAGCGTAACATCGTACAGCCTGCTACCATCCCAGCATCCCACACCGACAAAGGCCGAAGCCTTGCCCCCTTCCGTGGAAGGAGTAGAAGGACGATATTCCCCCAGCACCAAACCACAGTCTGTTGCTGTTCACAGGGTCTGGCTTTATGAAGTAGAATATGGTGTTAGAGGGGTCAACTTTCAGAACCACGTGCTTGAACTCCCAAGATTCACTATTAAACCTGCCTATGTAGTAGTAATCCTCGAAGGTACCAACGTAGAGGTTGTAATTCTCATCCACATGTACCCAGGCGGTTCCCGTACTCAAAATTCTCTCCCACTTCCCGTCATAAACGTAGAGACCAGAGTTCCGGCTTGAAAGGAAGAGATAGGAGTCCCTCGCCACCACTACGATCTCATCTTTTGCTGGTGCCTCGAACTCCACAGTCTTCCCATTCTCAAGGTAGAACAGCCTGCCCTCCCCAGATTCCCCCTTCCTGTAGGGTTTGTCAAGGACTGCCGTGAAAAACAGCTTGTTGTCGTAAACTGCAAGGGATGTTACGAGGTACCTTACCCTCATCCACCTCCCGAACCGTGCTTACCTTCTGCCAGTTCTTCCCATCATCGCTCCTCCAGATCCCCTTGTTGGATGCGGCGTATATCTTTCCATTCCACTCAAGGACATCGTAAAAATGGACATCGACAAAGCTGTCAACGATCTTCCAGTTTTTGCCATCCTCACTCCACCAGACTCCTGAAAAACCGTGAGAGACGAAAAGCATATCATTCGCAGAATCAATCATATGCATATCCCCACCATCCAGCCCAGCAAGCTGCACCCACCTTCCCTTGAATGTCCTTCCCTCCTTTTCCGGCAGTTGAGTCTTCGGTGGCTTGGGCAACTTTTTATCGGGCTTCACAGGTGGTTTTGCATGCTCCTGGACACACCCAGAGAGGAGCAAAACAGCCAAAACGAGCAGTACAAACTTCCTGCCCATACACCAATTGGGCAAAAATACCATATATTTTTTGTTGCAGAAATGTGGCCATGTTCAAAATTGCAACCTTCAATGTGAACTCCATACGTAGCAGGCTGCACATCGTGATTCCCTGGTTAAGGAAGAACAAACCCAACGTGTTATGCATGCAGGAAACGAAGGTAGAGAACAGAAGATTTCCCGAGGGAGATTTCCACAGAATTGGTTACCATGTTGTCTTCAGTGGGAGCAAGGGTAGGAACGGTGTTGCAATCGCATCTCTTGAGGAGCCCGAATACGTCGAGGTTGGTTTGGATTCCAACCCGAGAGACGAGGACAGACTGATCAGAGCGAGAATATCCGGAATTGATGTAATAAACACTTACATTCCGCAGGGCTTCAAAATAGACAGCGAAAAGTACAGGTACAAGCTTCAGTGGCTTGAAAGGCTGAGAGAGTATTTCGAGCGCACTGTGAACATGGATAAGTATGTGGCATGGTGTGGAGACATGAACGTAGCACCCCAGCCAATAGACGTTCACAGCCCTGAAAGGCTTAAAAACCACGTTTGCTTCCACGAAGACGCAAGAAAAGCCTACAAAAAGGTACTGGATCTCGGGTTTGTCGATCTGCTCAGAAAGTTCCACCCGGATGAGAGGGTCTATACCTTCTACGACTACAGGGTTAAAAATGCAATTGAGAGGGGGCTGGGGTGGAGGGTGGACGCCATTCTCGCCTCACCACCACTCGCTGAGAAATGTACTAACTGCTACGTGGACATGGAGCCGAGGCTTATGGAGAAGCCATCCGATCACACACCCCTTGTGGCGGAGTTCGACCTGTAGTCTCAGATCCTAATGGAGTAGGGAAAAGCAAATAAAGCATCGGAGAAGGGATTTGGGCGATGGATCTGAGCATAGTTCTCCCAGCATACAACGAGGCAAAGAGACTGAAAGATACAGTGGAGAAGGTTCGAAGAAGTGCGGCTGAAACTGGCTACGAGTTTGAGATAATTATTGCCGAAGATGGCTCGAAGGATGGGACGGATGCAATCGCATCGGAGCTTGCATCCAGGTATCCTGAAGTCATCCACCTTCACTCCGACGAGAGGCTGGGGAGGGGCAAAGCTTTAATGAACGCCTTTGAAAGGGCGAGGGGAAAGGTTGTAGTGTATATGGACGTGGACCTGGCAACCGATCTGAGACATCTCAAGGAGCTTGTCGATGCTATTGCCGTTGAGGGGTTTGATCTCGCCACCGGCTCAAGACTGATGAAGAGCAGCGAAACTGACAGGCCGGCAAAGAGGGAGATAGCGTCAAGAGGTTATAACTTCCTCGTCCGCCTGTTCCTTGGATCAAAAATCCACGACCACCAGTGTGGCTTCAAGGCCTTCAGGCGGGATGTGATACTCGAACTCGGAAAAGATGTAAAGGATAACCACTGGTTCTGGGACACTGAAGTGCTGGTTCTTGCCCAGAAAAGAGGATACAGGGTCAAGGAGATCCCAGTAAGGTGGAGACATGGCGGAGAGACGAAGGTGGACTTTGGAAGAGATGTCGTGTACATGTTCTCACAGATTCTCCGAATGTGGCTCGACGAAAAAAAGAGGAGCAAACGGTATCTGCTCATAACAGCCCTTATAGCGCTCGCAATTCTTGGATTCATAGCCTACAGGGCAGGTTTTGAGAACGTTCTTGCAAATCTGCTTTCCACCAATCCCCTTTTCATTGCCGCTGCATCCGTTCTGTATGCTCTCTCCTACCTGCTCAGAGGATACAGGTATCACTACATCCTCCTCCGCCTTGGATATCCCAAGGGCATAGCCTTCTCAACGGCAGCGGTTAGCATAAGCCAGACTGCAAACGTTCTGACACCGGTAAGAATAGGGGACATTGCAAGAGCGTACGTTTTCAAAAAGAGAGATGTGCCGTACTCAGCGTCCATTGGAGGTATCGCAGCAGAGAGGATTTTCGACCTGCTTTCCGTTGCAATAATAGCCCTCGTCTCGGCCTCACTGCTCGGACTGGGAGTTAGAGAGCCTGTGTACGCCATCGCCTTTGCCCTCCTCATCGTTCTGGCTGTCATACTCCTGTCAAGAATGGAGAACGTTGTTGGGAGAATTTTTCGAAACGCACGTAGAGTTATGGGTCTGAAGGAGAGCGTGATCCTAACAGTTCTGTCTCTCACCCTCTGGCTCTCCGACATAGCTGTGTGCTACATAATTGCCCTTAGCTTTGGAAGGCCGGACTTCCCCCTGATCTCGCTCGCTGTAGCTGTGGGGAACATTGTTAAAGCTTTACCAATCACACCTGGTGGTGTTGGCACCTACGAAGCTGCTATGACGGCCATACTGATGTCACTGTATTCCGCAGGAACGGCCTTTACAATTGCCTTAGTCGATCATGCGGTCAAGAATCTGGCAACCGTAGCACTTGGACTTGCAGCGGCGGCATCGCTTGGCATTAGCCTGAGAAAGGTTGGAGAGGCCTGAGAGCTGGGGATGAAATGTACACCCTAATATATGCTCTCTGCTTTTACATCTCATCCCTCCTGGTCACAATCCCTTTCTTGAAGATTTTCAGACATTCTGAGGCAAGATTTGCATCTCTGCTTGCAGCTTCTCTAGTAACCTTCCTTTTGGGCTATGTTCTGCCCTTCAAGATCTCATTTTACGTCGTTTTTGCAGTGCTCATGGCTCTATCACTCTACTACCTGAGAGATGCAAAAATTGACCGCTCTGAAATTGTGTTTGCCGCAGTGTTCGCCTTCTTCATCTTTCTGCGATTTCTCAACCCCTACATTCAGGATGCGGAGAAGTTCATGGATTCAGCTTTCATGAACGCTGTTTTAAAGGCCCAGCATCTCCCCCCCAACGACCCCTTCTTTGCAGGGGGAAAGCTGGATTTCTACTACTACTTCGGGCATGTGATCTCGGCCTGCATCACCCTGATGTCCTTCTCCCCACCGGAAGTTGGATACAACATCGCCATAGCGAGTATCGCTGCCTACTCCGCACTACTCGTTTACGGAATTCTTGCAGAGAGAGGGTGGCAGTTAGCTACGGCAGGAATTGTCTTAACGCTCTTCTCCGGAAACGCCTACTCCTTCTACAACTTCTTCTACCGCATTTTCAACGGTATCACGATTAATGGGGGGTACTACTGGTACTCGACGAGAGTGATAAACAACACGATCAACGAGTTTCCGTACTTCAGCTTCATACACGCCGACCTGCACGCACATGTTGTAGCAATACCGATAGTTCTACTGGTGATCTCGCTCTGCTACACCCTGCTGAAGTCTGAGTCGAAGGCTGTTCTGACATTTCTCGCAGTAACGCTCTTTGCCCTCTTCGCAACCAACTCCTGGGACTACCCCCTCCTTGCGGTGGTCTGTATTGCAGCGGCTGTGAGAAAAAAGGATACTGCGGTTGCACTTGCCCTCTCCATTCCCCCCGTCATCCTCCTCTACTCATCGATGAACACCCCTGCTGCGAACTTTGAGTTCGTCTCTGACAGGACAGACATACTGCAGTTTCTCGGATACGCCCTCACACCCCTTCTGTTCGCCTACATCTCTACAAGAAATAGGATAACCCTCTACGCTCTGCCACTCTCGCTGCCCACCTACCTTCTCTCTCCCATCCTGCCCATTCTCCTCCCCCTAACCCTCTCATCAATCTACGATGTTTTCAAGAGAGATGTCAATGCAGCGTTCATCCTTGCCGGATTGCTTGCCTTCACACTGCCAGAATTTATTGCCGTAGAGTCGAGGATGAACACCGTCTTCAAGTTCTACCTCGTGGGCTGGCTCCTCTTGATGACTGCCTCAGCGGCAAGAGTTGAGCTTACCAAGCTCAGGAAGTACATCATCGTCGCCCTTCTCATTGTCAGCATAGTCTACCCACTCGCTGCCACACCTATCAAGTATAGCACGAGAGAGCTGACGCTCGATGGAATGAGCTTCATGGATCATGATGATTACAAGGCCGTGAAGTGGTTGCAGAGCAGGCAGGGAGTCATAATCGAGGAGGGTTGCACTCAGGGAGCCTTATGTGCCTACAAGTATGGAGGGAGAGTTGCTGCATTTACGGGCAACCCGGCAGTGATAGCCTGGACAAATCACGAATACGTGTGGAGGAGAAACTACTCCATGATCGCCGAAAGGGCTGAAGACGTTAGAAAGTTCTACAGATCGGGTTGTGAGGAGATGAGGGAAATTGTGAAGAAATACAACATCAGGTACATCTTTGTTGGATACGAGGAGAGAGGGGTTTTCAACGTAACTCCCAAAAAATTCGAGAAGTGTTTCAAGGTGGCCTTCCACAGCGGGAAGACGTGGGTATTTACGAAAAATTTATCATAAATAACGAACGTTTTTTACCATGGATGAAAAGGATCTCAAGATAATCTCCACCCTTGTGAGAGACGCACGAACAACCCTGGCGGAGCTATCTGACATACTTGGCATGTCGATTTCAAGCATACACAAGAGGATAAAGAAACTTGAAAATGGTGGTGTTATTGAGAGGTATGCAGCGATCGTCAACCCGGAGAAGTTCGACTGCGTTACCGCCTTTCTTTTGATCAGCGCCGAAAATCCCGGGAGGGTGTTTGATGAAGTTAAAAATTCAAGAGAGGTTGTTGAAATTTACAAAGCACTGGGCAACTTCAACATGGTCGTTAAGGTTAGGAGCAGGAACCTTGACAAAGTGGGAGAGATAACCTCCAGGATCTCAGCACTTGAGGGGGTGATGATGGTTGAGTGTATTGTAACAACACGGAGGCTGAAGGAGGACGTTTGGGACCCAGGTGAGGAGGTGATATGATGTACGACTACTACCAGATCTTTACACTCATACTCACCGCAATCTACCTCCTAATCGGAGGTGGGTTCATAATCTACGTCTATGACTCCTACAAGAAGACGAAACAGACCTTTCTACTCTACCTCTCGCTTGGCTTCTTTTTCCTCGTCGTAGGAGCTTCCATACCGGTCCTGAGCTACACTCTCGCAATCCTCGACAGTGCCATCGTCGTTGTTGCCTTGGTTTTGCAGATAGCTGGGTTGTCAGCAATTTTCTACTCGACGATAAAATGAGGGGCGAAAAGCTAACGAAAAAGTGGAAGCTGATAAAGCTGTCCAAAATGCAGAGAAGCGACTTTGCAGTCAGGTTTATCGAGGAAATTTTCGATGATGGAGAGATTCTGCTCGAATTTGCCCGCAGATACGGGAGAGAGAAGGGGGAAGATGTTGGAAGGAGCATTAGACTGGAGACCTTCAAGGATGTTGCGGAGTTTTTCGGGATGATCTCAGGCGTCAGATTTGAGAGCGATGAAAGCGGAGCTGTGTACACTGGTTGTCCTGCCTATCAGATGACAGAAGTTAGGAAGCAGGAAGTGTGTACAGGCTTTATAGAGGGGTTCTTCCAAGCATTTGGTGTTGATGTTGAAGTATCGCTGAAGTGCGGTGAGTTTTGCAGGGTAGAAGTTAGGAAACTATAGCTTCCTCTTCACGTTTATTGCCACTCCCCTCTCGCTCTCAACCATCTCTCTGCCACTCATCGCAGCAACTCCAACACCAGCAATGCTGTCATTCCTGAAGACAACTATGTCGTTTGGCCTTATCCTTTCATCCGCATCCACAATGCCAGCTGCGAAGATTGTACTTGTGACCTCAAAGTTTTCTATCTCAACCAGGTACCTTCCCTCTTTCAGGAGCTGCCTTGCAAGATCCGCATAGACGTCCAGCCTTCCATACACTGGATCGACCCTCGCAACTCTCGCTCTGTCAACAACCATCTCAATTTCAGGATACCTTCCCCTGTACCTGCCTTTCCTGTATTCCACATCAAACTGGTATCTCAGCATGTGGGAGAACATGCGTTCATAAAGGTTAAGGTTGTCATAGCCTTCAATTTCCCTCCTCAACTCCTCAATTCTTGAGGTGAAGACGACATCATAGTCACTGCACGCCCTCTCAACAACCTTCTTATAGCCCCCTTCAACGTGTGCAATCACCTTTTGGAAGTCCCCCTTCTCCAAAAACCTCTCAAGCCAGGATGCAACGAAGGCAATCTCCTCATCACTCCATTGCCCGGTAACAGGGGTGTCGTAGTTGATGGCAGGATACAGAAGCTCATACTCCCTCGGAACGACGAGGGGGGAGGAAATCACGATCTCATTCACGTTGACTTTTACAGCACTTCTGATCCTTCTGTGCGTTTTCGAAAGGAGGTAGGGTTTTTTGGCAGTACATGGCAAAAGCAGGACTGTATCCGTTGTCGGTTCATAGCATTCAAGCGCCCTCTTCAGGAAGTACTGAACCTCAAAGCGATTTGAGCTTTCCATAGTCGTAAAGTAGCATCTTGATCTTCTAAATCTGGGAAAATGCGTTTTATCGCCAGAATCCGCAATTCTAAGCGTTGCGGTCATATCTGGGTGTAGCTTAACCTTCGCCTCAACGTAATTTCTGAGCTCCTCCCTCGCCAGAAGGATTTTGCACTTCTCAACTTCCTGCTTTAAAACCATGGTGTTGTGCTTGGCAATCGCCTCGTAGTCTTCAGGATCTGCACTTCTGCAGTACTGGCAGTTGCATGGAAGATCCCTCAATTTGGACAGCTCAACCTCGTAGTCCCCAAGGAAGTACATCCCGTTGTAGGCAGAGGAGATTGCGAGGATGTTGTCCAATATGTCCGCACCCAGGTATATCAGCAGGGCCGCATTTGATGGTTTGGCAGCGGCAACAGCATAGATGGGTTTTCCACCTCTGCCTCCACCTTCGCCCCTGCCTCTGCCTCTAACATCCTCAAAGGCCTGAACAAGCTGGCGTGGTGAGAGAAGCTTAAGGCCGGTTAAGATCTCAACTTCCTCATTCGATGGTGCCAGCCTTTCATAAAGCTCTTCAGAGATGAACTTAACAGGATACGGAGCTTTCCCAAAATCCATTTCAAGCCCATCCAGCGGTACACCGTTATACTCAAGAAGGGCTGGAGTTTGCAGGGTTACAGAATCAAACTTCAGCTTTCCAATTCTGGAGTACCCGTCCCTCTTCTCAGGGTAGAACATTCAGCTCACCGTTTGGCGGGAGATCCTGTATGTATTCAACCCACTGCTTGGAAACGTACAACAAAAATTTTTTGTCCTCATTGCTTTTCATCAGCAGAATTAAGTTCTCCACCGCTGTTCTCATTGCCTCTTCCTCAACATCATCCGGGATTTCAGCGTGACCTGCGGGGTAGGTTTCAAGCATCTCTGCAGCAACTGGACCAAATACGGGGCGGAGGTATATGTCGGCAATCCTACCAAAGTCTGTGGAAACCGTCAGAACGTCCTTATCCCACTCAATGTTGCACATCGCCTTTCCATGCCTCCTTACCGCAGGTCTGTAACAGCTTTCCACACCTGTATAGAGGAACTTCCTCTTGACCTTCGGATCTGCCCTGTCCATTAGACCCCAGTACTCCTTTATCAGCCTCCACCCAGCCAGAAGGTTTGGATGTGCCCTTATTCTTTTCTCAACCAGCTCAAAGAGGGAGTTCTCCTTGATGGCCTGCTTTATCGTCTCGATCTCCTGAAAACTCACGTACAGATTGTGCTCGGCAATCAACCTCTCCCTGTCCTTTTTGTCCATCCTTCTCAGCTCTTCTGGAGTGTAAGTTGAGCAGACGGGACACTTGCATGGGAAGTAGTTCAAATCTGCCAGCTTTTTCGTTCCATACACTGTCAGATAGCGATCATCCTTAGCGTAGAGGGCATAGGCTGCAGAGTCGAAGATGTCACATCCCAACGCAACGGCCATTGCGAAGAGCATGGGATGGCCGCAGCCAAACAGATGTACGGGCTCAACTGGCAGGACAGATCGAACTTCAAGGATAACCCTCGCAAGATCCCTGAAGCGGTAGGCATCCATGAGTGGCACTACAGCACCGATCGGGTAGATGGAGTTTACCTCTTTCCCCATCTCCCTCGCCTTTTCCGCTGCCTTTCTGCGAAGCTCTGAATGCGTGGATCCCTGTATAGGCAGGGCAAGTACTGCTTTGCTGCCTTTCATCATCTCCACAGCCTCCCTCTCCCTCTCAATGGTCGTCTCAAGGTCGCTGAGGGCAGTGCTGTAATCGGCATCCGGTGGTGTGGGGATGTCGAGCGGAACTACGATATCCGACCCAATGGCCTTTTGAAACTCCAGAATCTCTCTGTTGGCTATTTCGACATCCCCATAAACCATCAGCTGGTAGCTACCGCTGTCCGTCATTACGGGCATATCTGTCTTCAAAATGCCGTGGACGCCCTTCTCAATCGCCTCCTCCCTCTTGGTTCTGTAAAGTATGTAGGAGTTGGTGATCACTGCCTGGACCCCAAACTTCCTCATTTCCTCAGCCGGTATGAAGGGTATGTTTGGGTTGATCACCGGCAGAATTGTGGGTGTTTCCACCCTCCCATGTGGAGTTTCCAGCCTGCCTATTCTTCCCATCGCATCCTTGTCAGTTATTTCGAACATCGGGCAAACTCTGCGGGAGAGATGATAACACTTCCGATTGATGGGGATGAATTATTTATACATCCGTCTAAACAAATCATATGCCGCTGATAGTTGCAGGAACAAACGGTGTTATGGCTCTCAGAATCGCGAAGATTACAAAATTCCCCATATGTTACTCCCAGATCTTCAGACATCCTGATGGAGAGAAGTACTTCCGCTTTGCGTGCAATGTTGAGGGAGAGGACGTTGTCATCTTCAACTCCATGCACCCCAACCCGGATGAAATACTCTTCGAGACGATAATAATAGCCGACGCCGCCTATGAGAATGGGGCTGAATCTGTTAGCTGCGTCTTTCCGTACTTTGCCTACGCCAGAACTCTGGAGGTTTTGAGGGGCGAAGCGTCACCTCTACGAAGTGCCATCAAAATGCTCAGGAATGCCGGGATCAAAAGGATCTACACCTTCGATTTCCACCTCCAGAAAAACGTCTTCGGCATTGAGCACATAGACCTTTCAGGAATGGAGCTTCTGGCGGAGTACTGCCTTGAGGAGTTCGGAGATAGCTTCACAATTATTGCACCCGACGAGAAGGCAGCGTACTGGGCAAATCGCTTTGCTGAAAAAACAGGATCAGAAGTTGTGGCATTGAGGAAAATAAGGATAGATGCCGAGAACGTTATTACTGAACCTGTAACCCTCGAAATTGAGGGTGATGCTGTCATTGTGGACGACATAATCTCCACCGGAGGGACAGTATGTCAGGCTGCAAGGATAGCGAAGAAGGCTGGGTGCAGCAGAGTTTTTGCAGCCTGCACTCATGCAATTCTTGCCGGAGACGCCATGACGAGGATACTGGAATCGGGCATAGAGGATGTGGTGGCAACAGATACGATTCTAAGCCCGATAAGCCACGTAAGCGTGGCGGGAATTCTTGCCGAAAGACTTCTTGAGGATTTCGGCTAAACGTTTTTAAAACCCACCTGCCTATGCATTCCCGCATGAAAAGAGTAAAGGTGTACTTTCCCGACGGACATCTCGAAAAGCCGATATGGGATGCCTTAACCACGGCAGGCTACAGGTTAAGCAAAAGCGAGAGGGGATACCTCATCGATGTCGATCATCCGAATCTCGTTTTCAAGCAGGTCAGACCCCAGATCATGCCCTTCTACATCGAAATGGGGAAGGGTGATGGAGGAATCACCGGAGAGGACATACTGGAAAACTGGATGCTGAAGTCCAACCTGCAGAACGTGGAGGTTCTTGAGGAGCTCCCGCTCAGACCTACAAAGCTTGTTGCAGCAGTTTCGGAGGAGATATACCCCGGTGTGAAGACGATAGAGGACTTCAAGGCTGAGGTTGGAGACAGGAGGGTTTTCATAGCCTCTGAGTTTCCCGAGATAGCAAGGAGGTATGCAGAAAAGCATGGACTGAATGCGGTTGTTTTCGATCCCATAGGCAAAACCGAAGCTTCCCTGCTCCCACCCATGCCCGAGGCAGATCTGATAATCGAGATAACAGAGTTTGGAACAACCCTCAAGGAGAACATGTGCAGAATCATCGATCTCGTTATGGAGAATGTTCACTCGGTGTTCATAGTCAACAGGGAATCTTTGAGGGATGAGGAGAAAAGGGAGGTGATGGAGAACCTCGTTACAGACCTAAAGGAGGTCATAGAGTCGAGGAACCTCGTCAGCTTCTATTTCAACGTTCCGGAGGAGGAGAACCTCAGGAGGATAATCGACTACCTAACCTCAAAGGGCTTCGATCCCACCATATCGCCCTTAGCAAAAGGGGGGGCGGCAGTGCACATAATAATCGACAAGGCGGAGGTCAAGTTCCTCAAACCCATCATGAGGAGCATGGGGGCAAAGAGAATTGCCACCTCGCCTGTGATAACCTTCGGCGACTGAGCCTTTGTGACCTTAAACCTCAACCATTAAACCTCGACAACCAACCTTCTATCCCCCTTTAAATATCCAACCGGGATCTTCCTCGCCCTTGCCCTCCTCTTCAAAGATTTGTCGTTGGTTATAAGCACGCAGCCAAGCTTCTCAGCAGCCTCTATGAGTGACAGATCCCCCTTCGATGACGTCTGAATGATCTCAAATCCGCAGCTCTCAACGAGTCTGAGGGCAAACCTTGCAGCGTTTCTTTCCTTTCCCCTCAAACTCCTCTTCAGCTTTCTAAGCTCCTCAATAACGCTCTCAGTTACAGCAGGCTTTAGGCCTTCATCCCTGAGCTGGGAGATGACGTCAGCTTTGTTGAGAAAAATATACATCAAAACGTTCGTATCTACAACGGCACACCTTACTTTATTGTTCCTGAACCTATCAGCCTCCATCTGCTGCCTACTCTCCTGCTTACAGCAACCCTCGAACCCTTTTCAGCACACACCGGCCTTCTCAAGGCCACTTCAACAATGTCGTCCCTTGCTGACGTGACAACACCGAGGGTTATTGCTGTCCCTACAGCCAGCATTAGTGGTTCGTTCATCTTGATCTTCTCGACCTCCATCTCCTCGTCCAGCCCGACAACCCTCTCAAGCAGTTCAACCTCCATGGTGAAGTTTGTCAGCACATCAGGAAGTTTGTCGGGATGGCCAAGAACATTGCCAACGAGGGCATCACTCTTTGTAAGGCTCGGATCCAGCTTTGTCGCAACACCAACGAGCCCGCCGGGAGTCGCCTCATCAACAAACCTGCCAGAAGCCACTATGCTCTGAACCTCGGTTCTCAGGGGTGTCCAGTTACCCTTTGAATCCCTAATTCCGGGCCTTATCTCTATCTCGTCCCCCACCCTGATTCTGCCCCTCAGCAAGCTGCCTCCAAGCACACCACCGAGCAACTTCTCAGGCGGTGTACCGGGTTTGTTGACATCAAAGCTTCTGGCCACGTGCATTATAGGTGGCGAATCAAGATCCCTTTCGGGTGTTGGTATCGTCTCCTCAATTGCCTCTATCAGCGCATCCATGTTCACCTTTTGCTGGGCAGAAATCGGAATGATTGGAGCATCCTCGGCCACAGTTCCCTTAACAAACTCCACAATCTCGTTGTAGTTCTCAATGACCCTCTCCTTGCTCACTATGTCGATCTTGTTCTGTGCTATGACTATCTTGTCAACGCCGATGATCTGCAGGGCCATCAAATGCTCCTTCGTTTGAGGTCTTGGACACTTCTCGTTGGCAGCTATAACAAGCACTGCCCCATCCATGATTGCTGCTCCGCTCAGCATGGTGGCCATCAGCATCTCGTGGCCAGGGCTGTCTACAAAGCTAACAGTTCTGAGAATCTCAGTTTCAATGTTGTGAATCGGACAGACCTCTTCAACGGTGTAGGCCTGTGGTGGTTCACATTCGGGACATTTTCTAAAGGTGGCATCAGCGTATCCCAGCTTTATTGAAATCCCCCTCTTTATCTCCTCACTATGTCTGTCAGTCCAAACCCCACTAAGTGCAGCCACAAGCGTGGTTTTACCGTGATCAACGTGACCGACAAGACCGATATTGACTTCGGGAAGTGGAACTTCAGTCATATAGTGCCCTTCTGGCTGAATGTATTTAAAGTTTGCATTTCTAAGGGAAATTTTGAAATACTTCCATCCAGTTTTAAGTCCAATGGATGATGAAACTCTTGAAAAGCTGATAAAAGCTGGAGAAATACTGAAGACCGCTGTAAAGGAGGCTGCTGAGAAAATTGCCCCGGGTGTGAAAATTCTCGAAGTAGCTGAATACGTGGAAAATAGAATAATCGAGCTGGGAGCAAAGCCAGCCTTTCCTGCCAACATCTCCATAAACAGCGATGCCGCTCATTTCACACCGAAAAAAAATGATGAGAGGACTTTCAACAAGGGAGATGTTGTGAAGCTTGACGTTGGGGCACACATTGATGGCTACATAGCGGACATGGCGGTTACGGTTGATCTTGGAGACAATAGGGAACTCGTTCAGGCTGCAAAGGATGCCCTTCACGCTGCGATGGACATCGTCAAAGCGGGGGTTAGCATTTCAGATGTTGGGAAGGCAATTGAAGACGCGATAAAGGAGCATGGTTTCAAACCAATAGTCAACCTCACGGGGCACGGTTTGCAACCCTACATCGCCCATGCACCGCCAACCATCTACAACTACGCCACCGGAAGCAATGCCAAGCTGGAGGAAGGAATGGTTATAGCAATAGAGCCCTTCGCAACTAACGGAGTTGGGAAGGTTGGGGAGAGGAGCGAGTGCGAGATCTACAGCCTTCTTCATCCCAGGCCCGTGAGGATGAAGATGGCCAGGGAGATAATCAAAGAGGTTCAGGAGAAATACCTCACACTGCCCTTTGCAAAGAGATGGTTGAGCAAAGCTCCTGACATCATACTCTCAAGGCTCGTTAGAGAGGGGGTTCTGAGGGCATATCCAGTGCTGACAGAGGTTTCAGGTGGGTTGGTGAGCCAGTGGGAGCACACGATGATAGTTGAGGAGGGAGGGGCGAGAGTTACAACACTATAAGAGGCTTCAAATAACGCCTGCCCTCTCCAGCAGCTCAGTGTCGTGCAGAATCTCTCTCCCACCCACAGCCTCGACAGTATGGTCGAGGTTGAGCAGCACGATTTTATCAGCAAGCCTTTCAGCAACATCAAGCTCGTGGGTCGCGATTACGAGCGTACCTTCAAAACCTTCAAGAATCTCCATAATCTGCCGCTTCGTCTTGCCATCGACATAGGCAGTCGGCTCGTCGAGCAAAAGCACTTCGGGATGGTAGATCAGAACGCTTGCAAGCTCCACCTTCTTCTTCTCCCCACCACTCAGCCTGAAAGGTGGTTTTTCCAGAATTGACTCAATTCTGAACATCCTCGCATACTCCCTCACGGCCCTCTCAAGCTCTTCCTCACCCCACTCAAGCTGTGCTGGTACATAAAGCAGCTCGTCCCTCACTGTAGGGTTGAAGAGAAAGTCGTCGGGATTCTGAAACACAACGCCAATCTTTCTCCTTATCTTCTCTATGTTTTCCTTTTTTGGCTCCATGCCAAGTATCTTTATCTCCCCACTCGTGGGCTTTACAAGCCCAGCGAAAAGCAGGATGAGCGTGGACTTTCCGCTCCCATTCGCCCCTATCAGTCCCCACCTCTCTCCTTCTAAGATCTTAAGGCTCACATCCCTAACACCAACACTGCCGTCGGGATAGCTGTAGGAAACCCTGTTTGCCTCGATCACTTTCAGACTCAGATTATCACCCACCAGAAGGCTGTGAAGGCAGCAATTGTGATGTAAATCATATCGAGATTTTTAATTTTTCCCCGATACCTCACAATCCCCTCTCCTCTCGCATCCATTGCCAGTTGAACCCTTTCAGCCTTCTCAAAGCTTCTCAAAAAGAAGAGTCCTACAGCCTCTCCTCCCTTCCTCCACACGTCCATATGACTGCCCTTGGACATCCTCCTGCTCTCTCTCGCCAGAAAAATTGCCAGCAGCTCCCTGAACATCATTATTGCATACCTGTAAGCCAACCAGAGTGCGGAAACGAAGGTGTTGGGGATTTTAAAGAATTTCAAAGCGGAGCAAACATCGGCAAAGCTTGTTGACATTATCAGCATCTGAATTGCCACGAGCGCTGCAGCAACCCTCAGTGTGAATGCAACAGCGTAAAGGGGGTTTTGAATAGAAACTGGAAGAACAACAACAAAGGAGAAGAGCGTGAAGAGCCAGATTCTCTTTAAAATCCCGGTTAGGCTCAACCCCGAGATTTTTGAGATCACTAAGAGAAAAACCAACACTATGGTGATC
>CBEUCM010000029.1:0-24798 GCA_965541645.1 uncultured Archaeoglobaceae archaeon | reverse complement strand
CGAGGCGGTGGAGCTGCTCGAGGCCGGGTGGAGCGAGGCGGAAATCGTGCACTCGACTCTGCTGAAAAATATAAGCGGTGCAATTCGACCCGCACTTTATAAAGTTGAAATTGATGGAATCGACGTTTCGAACCTTTCCGCAAGTGAAATGGTTAAAAGAGGGGTTGTGCTCGTCCCGGAGGGAAAGGCTAACTTTCCGGAACTTACTGTGGGTGAAAATCTGCGTCTCGGAGCGTACATAGCGGGAGTACCCAAGTCCAGAAGGGGGGAGTTGTTCGGTTTCATATACTCCCTATTTCCGTCACTTAAAGACAGAGAGGGACAGATTGCACGGGTACTGAGTGGTGGGGAGCAGAGGATGCTTGCGATAGCCAGAGGTCTTGCAGCAAACCCCAAAATTCTGCTTCTGGACGAACCCTCACTTGGCCTGGCCCCCAAGGCTATTGAGAGCATTTACTCAGCCCTTGTGAAGATAAAGGAGACAGGAAAGACCATAGTTATAGCTGAGCAGGGGATTTCAGCCGTTCTGTCTTTCAGGGATTTCGTTGACGAGGTTTACTTCATGTCTGAGCACCAGATCACTTTTAGAGGTGGTGTGGATGAAATTGAAGGTATTGAGGAGATCAGAAAAGTCTACTTTGGAGTATAGCAGGCAGACGAGAGTAGTTGTACTTTACATTGCTGCTGCACTGCTGTTCATTGGGGTGTCCCCACTTTTACCCCCCTCCTACCAGAGGATCCTGGTCCTCTTTCTGATGTACTGTTCGATGGCTGTAGCCTGGATAGTGGTGCTCAAAATGGGATACGTGTCTCTGGGCACAGCTGCTTTTTATGGAACCGGTGCGTACTTCTTTGCCTACGCTATTAAAGCTCTTCCAGGTGTACCCTACGTGTTGATCGCCGTAGCGTCGATTCCACTTGTTGCACTCATTGCAGCGGTGGTTGGTTACGTCACGATGAGGTTAGAGGGCATCTTCTTCATCTTTGCAACCTTTGCTGCCGCTGAAGCTTTGAGACAGATATTCATGTATCTGGAGATAAACTATTCCGGCTACGTCGGGAAGATAATTCCGTCCTCGCTGTCTGCAATGGAAGCTGTGGTGGTTTTCTCGATTTTGCTGTCAGCAGCTGGGGTTCTGTACAGCATAACATCATCGCAGAGAATTAGAGTGGTCATCGACTTCATAAGGGAGGATGAGTTGCTGGCAAGGTCCTTTGGTGTGAACACGCTGCGGTACAAACTGGCGTTTTTTACAGCTGCATCAGCACTTCAGGGCGTTACGGGTGCATTCGCCGCATGGTACCTTGCATACATCGATCCGGATCTTGTCTTTAACCCAATGGTGTCAATACAGGTTCTTGTCATAGGCCTTCTTGGTGGAACCGGAAGCTTCTTTGGACCTGTGCTTGCCTCCGGACTGATAGTTTTTCTGTCCGAGCAGCTTGTGAGGGTTGCAAGTCACATGTATCTGGTTTTGCTGGGTGTTGGAATTCTTTTGGCGGCAAAATTTTTGAAAGAAGGATTTTCCGGTTTTATTTTTGCAATTCAAAAAATGATTGGAGGTGAGAAAGATGGTGAAAATTATTGACCTTAGCCATCTGCTTGTCGATGAAGACCCTGCTGACCCAGAGGGCTTCAAGCCACGAATAGTGTACAGGGCACATCAGCAGGGTGCAATGGAGATGAAGAAATTTTTCAACGTAAATCTGAAGGACCTCGTTTTGAGCGAGGGGCTGGGATGGGCTGTTGAGGAGCTGCACATGATAACCCATTGCGGGACGCATGTCGATGCTCCGTGGCACTACTCTCCGATTTCGGAGGGCAGGAGAGCGAGGACGATAGATGAGATTCCGCTTGAGTGGTTTTACAGTGACGGGGTTGTGCTGGATTTCCGCCACAAGGGGGGTGGGGAGACGATAACAGATGAGGAGATCAGAGGAGCCTTGGAGAAAATAGGGTACACGCTGAAACCCTTAGACATAGTCCTGATAATGACTGGATGGGACAAAAAGATAGGTACAGCGGAGTACTTCAACAACCCCGGGCTCACGTACGATGCCGTTGCATGGCTGGTAGATCGGGGTGTCAAGATAATAGGGATCGACGCCTACAGTCTTGACAGATCTTTTGCTGCAATGGCCGCAGATTACATGAAAACAGGCGATGGCAGGTACATCTGGCCCGCCCACTTCGTCGGCATCGAGAAAGAGTATCTGCATATAGAAAAGCTCGCAAACCTCGATAAGCTTCCCAAGCCTTACGGATTCAAGGTTGCAGCCTTTCCACTGAAGATTTACAGAGCCAGTGCCGGTCCGGCAAGAGTTGTGGCGATACTGGAGGAGTGAGTATGGAGGACAAGATCATCATAACCTGTGCCGTAACTGGAGCGATCCACACCCCCACAATGTCTCCCTATCTGCCTCTGACGCCTGAGCAAATCGCCGAAGAGGCCGTAAAGGCGGCTGAAGCCGGGGCCGCAGTTGTGCACATCCATGCAAGGGATCCGAAAACTGGCATGCCAACTTCAGATGTAAACGTCTTTCGCGAAATCCTCACCCGGATAAAGGAAAAGAGCGATGTGGTCATTTGTCCCACAACTGGCGGTGGACTGGGAATGAGTGTTCAGGAGAGGATAAGAGTTGTTCCAGAACTGAAGCCAGAAATGGCGACGTTTAACATGGGTTCTATGAACTTTGGCCTGCACCACATGCTGAGGAAATACAAAGAGTTCAAGTACGACTGGGAGAGGCACTATCTGGAGATGTCCAAAGATTTTGTGTTCAAAAACACCTTCGCAGATCTTGAGTACATTGCAAAGACATTTTACGAGAACCAGACAAAGCCCGAACTGGAGTGCTACGATGTTGGTCAGATATACAATGCTGCCTTCCTGCTTCAAACCGGTGTTTTGAAGCCACCACTTCATGTTCAGTTCGTGCACGGCATATTGGGTGGGATCGGTACGGCTCTTGAGGATCTGATGCACATGAAGCATACTGCTGACAGACTGCTTGGAAATTACACATGGTCCGTGATCGGAGCCGGGAGGCATGAGTTCAAGCTTTGCACACTTGCCGTCCTAATGGACGGGAATGTGAGGGTTGGGCTTGAGGACAACCTGTACATTGAAAAGGGAAGGCTGGCAAAAAGCAATGCTGAGCTGGTGGAGAAGATGGTCAGAATAGCGAGGGAATTTGGCAAAGAGCCGGCAACACCGGATGAAGCGAGAAAGATACTGGGACTGAAAGGCAAAGATAAGGTAAACTTCTAAAACTCATAGCCCTTGGGGTACCTTCTCTCATTTTTTGCCATCTTCCTCTTGAAAGCTTTGATGGGATCTATGCCAGCGGCATCGCAGAAGAAGAGCAGGTATATCAGGATGTCTGCCACCTCCTCCTCCACCTCTCTCCTTTTGTTTTCGACGACTCGCCACTCTTCCTCAACACTTCTCGTCCACTGGAAGAGCTCCAGCAACTCGGAGGCCTCTATGGCTATTGAAGCAGCGAGGTTCTTGGGTGTGTGGTACTTCTTCCAACCCCTCTCATCTCTGAACTTTCTCAGAATGCTGAAGAGTTCTTCAAAAGTCATAGGAGTAATTCGAGGTACGTTTTAAAGATTGTTTTCACTTCAAACAGCATTACTCAGGGATTACTATTTTAACCAGCAACTCCTCACCACCAGCAATTTTTCTACCGAAGTCAGTTAGCAAAAAATACGTCCATTTTCCCCTTTTTTCAATTGTAATCAGTTCTACTTCCAGTAATTTTTCCAAATGTCCGCTGACTGTGGATTTCGACATATTCATCTCCTTTGAAATCTCACTCAGAGTCATTTTTCTTTTTTCGAGAATTTTGAGAATTCTCAATCTTGTTGCAGACGATAAAGCGATGAGGCTTTTATGCGACAATAGTATCGGACACATACTCGTATCCTGATATCAAGCTACATAAAAAATTTTTTGTAAAAATAAATAATGCTATCTTGTTCGCAGGTTTCCAAGGTCCCGCTCAATTCCACTTATCGGGCTGTAAACGCTGTAGGTTCTGGATCCATACGAAACTAATGCAACTTGTATACCATAGATATCCACACATTTCACTCCGTATCTGTCAACACACCAGTTCCTTATCCACGTGTCGAGCGGATCGTGATAAACTGGACCTCCGCTATCCCCCTCTTTGCTTACATATGTGGCAAGAGCTCTGAGCCTGCATTTCGCTGAATACCGGATAGTGTTTCGATGGGTTGTGCTCGTTGAAGATCTTGAATGTAGAAGAGCCAAAAATTATCTCGACAAACATGGCGTCGCTGTACCTCGGACCTCTTGGATCAGCAGCAACTCTACCAACCAGATTCTCTCTGAAGTTTCCCGTAAATTCCGGCTGATATACTGCGTTGCTAACATTTCCACAGTGTCCTGCAGTAACAAATCCCCTTACACCATTTCTGACAGCTATGAAACCGAGAGTGCAGTTTCCCGAAACTTGAATTTTTATACCTCCCACCATCGGGCGTATTCTATCCGTTCGGGAAAGTTTTACTATTGAGATTTTTACGCTTTTCTTAGGAGATTCAACAATGTCCGGTAAAAATATCTCTGCTTTTCCGACAACAATAGCATCAAGCGGTATGCCAAGTTTCTCTGCCAACGTTTTGATTCTACCCAGAATCGTGTCGTTTACAACTGTAACTCCTACAAACACTTTGTTCCGCTGTATGTCTGGCCCAGTCATTGACCACACGTTTCTCATAACAGTATCGTTACTGAAAGCTTTGCTGAACTCCCTCTTCCACCTGTACAGCTCTTTGTAGCTGTACTTCCCTTTCACAACCACATTCTTCCCTTTATAGCTCTCAGCAACTCTCTCATCGGTCACAACAACGAAAACTATCCCTCTCCTCGGATCTATCCACTCTCCACCGTAGTAAGGCGAATCCTTTCCGATGCTCTTCAGCTCAATTGCCTTCTTAGCTGCTGAGCTGTAGTCTGCCCCAATGACTTTAACATCGATGCACATCCACCAGTCAACCAGCTCCTCTTTCTTAACCCACTCTCCGTTCTCGTACACGTAGTACTCCTCTGTAGCGTTGCTGCAAAGGGATCTGTCCACCTTCAGCTCGCTTATATTTGGTATCGCGGAAGTCAGTGCAATGGTGCTCACGATTAGGATTCCTGCTAACACGACTCTAAGCATAGAGCGATTTTAGGTCTTCTATTTAAATTAAAAATATTATGAAACTGTTCGGTTAATACCGAACTTAAAAATCCACAACAACTTCAAGCTCCAGCCTCCTCTCAACTTCCCGTGCGATAACATCCGCCCACTCTTCCTGCATCCTGATCTTAATCCCCAGATATTCACCCAACGCCCTCACAACGTTCTGGTTCCAGAACAACCCGTGTAGGTAGGTGCCCCAGCACATCCCGTCATCGCTAACGCATCCCTCCTCCTCAAAGATGGGCCTTGATGATTCCGTAACGCCCTTGTGTATCTCGTAGCCCCACACCTCCTGTCCTTCAATCTTATCCAGAATGACGGCGTTGCCATTCACTCTCTTCCTCACCTGAACAGTCCTCTTTCTGTAACTCTTAAACCTCGTAACAGCATCGAGCAGGTTCAAACCTTTCACCCTAACTTCCGCATGCTCGACTCCGTAGTCGATCAGCTCTCTGCCCATAATCTGGTAACCACCGCAAACGCCCACCACCGGAATTTTCCCGGCCTTCCTGACCAGCTCCTCTCCAAGCTTCGACCTCTTAAGCTCGGCCAAGTCTGCGATCGTGTCCTTTGTGCCAGGTATGATGACAACTTCACAGCCATCCAGTGAAGAGTTCAAGTCGAGAAACTTCACAATCGGCTTTATCGGCTCAAAGTCCGTGAAGTTGGAAACCCTCGGCAGCCTTACGATGCCCACAACACCCTCATCATCCCACTCCTCGATGTTGAGCGAGTCCTCCGACGGGAAGTTGTAATCAATGAAGGGCAGAACCCCAAGAACTTTAACCCCCGTAAGCTCCTCCAGCTTCCTGATGCCGCTCTCAAGAATATCCTCTCTCCCCCTAAGCCTGTTTATAACAAAACCCTTCACAAGCTTCTTGATGTCGTCCGGCAATAGCGAGAATGTGCCGTAGAGGGACGCAAAAACACCACCCCTGTCAATATCCCCGACCAGCAGAATATCTGGCCTGGCAAACCTTGCAATGTGTATGTTTGCCAGATCTCTGTCGTAGAGGTTTATCTCGGCCATCCCACCAGCACCTTCAATAACCACGACCTCAAACTCCTCAGCCAAGCTCATGTAGGCCTTTTCAACCACCTCCCTCAACCATTCCACCTTTCTGCCGTAATACTCTCTTGAGTCGATGTCCCCAACAGCCTCGCCCATCACAACAAGCTGAGAGACAAAGCTGCCCTTTGGCTTCAGGAGTATTGGGTTCATCCTCTCATCCGGCTCGATTCCAGCAGCGAAGGCCTGATACGCCTGGGCTATCGCAATCTCCTTGCCGTCTTTGGTGACGTAGGAGTTCAGGCTCATGTTCTGGGCCTTGAAGGGGGCGACATCGTAACCCCTCTTGGCGAGAATTCTGCACAGCGCTGCGGCTATCAGGCTTTTCCCAGCACTGCTTGTAGTACCACCGACCATTATGGAGGGCATCAAGTTGAGTTGACAGCACTCAAAATAAGTTGTTTTTGTTTAGAAAGGTAAAAATAAAACCGGATCAGATCTTACCCTTCAGGAGTTCCCTGCCCTTCTCAACCACGATCTTCGTGGGTGTGGGCATCTTCATTGCAGCCCTTCTCAGAGCCTCCTTTGCGATCTCGAAGTGCTCGGGCCTGACCCAGACGGACATTATCTTCGTTCCGGGCTTGACTCTCGCTGCCCTGCCAACTGGCTTGCCAAATGCTGCCCTCATTCCCTGCGAAATTCTGTCAGCTCCTGCTCCAACGGCCATCTTGTGCTCTCTGAGAATGTGATGCGGGTAGATGCGGAGCTTGAGCTTGTAGTTGCTCGCCCCAGCCCTCCTTGAAACGTACTTGTTCGCCACGACTCTTGCAGCTTCGAGGGCGTTCTCCCTGATCTGCACTGCCTCCTTGGCAACGAGGGTGACCATTACGGGAAAATCAGCGCTCTTGTTGCCCATGTCGAACATCCTAACCCTCGTTCCGGGTGCTCCATCAATGTACTCCGTTCTGGTGTAGGGTCTTTCGAGTCTCCTCCACATCCTCGCTGGTTTTCTTGCCATGCTTGGCCCACTCCGTTATGCCAAATAAATCTTTCCGTTCACCGTTTGGAGAGGGGGATGTACTTTTTCTCCTTCTCCCCAACGTACTCGGCCCTCGGCCTTATCAGCCTGTTGTTCTCGTACTGCTCCATAACGTGGGCAGTCCAGCCGGCTATCCTGCCCATAGCGAAGATGTTCACAAACAGATCGTCAGGTATGCCAAGATTCGCATAGACGCTTGCGGAGTAGAAGTCAACGTTTGGCAGCAGCTTCTTGTACTTGTATGCTGCCTTGGCGATCTCCTCGCTGATCTCGAACCACTTGGTAGATCCCTCCGCTGCAAGCTTTTTGGCAAGCTGCCTGAGCAGCACGGCCCTTGGATCAATCACGCTCCTGTAAACCCTGTGGCCAAAGCCCATCAGCCTCTCACCCCTCTCAAGCTTTCTTTTCACGTACTCCTCAGCCCTTCTCGGTGATGCAACCTCCCTGAGCATTTTCATCACCTCCTGAGCAGCCCCTCCATGCAGCGGACCCATTAGAGTGCCTGTAGCGGCAACAATGCATGCGTAGATGTCGGCAAGGGTTGATGCCGCTATCCTCGCAGCAAAGGTTGATGCGTTAAGCTCGTGCTCAGCGTGCAGAATCAAATCCATGTCCAATGCTCTCTCGGCGGTTCTTGACGGCATCTCTCCGGTGAGCATGTAGAGGAAGTTGGCCGCATGGCTAAGCTCCAAGGTTGGTGGAACTATGTTCCTCCCGGTTCTTATCCGCTGGTAGTAGGCGATCACGGTTGGGAATTTGGCTATGAGATCCTTGGCCTTGTTGAAGGTCTCCTCTCTCGTTTTGACTTCTATTTTCTTGTCAAGGGATCCCAGATAGCTTGTTGACGTTCTCAGCACGACCATCGGATGGGTGTAGGGTGGCAGATGGGTGAGCAGACCGATTATCTGTGGTGGAAGCTCCCTCCTTTCTGCCAGCTCAATCTTGAAGTCCTGAAGCTCATACTTCTTTGGCAGCTCACCGTAAAGCAAAAGATAGACAACCTCCTCATAGCAGGCCTTCTTCGCCAGATCGCGGATATCGTATCCCCTATACTCAAGTATTGCTTTACCATTCTCCAGTTCAATGCGTGAAATTGTTGTTTGACACGCTATAACGTCTTCAAGTCCCCCCTTCATTTCAAACACCTCTTTTACCATAAACCTCAAGCACCATGCCGGAGACGACTATTGGTCTCTCAGCTGTGGCTATCTCTATCGCATTGTCCAGCTTCCAGTCCTTCTCAGCGTAGATCGTCAGCAATGCGTCTCCGGCTTTAACAACCTCCCCCCTCTTCTTGTGCACGTAAACTCCCGCACCCTTGTCCTTGGGCGCTCCAGCAGCCCTTGCTATCTCGTTCAGAACGGCAACGTCAATCTCGTTGATGTACCCATCCTTTGCAGCTCTCAGCGTGTAGGTCTTATCCCCAACGGCTATATCACCAGCCTTAACTTTCTCATCCCCACCCTGGGCAGCTATGATCTCTCTGAACTTTTCAAGGGTCTTTCCACCCTCAAATATCTTTCTGGCATACTCGTACCCGTTCGCCGCCACTCCAGTCATCTCGAACAGTATTCCCGCTATACCAAGGGATTTTTCGAGCAGACTTGCGGATCCACTCCTCTCCTCCATGGCCTTCAGGGCCTCTCTCGCCTCCAACGCCGGGCCAATTGCCCTGCCAACAGGCTGACCTCCGTAAGTCAAGGCTGATGTGACATTAAGGCCGAGTCTTCTGCCCAGCTCGATGAAGTCATTGGCAAGGGACCTCGCAACCTCCATGTCCTCGATCTTGGCCCCCTCACCCACGGGAATGTCGATGACAACGTAGCTTGCACCTATCGACCCCTTCTTTGCCATGACACTGGCAAGAAGCTGCGGACGTGGATCTATAGACAGGGGGTGCTCCACCCTGATGATCTTGTCATCTGCAGGAGCTATGTTCGTCGCCCCTCCCCACGCAATCACACCCCCAATCTTCTCGGTGATTTCCTTTATCTCGTCCACGCTCAGATTCACGTTCGCCAGAACTTCCATCGTGTCTGCAGTACCGCTTGCCGATGTTATCGCCCTGCTTGCCGTTTTTGGTATCATCAATCCCCCAGCAGCGACTGTTGGGACTATTATCAGCGAGATCTTGTTCCCGGGCACACCACCAATGCTGTGCTTGTCCACCACGGTTCCCTTATCGAAGTACAGCCTCTCTCCAGTTTCAATCATCGCCCTTGTCAGCCACTCAATTTCATCAAAGTCCATCCCATGCAGCATAGATGACACAACAAAGGACGTCAGCTCAACCTCACTCAGTGCGTTGTTTGTGATATCCTCAACAATTCTGCGAAGCTCCTCCTGTGTGTACTTTCCACCTTTTGTTTTTTTCTTAATGAACTCAACACTTTTCGGTTTCTGCACCGGATAAACTTCAATTTCGGTGTTGTCTCCCACCCCCAGCTCCCTTGAAACAAGATAGGTGAGGCCAGCGTAGCCCTGCTGAACTATCTCCTTTGTGAGCTGAACCGTGGCAATCAGGTAGCTCCTGCCAGCCCTCACCCTAACTCTGTCACCTTCCCTCACACCAAGTTCGCTCGCATCCTCCTCGTTGAGAATTACAGCAAACCTGCCCGATTTGAAGGGTATCCTGACAGCCTTCAAAATCATGACCACCACCTGCCGTAGGTTATGCTCTCGATGATCACTCCAGATATGTCGAAAACCCTCTTGGTGCTGGCAATCTCTATCGCATTGTCCAGCTTCCAGTCCTTCTCAGCGTAGATCGTCAGCAATGCGTCTCCGGCTTTAACAACCTCCCCCCTCTTCTTGTGCACGTAAACTCCCGCACCCTTGTCCTTGGGCGCTCCAGCAGCCCTTGCTATCTCGTTCAGAACGGCAACGTCAATCTCGTTGATGTACCCATCCTTTGCAGCTCTCAGCGTGTAGGTCTTATCCCCAACGGCTATATCACCAGCCTTAACTTTCTCATCCCCACCCTGGGCAGCTATGATCTCTCTGAACTTTTCAAGGGTCTTTCCACCCTCAAATATCTTTCTGGCATACTCGTACCCGTTCGCCGCCACTCCAGTCATCTCGAACAGTATTCCCGCTATACCAAGGGATTTTTCGAGCAGATCTCCGGCCGACTTGTTCTCCATTATTTCCAGCACCTCTCTCGCCTCCAACGCCGGGCCAATTGCCCTGCCGACAGGCTGGCTACCATCGCTCAGAACCGTCGCAATCTTCAGCCCCAGCCTTCTCCCTATCTCCATGAAGGAGTTTGCAAAGCTTCTGCCAACTTCTATGCCCTCAATTTTTGCCCTTCTGCCAACAGGAATGTCAACCGCAACGAATCTGGCACCGCTGCCAAGCTTTTTCGAAAGCAGACTGGCGAGAAGGTGGGGCTTGGGACTGGTCTCAAGCTGGTACTCTACCCGTATTATCTGCTCATCTGCAGGAGCTATGCCAGCGGCAGCACTCCACGCAATCACACCCCCAATCTTCTCGGTGATCTCCTTTATCTCGTCCACGCTCAGATTCACGTTCGCCAGAACTTCCATCGTGTCTGCAGTACCGCTTGCCGATGTTATCGCCCTGCTTGCCGTCTTGGGTATCATCAATCCCCCAGCAGCGACTGTTGGGACAGAGAGCATCGCATACCTGTTCCCAGGCACACCACCAATGCTGTGCGTATCAGCAACAGTTCCCCTGTCGAAGTAAACCCTCTTCCCATTCTCGACCATCGCCTCTATCATCCACTGCACTTCGTCATCCTGCATTCCAACAATCTCGTTGGCGAGAATGAAGGCTGCCATTTCAATGTCACTCAAAATGCCAGACGAGATATCCTTAACAACTTCTTTTATCTCGTGGCTCTCATATTTCTGTCCTTCAAGCTTTTTCCGGATGAACTCAACGGATTTTGGCTTGGCGAAGGGAATTATGTCAACAACACACCCTTCAGTGAGATCGCACGTCTCAGCGGTGAAACTGCACACTCCCGCCTCACCAGGCTCTACAAATTCGGTTGCTATTTCCACCTCGGCAACAAAAGATTCCTTCCCGCTGGTGACCTTAACTCTGTCACCGGGAAGCAGGCCCAGCTCAGCCGCATCGTCCTGGCTGAGTATTACGGCAATCCTTTCAGTCCTGAGTGGGAGGATCTTTGCTTTAAACTTCATCAGAGTGATAGGAATTTGCAGAAATATTAAGTTTTTCCAAGCAAGTTTAAAAAATCAATAAAATTATAGATAAATCTAAAAATACCCACCCACTGTGACCTTAAAGCCCATGTTTTCCAAAAACTGGGCAAAATTCGTTGAGAGATCTCTGGCCTTCTCAGACATTTCTGGAAGCCTGTACTCCCTGCCCAGCCACCGATACTTGTCCCTCGCCAGAGAGTGGTAGGGCAGGATGTCAACACTCTCCACTCCAGCTTTGGTGAGGAGTCTTGCGTATCCATCAAAGTCTCCCTCTTCAAAATTGTAGCCCGGAATGACCGGTATCCTCACGATAACCTCCGCTCCCAGGTCAATGAGGTTGCGCAGGTTGGATACTATGAGCTCATTGCCAGCGCCGCACATTACCCTGTGTCTGTCACTTCTGTAGTCCTTCACGTCGTAAAGGAAGAGGTCAGTGAACGGAAGTGTGCTCTCTATAACCCTCCAGTCTGCATAGCCCGACGTGTCCACAGCCGTGCTTATACCCCTTTCCCTGCAGGACTTGAGCAGTGAAAGAAGGAATTCAGGCTGGAAGTACGGCTCTCCTCCAGAAAAAGTTGCTCCTCCTCCTGAGTTTTTGTAGAAGACTGTATCCTTCTCAATAACCTTCATTACATCCTCTACAGAGACATCCATCCCGTAAATTTCCAGTGCCCCACCTCTGCAGACCCTGACGCACTCTCCGCAGCCATCACATATTTCCCTGTTTATCTGCACCAGAGTTTCATTCCCCCTGCCAATCGCCTGCCTGCTGCAGGCATTCAGGCAAGTGTAGCATCCGAGGCACTTCTCAGCCCTGTACCCGATCTCAATGTCAAACTTCTGGGATTCCGGGTTGTGACACCACACGCATTTGAGCGGACAGCCCTTGAAAAATACAGTGGTGCGTATTCCGTAGCCATCGTGTATCGAAAACCTCTGGATTCTGAATATTCTTCCCATCATTTAGATCCTGCAGGATATCCTCCTTATTATCTCATCCTGAACGGGCTTTGAAAGTTCCACAAAGTACGCACTCCATCCAGCAACTCTCACCAGCAGCCATCTGTATTTCTCGGGCTCTTCCTGTGCCCTTCTCAGCACATCCTCTCTGAGGATGTTAAACTGAATGTGCATGCAGCCCAGATCCATGAAGCTCCTTATCAGGGCCTTTATCACCTCCGCACCCTTATCACCAAGAACGTCACCGGACAGGTTTATCGTCAGCGATGCGCCATTGGGAAGCTTTGAGTAGTCGATCTTTGATGCTGACTTTATAACTGCCGTAACTCCCTCCCTGTCCCTACCGGTTGACGGGCTTACGCCCGGGTTCAGAGCTTCACCACTCCTTCTGCCGGATGGCAGTGCAGAAGTTAGGAAGCCAAATCCGACGTTTGTCGTCATGGGGTAGCAGCCAGCAGTGAAGTACCCTCCTCTGAAGTTTCTGCGCTTGTTCACAGTATCGCAGTAGATCTCAAGAACCATTTTGGTGTAGCTGTCCGCATCCTCGTCATTTCCGTATTTCGGGCTATCGAGCAGTATTCTGTGAAGCTCTTCGTAGTCCACAAAGTTCCTCCTGCATGCTTCAACTATCTCCTCCATTGTGTATCCCGCTTTGAGAGCCCTCTCAACTGCAGCAAAGGAGTCCCCCACGTCTGCAACCCCAACAGCCTGTATTCCCGTGAAGTTGTACCTTGCCCCACCTCTTGTAACATCAACACCACTCTTAAAGCAGTCCTCGATGCAGAGGGAGAGTAGAGGTGTTGGTTTCACCTCAGCATTGGCATAACCGAGCACGTTGCAGCCTTTCACAACAAGGTCTATGATGTGAGAAAGCTGTTTTTTGAAGTTCTCGATAAGACCTTCAAGGGTTTCCGGTTTGCTGGTTTTTACACCAAATTCATACCCGAACTGAAGATCCTTTCCCTGATTAAGGGCGTATTCAAGAGCTTTGGCGACATTTATCAGGGCAGCATCGCTTGATGTAAAGCTGTTGCCAAAGGGTGCAATCTCAACGCAGCCGACGGTTGCATAGTTCCACGCATCTGCGTCTGAGACTCCAGCGCTTTTCAGAGCTTCGACGGCAACATCATCGTGAAAGATTGCCAGTGCATTGCAACCTGAGGCTATAACTTCTGCCAGCCTGCTCACAAACTCATCTGGAGTTCTCCTGCTGACCCTGACATGCACATTGGGCTGTCTCAACCTCAGCCTATCCGTTACATCCAGCATCATGTAGGTGAGGTCGTTGGTGGCATCCCTTCCGTAGATGTCGCAGCCACCAATTGTCAGGGCCTGATTCGTCGTCTGCCCGCTGAAAAACTGTTCGAGCAGAGAGTCAAAGGGCGGGACTATCTCGTTCGTTTTGACCCAGAGGTTGGCCAGTATTTCAAAAGCTTTCTGCCTGTCTATTCTGCCCTCCTTGAGGTCTCTGTAGTAGTAGGGGAAGAGGTACTGGTCTATCCTGCCCATGGAAATTGCCTGCTCGTAGTTCTCCTGATGAAGGGCGGATTGCACGAGCCATACAAACTGCACAGCCTCCCAGAAAGTCTCAGGCTTTTCTGCTGGAATCCTTTTGCAGATCTCTGCGATTCTCAAAAGCTCTTGCCTTCTGGACTCGTCTTCCTCCTCCTCTGCAAGTTTCTCTGCAAGTTCAGAGTACCTCCTGCCGTAGTTTATAATTGCCTCCGAAACTATGCTGGCTGCGAGGTAAAACGTGCGCCTTTCCACATCCTCCTCATCATCTACTCTTTTTCTGCTCTCCTCCAGAAACCACCTGAAGCCCCTCCTCATGATGTATGGGTAGTTCACCGCGACGTGCGAGATGCCCGCAAGTTCCGTGAGCACAAAAACTGATCCGGTGTAGAGCACACCCATAACATCGGGCATCAGCGGGTAGGCAAAGGCCTCTATTGTCCTGCCCTGCCAGTAGGGTGCTATCTCTTCCTTTAAAATTGCGGCATCCTCCTCATCAATGATCAACCTGTTCGTTTCTCTCTTGGGCAGGAGATCCAGCTCGTTGATCAACCTCAGCCCAACTCCTTCTGGGAAAAGTATTGCTCCGGGCGGATTTGGCAGCATCGTCCCGACAACAAGCTCACCATCAAGAATCTGGATCGGAATATTCTCAAGAACATGTTTCAGAGCTTTTGCCTGTCTCAGTATCATTGGCTCCCCTTCCGTTCTCTTCATGGACTCTGTATAGAGTCTGCCCCTCTCAATGCTGAGCCTGGGGGGTTTGCTAACGTTACCGATCAGCGTTTCAATCCGGTCCATGTACTACCTCGGTAAAAGAATACTTAACTTTTATTAATTACCGACGTTCTTTCAAAACAATCGAAAGAGAGGACGATTTTTAGACCAAAAAACGTTTTTAAGCTGGAAACGAACTTAGAAATATGAACATTCTGGAAATAGCCGATAACCTCTACCTCATAGATCTGCCCCAAAAACTGGAGGGGTTTAAGAAATTTATAAGCTCATGGGTAATTAAAGATGGGGACAGCGCGGTTATTGTTGATGTGGGGCCAGCCTCAACGGTTCTCAAGCTTCTTGAGTCTCTCAAGTACCTTGAAATTGACAAAATTGAGTACATCCTTCTCACCCACATCCACATAGACCATGCCGGTGGGGTTGCAGGGGTGCTGGAGAGGTATCCGGATGCGAAGGTTGTAGTTCATGAAAGAGGGGCGAGGCATCTTGTAAATCCCGAAAAGTTGTGGGTGGCATCCAAAGAAGTTCTTGGGAAGATAGCCGAAGTTTACGGGGAGCCCAAGGGGATTGACGGCAGCAAAATATACGAGGGCGAAATTGAGTTTGCAGGTGAGAAAATCGAGATAATCGAGACTCCTGGCCATGCCCCTCACCACCAGTCCTACATGTTTGGGGAATTTCTGTTCATAGGCGAGGCTGCCGGAGTGCACATACCCCTCAAAAACGACTACTACCTCAGACCAGCAACACCAAAGAAGTTCATATTTGAAATAGCCTACAGCACACTTGAAAAGCTCAGGGATCTCGGAAGCAAGAGAGTTTGCTTTGGGCACTTTGGGTTCAAAAGAGACAGCGTGGAAATTGCGGAAAATGCCATGAAACAGCTTAGGCTCTGGGTCGATACTGTGTACGATATTGCATGCAGGAGGGATTTCCAGGGTGTGGAGAACATAGTAAAGCAGGCAAGGGATGAGCTTATGGAGAAGGACAGGAGGTTCTCAAGATACCACCTACTTGACGATGATATAAAGAAGAGGGAGGACTTCTTTATAGACAACTCCCTGCGTGGAATTCTGGATTACGTGTACACAAACTACTGCGAGCCCTAATTTTTTATATCTTTAAAACTTTCAGGTTGCGTGGAAACTAAGGAGTGGGCAGAGATACTTGTCAGGCTGAGAAAAGAAGTGCTCAAAATAGCGATCGTTGTAATAGTTGTGAGTTCACTGTTCTTCGCTTTCGGTGCAAACCTTGTTGTGGGCAAAATCTTGCAGGATCTCTTTCCTGGAGAGGCTGTAATCGAGAACAAGGAGAGGATACTTGTCATTACCGAGGAGTTGAAAAACATAACCGCCACCCTTGAAAACTACGCCTACCATCCATCAGAACAAAACAGAAGCCTTGCCTTTGACGCATCGAAGAGGCTCGTGAGGGTGGCGATGGAGCTGATGTCCTCCCCCGTGCTTCTGACACCTCTTGAGGGTTTACTGCTGAACCTCAAGCTCTCTCTCGCTGTTGGCATAGCTGCGGCTCTTCCCTACATCCTGCATGTTATCCTCAAAGCCATGCGATCCGCCGAGATTCTGAGCGTTGAGATAAGGAGGACTTCCGCCTTTAAGTACGGTGTTGCTGCTGTCCTCCTTTTCATTCTCGGAGTTATCTATGGCTACAACATGATGAAGTTCTTCATCAGGTTTCTGTACACGATGGCAGTTGCTCAGGGCGCTGTACCCCTCTACAGTCTTTCAGAGTTTGTCAATTTCATTGCACTCATGCTCGTCCTTTTCGGACTTGTGTTTGAGCTGCCGGTTGTAATGTTCTTCCTCGTCAGGAACGGGATAGTGCAGTATGAAACTCTGGCCTACTACAGAAGGCACATCTACGTTGCCTTCTTCTTCATCGGTGCTGTAACGACACCACCGGATGTTTTCACCCAGATAATGGTGGCGGTGCCAATGGTCGTGTTCTTCGAGATCAGTTTGCTCTTCGTTAGAATTTTTGGTAGGAAGAGTGGGAAGGGAATCAGGCATGAGGTGCGCTGAGTGCAAGGGAAACCTGCTTTGCGGGAGAAGCAAGTGTCCCTTGGTGGAGAAGTACAGGTTTCTCAAGAATGTTAAGATTGATAGAGAGATCCACGATCCCACCCCTCCCTCACTCTTTGTTGGCAGGGTTGGGTATCCGAAGGTCTACGTCGGCCCATTGGTTGCATTAAACGTTGATCCTGTTTATGCAGACTCGCCGTGGCTCTGGAAGAGCATCGAAGAAGTCATTAAGCTCAGGACCTCAATGCTCAGAACATCAACCCGGCTGAGAGTTGAGGCTGTCAGGTCTGAGAGCAGGGAGATTCAGCAGCTGCAGGAGCTGACGGCTGCAGTAAAACCAGTGGACATTGAGGCTGAGATAAAGAAGCTGAACACAAGGGCGGAGTTTGACGACGTCATTCAGCCAATGGGGTATGCGGCGATAGTTGAAAAGCTGAGGATTGCGGAAAACCCGAAGATCCCGAGAAGGGTTGAGCAGATGTACTACGATGATTTGAAGGCCCAAACTGCACTGAAAGAGCTGTACGAGCATGGATTTTCAACGTACTACCTCCAGAAGATATTCTCAGCGGGGATGCTTGGGGAAAGAGAGAACAGAAAGCTCGTGCCAACAAGGTGGAGTATAACCGCCGTGCACAGCATACTTGGTGAGGCAATCAAAAAGGAGATTGCGGAGTTTGAGAGCATAGACAGCACATTGCTTTTCAGCTTTGAGCACTTCGGCAACCACTTTGAGGTAATACTCTCACCGGAGCGGTACTTCTTCCAGCTCATCGAGATCTGGAAACGCAAATCTTTCTGGAGTCCAAAGGAGGATTGGATAGGATCTGACTGGGAGGATGCAAGGCCAAAAAAGGACTACTCACCCCTTGGTGGAGGGTACTATGCTGCCCGCTTACCAGTGCTGGAATTTCTGAGGACGGCAAGAAGGCAGGCCTCCATCACTGTTATAAGGGAGATAAAACCCTCATACTACGCCCCCCTTGGCGTCTGGGTTGTGGAGGAGGGGGTTAGAAGGGCGATGAGGTCTAAGCCCGAGGTGTTTGAGTCCTTTGATGAAGCTTTAAGCGCAGCGGCTAAGAGGATTGAGACCGAATTTGGGAAGTGGAAGTCACACTTGTGCAGGCAAACCTCTCTACAGTCCTTCTTCAAGCTCTCAGATTGAGAGTTGGGTGGAGATATAGGTATTGTAAACAGTTTTAAGAAAACTTAGAACTCAAGAGGCTGCCTGCACACATCTGAACAGGCTTGAGAGAGACTGTTGTGAAGATCACCGAGAAAGGTTACAGAGCCTACAAAATGAAGATCGAGAAGCTCAAAAGCCTGGTTGACCTTGACAAAAAACTTTTATTTTAAAGTCCTGAAAAAGAATGTGTTCGGATCGTTTGACATCGCAGATCTCAAGCTCAGGATTGGGGACGTGGAAATAAGGTTCGAGAGGGATGGAAAGCTTTTCAGGTATGTAAGGGAGGGTGATGGCAGGGTTGAGAAAAACGTTTTCAGCACATCGGGAAGGGTTATAGTCAACCCTGTTGAACCCGTGAACCTTCCGAAGAGGATTACCAACTTCCTGCTGGTAAAGTTCAGCAGATCGTTCATTGCAGAGCCGAAGTCCTCCACAGAGGTATTCCTAACATTTCCGGTGGAAATAGCGGTGTTTGTGGCAGCAAAGAGGAGTGTCGGACTTGTCGATGTGTTCTCCCTTGTCAGGCCAAAGTACACGCTCTACGGAAACCCGAGAAATGGAATAATATGCAGGTTCTGGGAGAGCGATGTGCACTTCGAAATTCCAGAGGTTGAGTACTACCGGGAGGGGGTGATGAAGCTCAGGATAACCAACAGCGATGATGACTGGATAGAGATAAGCAACTTGGTTTTTGACATATACGGGATGAAGATATACTACGATGAAAGCCTGGTTTGCACAACTGCATCTGCCAACATAACATCGCCCAAGGTTGCAGAAACGATGTTCATCGAAAGGGCAATAAGGGACGGGATGAAAAAGTCACTTGAGCTGTACACCGCAAGAAGAATCGGTGTTCCGAGAAACAGGTATGTGATGGAGTGGGGCCTATGATAGACATTCTGGGCTACAGGGTTTACCAGGATGTTACGGTCTTCGACCTACTTTTCGTCATCTTTGTGATGGTTCTCGCAACCATCGTGGCCAAGCTCATCACCACAAACCTGAGGAGGGCCTTGATCGACAAGATGAAGAGGGATCAGCTTGAGCTGATGCTCAAGGTCATATACTTCGGCATAATCTTCATAGCCTTTGTGGGCGTTCTGCCCGTGCTGGGCCTGAACCTCTCAGGCCTGCTCGTCGCAGGAGGTATTGCCGGTATAGTCCTCGGTTTTGCCAGCCAGAGTGTTGTTGCCAACCTTGTTTCGGGAATATTTCTGATCTCAGAGAAGCCGATAAAGATTGGCGACCAGGTCAACATAGATGGTGTTGCGGGATTTGTAGAGGACATCAACATCCTCTCCACAATAGTCCGGACATACGATGGCCTCTACGTAAGATTGCCGAACGAGAAGGTGTTTACGTCCAGCATTACCAACTACGTGGCCCATGTGGCCAGGAGGTTTGAGTACGTGATTGGCATAAGGTACAGCGATGATGCTGAAAAGGCCATAGAGATTATAAAGGGGCTAATTGAGGATCATCCTTTAGCTCTAAAGAACCCCGAACCAGTCGTTTTCGTTGACAATCTGGGTGACAACAGCGTGAATATTGTTGTCAGGATCTGGGCACCCTCAACTGAGTGGTATGGGGTTAAGATGGATTTGCTGTGGAAAATAAAGAGTGAGCTTGAGAAGAACGGAATAGAGGTACCCTTCCCGCAGAGAGTTGTCTGGTTTGCAAACGAGCTGAGGGCTGATGTAAATGAGGGTCAGAAAGAGGGACGGCAGACTTGAGGAGTTCAGCAGGGAGAAGATAATCAGAACGTGTTTGAGAGCAGGGGCAAGCAGGAAAACAGCGGAGAAAGTTGCCGAAGAGGTTGAGCGAAGAATATACGACGGGATCAGCACGGACGACGTTCTGGAGATGGTGATTGAGCTTCTCCTTCAGTACGAGTACGGCAAGGGGCGGAGATACGATTTAAAGCGCTCCATTTTGCGGTTGGGCCCTGCAGGTTTTGCCTTCGAGAAGTTTGTGGCTAGACTGCTTGAGGAGTACGGATACAAAACCGAGACAAATGTTGTGGTTGAGGGAAAGTGTGTAAGGCAGGAGATAGACGTGGTAGCTGAGAAGGGGTCGGAGAGGTACATGATAGAATGCAAGTTTCACAACATACCGGTATATACCGGGTTGAAGGAGGCCATGTACACCTACGCCAGATTTCTCGACGTTAGCGGCTTCACGTTTCCATGGATCTTCACGAACACAAGGTTTTCGGATGATGCAAAAACGTATGCGAAATGCATGGGGATAAGGCTCACGGGCTGGAACTATCCTGATGGGGAGGGGATCGAAACTCTGCTGGAAAACAAGCACCTCTACCCCATAACCATCCTGAAGGTTGACAAAGAAACGATCAGTATAGCGGTGAATAACGGTCTTGTATTTTGCAGAGATGTCATAAAAGCCGGGGAGAGAAAGCTGAAGAAGCTCGGCATCAGGGAAGCAAGAAGGTTGGTGGAGGAGGCAAAGGAGGTGTTAAGTTAGAGTTATTGTTCATCGATGGTTAGTATGATAATAGTGTCAAACAAAAATATAGAAAGAATTAAATATTTTGAATATTAACAAACAGTATGGCCCTACAGTCACTGATCGGGCAGTTCCTGCAGACACCCCTCGGACAGTGGATATTTGAGATTCTGCTCTCTGTAATGTCCCACCTGCCACCATGGCTCGTTGATCTGCTGAACAGGATTTTTGGTGTCTTTTAATTTTTTGTCCGTCTCTCCACGAGTCCGAGCATCTCCAGAATTTCAGTACCCCTGGCTGCGTCAATTCTCCTCGCCACCTCGATTAGCTCTCGCATGCTCTCCTCTCTTGGGTAACTCTAATTTCTGTCCTTCTTACCCTGAACTTTTGCTTGCTGCTCCACCAGTTTTGATATACCCATGTTATGTCTTTTGCTGCCTGCTGCTTGACAAGGCATGGTGGAAATTTTTCACCATACTGTGCCCGGATTCGAAAACCTTATATACTGGTAGTAGTGATAATAATAATGCGAAAAAGGTGCTGGTTAGCACCGGTTAAGGAGGTGGTGAGATGAGAAGGATGGATGAGAAGGGTGTGTCGCCAGTGATCGGCGTGATACTGATGGTGGCCATAACAGTGATCCTGGCGGCAGTGATTGCGAGCTTTGTGTTTGGTATGGGTGGACAGTTGCAACCAACGAAAACTCCAGGATTCACTGTGAAGAGAACAAATGATACAACAGTTGAAATCACACTTACTAGTTATGGTGGTGCTCAAGAGATTAACTCCTGCAGTCTAAAACAGCCAAGTGGTATTACTGGCACTCATGATTTCAGCGGCATAGGTGATACTTGGCAAGTTACGGACAGTGCACTAGATGGGCCTGTTAGATTAGTTATGGTTTGCAACGTAGATGGCAACGACCAAGTAGTACTAGACACCACAGTCTAATAATTTTTACCATAATAGTTTTTTTGTTTTTTAATAAATTGATATAAATTGAATTGAATAAAAAAATCTTCTACTCTTATTTTTTGACTGATTAAACTTAAACAAAAATACAAGTGCCCAACGATATTCCACTTCTGCCTTCATTGCTCAACAGACTTACCAGTTTCTGGTCTATCTGGAAACTGAACAAAACTCAAGCAAACACCCTCTCCTCAAGCTTCCTACCTCACCAAATCCTCTATGATCTCCTGCCTCGATCTCAACGCCACGATCTCCGCCTTCAGCTCACTAAGTTCTCTCGTGTTCTCCCCCAGTCTTGTGGATAGGATGTTTATCCTCTTGTTTGTTTCGTCTGTTTTTGCGGTTAACTCTCCCCCGTATTTGTCTATTCTTGCACTCAACTCGTCTTTCACAGCTTCAATTCTTTTACTTGACTCAGAGATTTGTTAGTTCTTCCCTTACAGCATCTATCCTATTCTTTGACAGATTAAACGAAAATACAAGAAACAGATGTTCTTTCCCTCCAATCTCACCAATCATCCCACTGATCTCCGACAGAACCTCGGCCACTTCAGCCCCTACGACATCCACTTCTGCCTGCCATTGCTCAACCGGCTTATCGGTTTTCCGATCTGGCTGAAATCTTTGTGAGTGTCGTTAAGGCTTCTGAAGATTCAAAATCCACCCCCACGAACCTGCGTTGACACAGTGATTCATTCGGACTGCTTTCTTTCAAAACCCGCCTCACCACTCCATAAACGGCGAAACCTATTTCTATTTACAAGCAGAACTTAGACCATGCCAAAAGTGATTGAGGCTGTGTATGAGGATGGTGTATTCAAGCCTCTTGAGAAGGTTGATCTGAAAGAGGGGGAAAGAGTTAAACTCAGAATCGAGAAAGATGTAATCGAACTCGCCAAAAGCTACGCTGGCGTGGGTGGATACAAGGGTAAACTATCCCAAGAGAAGCTCTACAGAATTGAGGTGGATATTTTTGGATGATGTTTTCGTTGATAGCAGTATATTCGTAACCCATTGCATGGCTGGAGATTACACCCTTGTTAAACTTATGGAAAAATACACACTTACAACTTCTCCAAGTGTGATCGAAGAGTCATTTTATAAATCGCTGTTCCTGAGAACCGAAGTCGTATTCAGGAAAGCGAGCAGGTACGCCCTAAAAGACAAATATCTGAAGCATCGAAAGTCTTACGAGGAAATTTTCAGGTATTATTACCATTTCATTGGAGAGCTAGTTGAAAAAGAAGCCTTAAAAGTTCTTCCAGTCACTTTTGATATCATTAATGCCTCAATTGAGATCTCGTGGAAGTACGGTCTCCTACCAAACGATGCCTTAATCGCTGCTACTTGCAAGCATTACGGGATCAAAAGGATAGCTACATTCGATGATGACTTTAAGCGTGTGGATTTTCTTGAAATCGTTGAGCTTTAGACTTACTGTCATTCTTTCCCGACAGAACCCTCGGCCACTTCAGGTCCCCCTATGACATCCACTTCTGCTCTCCACTGCTGGATCGGCTTATCGAGCTTTTGATCTACTTGAAGGGGTTGCATTAAGTTTCGTAAAATCACAGCCTGCCAGCGAAACCCTTTTCTCTGCCTGAGCATAATTAACCACATGCCAAAGATAATCGAGGCTGTGTATGAGAACGGAGTGTTCAAACTTCTGCAGAAGGTTGATTTGAAAGATTAAGAGAACGTCAGGAAGAAGACTGAAATCTGCAGCAACATTTTTATCCAGCTTTGCGAATTTGAAGGTATGGAGGTTATTGAAATCCTGAAAGAGATTAAGGAGAGGCTTGAGGAAATCGATAAGAGGCTGAGAAGAATGGAGGAAGAGCTTTTCGATGGGTTGAGCGAGAAAGAACTTGAAGAAATTAAAAGGGATATCGAAGCTTACGAGAGGGGGGAGCTCGAAACGATATCTTTGGAGGAGCTGAAGAAGGAGCTTGGAATCGAGGATGAAGTTTGAAGTCGTCTTGAAAAAGAGCGTTACCAAGGATCTGAAAAAGCCCAGCAAGTCCGACAGGATCAGAATTTTTAAAGCTCTCAAAAAGTTAGAAGATCCGTTTTCTCTTGACATTCGAAAACTCACAAGCATTGAAAACACGTATGCTGTTAGGATCGGAAATTTCAGGATCGTTTTCAAAATTTACTTTGATAGGAAGATCGTATTTGTTACCAGAATCGACAAAAGAGAAAGAGTTTACGACCGCTTATAAAAAGCTGAGAGATTCTCGAATTTGACGGAATCTTTTCCTCTGATTCAATCCGAAAGATATGTCGAAGATAATCGAAGCCACATATGAGAATAGTGCGTTCAAAACTCCTGGAAAAGAATTAGACTAAGATCTTCCTCTCCCGAAAAATTGCCAAAATCGACCACAAGATTCTGGCAAAACGTTGCTCTCGTTCTACCACTCTACGTCGCAACAACCGCAACCTTGGTATCCCTTTTTGTGGACTGTCACGCATACTTAACATATGCCTCCCTGACACTCTCTGCAGCCTTACTGCTCCCTCTCACGTTCTTTGACAGGTTGAGCAACAATGCAAAGGCAGACCTTATCTCCCTCTCGATCCTGCCCACCATCCTCCCAATCTCCGACAGAACCCTCGGCCACTTCACCCCCCTACGACATCCACTTCTGCCTGCCTCTGCTCAACCGGCTTATCGAGCTTCTGATCTGGTTGAAGACCTGAACAAAACTCAAGCAAAAACCTTCTCCTCAAGCTTCCTAACTCTCCTCACCAAATCCTCTATGATCTCCTGCCTCGATCTCAATGCCACAATCTCCGCCTTAAGCTCCCCCAGTTCTCTCGTGTTCTCCTCCAGCCTTGTGGATAGGATGTCTATCCTTTTGTTAGTTTCATCTATCCTATTATTCACATCATCTATTCTCGCTGTTAGTTCTTCTCTTACAGAATCTATCCTTTTGTTAGTTTCATCTATCCTCTCACTTAGTTCATGAGTTATTGTGTCAATTCTCTTATTCGTCTCATCAATCTTAGTACTCAACTCTTCTCTCACGCTGTCTATTCTCTTGTTTGTTTCGTCTATCCTTGCCGTTAACTCCTCTCTCACGTCATCAATCTTCCTGTTTGTCTCATCCACTCTTGCCGTTAGCTCCTCTCTAACAGAATCAATCCTATTGTTTGTCTCATCAATCCTTGCAGTTAACTCTTCTCTTACGGCATCAATCCTCTTATTGGTTTCACTGACTCTTTCATCCAAGCTGTCCATCCTCCTCTCTAAGGAATCCATCCTCCTCTCCAGACCATCCAGCCTTTTATTCATTGTATCAATAGCAATTTTGAATCCTTCCAACTGCCCCCTGACCTCTGCCTTGAACTCTCTGAACTCATCTCTCATTGAACCAACCACCAGATCCCTGACCTTCTCTGCTATTTGCTGTGCATCCATAACCCTATTTTTTGAGGATTCTATTTATTGGTTTCGCCCT
>CBEUCM010000028.1:0-25088 GCA_965541645.1 uncultured Archaeoglobaceae archaeon | reverse complement strand
TCACCACCAACAACAACGAGGTCGAGGGTCTCCATTATCGCCTTCAGCTTAAGCCAGTGCTTCCCCCTCTTTCCGGGAACGTAGGGAGAGGATGGGTTTTTGATCATCACACCCTCATGTCCAGCATTTATCGCCTCATCGTAGATTCTCCTTACTTCCTTCACCTCGCTGGTTACAACCTGCTTCGCCACCTTAACCTTCTCCGATTCCTCAATCACCGATTCAAGAATTTTCCTGCGCTCCGATAGTGGTAGGTCTATGGTCTCCTTCTCGCTGTATATCACGTCAAAGAAGTAAACCTGCAGCGGTATCTTCTCAATCATTTTAGACACATCGTGCTTTCTCCTGAACCTCCTGAGGACATGCTGGAAGGGCATGGGTTTGCCATCTTTTACGGCTATAACCTCTCCGTCCAGAATCACGTTGGGTTTAACGTGCTTCTTTATCTCTTCCACAATGTCTGGCAGTGCGTTGGTCACGTTTTCCAGCCTTCTTGAATACACTGTAACCCGCTTTCCATCCCAGTGCACCTGAACCCTGCTGCCATCGAACTTCCACTCCACTGCAGCCGTGCCCATCTCACTCATTGCCTGATCGAATCCCTCCGCAACCTGTGCGAGCATCATTCTGACCGGGATGTGGAGCTGAACACGCATCTTCGCCAGACTTTCCTTACCCTCGGTTTTTGCCACCACTGCCACTTTCCCGAAATCGTTTGTGATCATGTACGCCCTCTCCACGATTTCCGGATCCGCACCGAAGGCCTTTGCTATTGCATCCCTCATTATGCCCTCCCCAACACCCAGTCGCATCTCGTTGAGTATCAGTCTGGTCAGATACCTCGCCTCGATTGGGGAAGCGAGTCCGTAAAGTCCCGTCAGGAGCATTATCTTCCTCTTCCGGCTCCCCTCACCCGTTAAAGATGACATCTCGTCAAACGTCTCCCTCACCTTTCTTATAGTAAGCTCCTCAAAAGTGAGAGTAGCCATCTTTTTCTTCTCCAGCAGTTTTTCAGCAACAAGTCCGAGGTCTCCAAGCTCCCTTATCATCTCCTCTATTTTCTGCTTTTTCACACTGCTGACGTTTTCAAGAGCCTCGTAAATAAGGCCCACGCCCACCCCAAGCTCTCTCTCATCCCAGGGTGGATAGACCTTGCCAATCAGAAATAGAACGACATCATAGAGATCTCTCTCATCCTCGATGTTCTTCAAGAATGTGGCTATCCTTGCTGCAAGTTCCAGAGTGGAGGATATCTTTTCCAGTTTCTCGCAGAACTCTGCAAACTCTCTGAACAGCATCAATTAAAAATAGCGCTGGATCAATTAAAAGTTATCGCCAAGCTTTTTATACCTGCAATCCCTCTTTAAACAATGGCCCTTGAAGCTCTTAAAGAAGTAGCAAGAAAGATTGCAGGTTCCTCCAGCATTGATCGGAGATTTGTCGAGGAGATGGTGCGAGATATCCAGAGAGCACTGATAAAGGCTGACGTTAACGTCAGGCAGGTCAAGGAGATCAGTGATGCGATAAAGAAGAGGGCCCTTAGCGAGGATGTGCTTCCAGCGCTGAATGCAAAGGAGCAGATTTTGAAGATCGTTTATGAGGAGCTGCTGAGGGGTGTTGGAGAGGGTCTTGAGATACCTCTCAAGAAGGCAAGGATAATGCTTGTTGGTCTGCAGGGCAGCGGTAAAACCACAACAACGGCGAAGATCGCCAAGTACTTCAAGGACAGGGGCATGAAGACCGCCGTTGTTGCTGCAGACACCTGGAGACCGGCAGCTTACGAGCAGCTCAAGCAGCTGGCGGAGCAGTACGGTATAGCCTTTTACGGGGAGAAAGATGAGAAGGATGCTGTGAAAATCGTTGAGAACGCCCTTAAAGAGCTTCAGGATTACGATATGATCATCATAGACACCGCCGGAAGACACGCATTGGAGGAGGAACTGATAGACGAGATGATACGCATTGCTGAAACTGCAAATCCGGACTACAAGTTTCTGGTCCTCGACGCTGCAATCGGACAGCTTGCGAGTAAGCAGGCCAAGGCCTTTCACGATGCCATAGGGATCGATGCCATCGTTATCACAAAGTTTGATGGAACGGCAAAGGGTGGTGGCGCCTTATCGGCAGCGAGGCAGATAGGGATTCCGATAGCCTTCATAGGCACTGGTGAGAAGGTTGAGGACTTTGAGAAGTTCGATCCTGCTGGTTTCGTTTCCAGATTGCTTGGAATGGGTGATATAAAGGCGCTGATGGAGAAGATAGAGAGAATTGCAAGCGAAGAGGATCTTGATCCCGAAGCCTTCCTCAAGGGCACCTTCACTCTCAAGGACATCTACAAGCAGATTGAGGCAATGAACAAAATGGGGCCGGTAAGAAAGATCTTTGAGATGCTTCCTTTTGGTCTTGGCCTGAGAGTGGATGATGACGTTATGGACATGACCCAGGACAAGATGAAGAGATTCAAGGTTATAATGGACTCGATGACCGAAGAAGAGCTTCTGAACCCCAAGATCATAGACTCATCCAGGATAAAGAGGATTGCGATAGGAAGTGGTACCTCTCCTCAGGAGGTCAAGGAGCTTCTCAAGTACTACAGGACCATGAAGAGCCTTATGAAGAAGATGAAGAAGGGTAAACTGCCGATAAAGGGTTTGAAGCTGGGTTTCTGAATGAAAGCCGGAATAGATGAGGCAGGGAAAGGGTGTGTCATAGGTCCGCTTGTTATTGCAGGAGTTGCGTGCGATTGCGGCGAGAAGCTTAAAGAAATGGGTGTAAGAGATTCAAAGAAGCTGTCCCAAAAAAGGAGAGAGGAGCTGGCAGCAAAAATCAGGGAAGTTGGCAGGGTTGAAGTTGTGAAGATCTCTGCCAGCAGGCTGGATGAACTGATGGGTTCGAAGACGATAAATGAAATTCTCAAGGAGTTTTATGCTGTGATTATAAGAAAGCTTCAGCCGGAGCTTGCCTATGTGGACAGCCCGGATGTCATTCCGGAGAGACTGTCCAGGGAGCTTGAAAGCCTTACTGGTGTAGCTGTCATTGCTGAGCACAAGGCGGATGAGAAATATCCGCTCGTTGCGGCAGCATCCATAATTGCGAAGGTTGAGAGGGAGAGGGAGATTGAAAAGCTGAGGGCAAGGTTTGGGGATTTTGGGAGTGGTTATGCAAGCGATCCGAAAACAAGAGAGTTCCTCAGAGAGCTGATTTCGCAGGGCAAGATACCCAGCTTTGTCAGAAAAAGGTGGAAGACGGTATCCAATCTGAAGCAGCAAACGCTGGAAGATTTCGGATAGCGAAACGATTATTATCAGGTTGGTCAACACACTTTGAAGCCCCGTGGTGTAGCGGTCAATCATCCGGGCCTTTGGAGCCCGGGACCGGGGTTCGAATCCCCGCGGGGCTATTTTACTATGTCTGCTAACAGTTGATAGAGAGGTTGGAGAATCGAGGAGCGGATCGAGGAGTTCGGTAGAGATGGGGCTGTGAGATAAGCTTCAGAGCAGTTTTAAGAATTCTTCAACACTTAATCCGGCCTTCAGTATTATTCTTCTTAGGGTTCCCTTTTTGAGAGAGGGGTGCAGTGGGACGGTGACTTTGATTGTCCCTTTGTCGGTCTTTTCTCCATTCGAACATGGCTGCCTTTCTGCCTTACAACTCTAAAACCGGCTTTATGCAAGGCCTTGACAGCTTCCTCACCAGAAACTACTGGTAATTTCAATGAGACACCTCAGAGAACAACTTCAACAACCTCAGCCTTTTTGCCTTTGATTTCAGTCTCAATTTGAGCGTCATCAATATCGAGATAAACCTCGATAGCTTCTTTGATATTCTCAATGGCCTCTTCCTTGGTCTCACCCTGAGAAACGCAGCCCGGCAGTGCTGGAACATAAACAATATAGCCATCTTCCTCAGCCTCTTCGAGGATGACCTTGAACTTCATTGGTCGTAATTTGGTCGATGAAGTAAATAACCTTTACCGGAACTCTTGGCATTATCCTTGACTTTGAGGAAGGGGGAGAGGTCGTGGGATTGGAAGTTTTGCTGGCTGACTGGCGAGAGAATTTCAACGGCAAATAGTTTTATTAACCCAATCAAGACCTACACCCATGTACTTCGATTCCCATCTCCATTCCGAGGGGTTGGGTTTCAGCGATCTGAAAAAAATGGCTGAAATGGGAATAAAGGAGGTTTGCAGTCTCTCCTTCTACCCCATAAAACCAAACTTTCCGCAAACGATGATCGATGCCTTCAGAAAGCTCATCGAATTTGAAACTGTTCGCTGCGAGGCTGCAGGTGTGAAGATGTACCCAGCGGTAGGAATTCATCCACGCTGCATACCTCCAGATTACGACATCGTGCTGGAGTACCTTGAAGGCGGGGAATGGACAGCTTTTGGAGAAATTGGCCTTGAGATTGCGAGCGATGAGGAGGTGGATGTGCTGACCAATCAGCTCAAAATTGCCCAGAAGCTCGACGTTCCGTGCATAATCCACACTCCTCGGGGAAATAAGAGGGCCATAACCGAGAGAATACTTGAGATACTTGAGAAAGTCGACTTCCCTGATGAGCTGGCCGTCATAGATCACGTGAACTTTGAGAATCTTGATCTTGTTGCAAAAACCAACTACTGGATTGGACTTACAGTGCAGCCCGGAAAGCTCTCACCAGATGACGTCGTCCGCATCGTGTCTGAGCATGGCGCTGAGAGATTCATGCTCAACAGCGATGTCGGCTATAAAGACACTGAGATCACGACTGTTGCTGTAGCAGCAAAAAGACTGGAAGAACTTGGCCATCTTGAGGCAAGAAGGGTGGCCTACGAGAATGCGAGAAAGTTTCTGAGGTTGTAGCATGGCGAAACGATTGAAACGTCCGACTCTGGATGAGTACTTTATGGAAATCGCACATGTCGTTGCCAAGAGATCAACCTGTCTGAGACAGAAGGTTGGGGCGGTGATAGTAAAGGAGAAGAGAATTCTGGCCACTGGCTACAATGGTGCGCCATCAGGGCTGCCGCACTGCGATGTTGTTGGCTGCCTGAGAGAGAAACTCTCAGTGCCAAGCGGGGAAAGACAGGAGCTTTGCAGAGGTGTGCATGCAGAGCAGAACGCCATAATCCAGGCTGCAAAGTTCGGGATAAGCGTTGATGGCGGCACACTCTACTCCACCCACTGCCCCTGCATAACCTGTGCAAAGATCATAATCAATGCAGGAATCAAGAGGGTTGTTTATGGCAGGGAATATGCCGACAAAAACGGATTAAAGCTTCTTGAGGAGGCTGGAGTTGAGGTTGTATTTTTTGGGCAAAAACCTTAATAGTTTGCGTCAAGTTTGTTTATGCGAAGCAGCTGGCTGGCATTGATCCCCATCGGTCTCGGAATTTTCATGGTCCTGCTTGATGTTAGCGTTCTCAACGTAGCCCTTCCGAGAATTGCCGAGGACTTTAACGCTAAAGCTTCAGACGTTCAGTGGATTCTCAACGCCTACACAGTTACGATGGTCGTCCTTCTGGTCCTTGCGGGAAAGCTGGGCGACATGTTCCGGCGAGATTACTACTACATGCTTGGGATGATCCTCTTTGGCCTGAGCAGCTATTTAAGCGCAGAGGCATGGGATGTTGGTTCACTCATCGCTTTCCGTATCCTTCAGGCCTTTGGCGGAGCAATGCTCAGTGGAAATGCCCTTGCGATAATGGTGGAGTTATTCCCACCGGGAAAAAGAGGGGCTGCAATGGGCTTGAACGCGATCCTGACAGCCTCGGCCTTCAGCCTTGGCCCGATCATAGGTGGCTGGCTGACAACCAATCTGAGCTGGCACTGGGTGTTCTACATTAACGTCCCCGTCAGCATCGCTGCAGTTGCAATGGCTTGGCTCTTCCTTCCTCCAATGCCCGCAAAGATGAAGGAGCCGATTGATTTTGTTGGCTTAGTGCTGATGGCCATCGGCCTGGGAGCTTTAACTCTTGGTATAATCAAGGGGCAGGACTGGGGGTGGTGGGACCAGAAAACGGTTGCGTGCTTCATCATCGCCTTCCCTTACCTTTTCGCCTTTGCCGTGAGAGAGATGACCTGCGACCATCCCCTCCTTGACCTCAGTCTGTTCAAAATCAGAAACTTCACTGTTGGGCTGGTTGCGTTATCGGTGCTTTTCGCAGGGCTTTCAGCTTCCCTCTTCATTCTCCCCTTCTTCCTCCAAGGCATTAAGGGACTTACAGCAGAGGAAGCTGGATACTGGCTTGTTGCCATACCAATAACCAACGCCATCATCTCTCCCATAGCTGGAAGGCTGAGCGACAGGATGAACCCCAAATATCTGATGAGCTTTGGGCCAGTGTTCTTTATCCTTGGCCTTTACTTCCTCTCAACGATTGATGTGGATATTGGATACTGGGAACTCTTTCCCAAGCTCATGACCCTCGGTGTTGGCATCGGCCTCCTAATGGCTCCTGCCTTCAACGTCATCATGGCCTCAGTTCCACCGCAGAAGGCGGGAATGGCGAACGGGACAGTGAGGACGTTCAACACCCTTGCACAGGCTCTTGGCATAGCTGTAGGTGGTGTTCTTGTTACCGAAAAGATGAGGAGCCTCATACCCGGCTACGGAAACCGCCTACCTGATCCCGGAATGATGGGAATGCTGAAGGTGCTCGCTGCCTTAGGAAAGCCAGCCCCACTTGTTGCAATGTCTGACTCCTTCATGGAAAGTCTGCACTACCTGTTCAGCTCGGTTTTGTGGCTTCCACTTCTCAGTCTGGTTATAGTTTTGCTGTTTCTTAGCGGGGAGGAACATCTCAGAAAGATGGCAACAAGTTGATAACTTTTTTAATCCACGGGAAGTCTTGATGTCATGCTTCCCGCTAAATACTCACCGATGGATGTGGAATCCGAGGTTTTCAGATTCTGGGAGGATAACGAGATTTACAGGAAGGTTAAGGAGCGAGATGGCAGGAAGTTTTACTTTGTTGATGGTCCTCCCTACACTACCGGTAGAATCCACCTTGGAACTGCGTGGAATAAGGTGATAAAGGACACGATTTTGAGGTACAAGAGGATGTGCGGTTTCTCGCCCACAGATATGCCAGGATGGGACATGCATGGGTTGCCAATTGAAGTTAAAGTGGAACAGGAGCTGGGTTTTAGAACAAAAAGGGACATTGAGAGTTACGGCATCGATAAGTTTGTGGAGAAGTGCATGGATTACGCTCTGAAGAACAAGGATGCGATGACTGAGCAGTTCAAGATGCTCGGTGTGTGGATGGACTGGGAAAAGCCCTACATGACGATAAAGGCCGAGTACATGAACGCTGCGTGGTTTGCAATAAAAAAAGCTTACGAAAGAGGACTGCTTGAAAGAAAAAAGATGGTCGTAAACTGGTGCTACAGGTGTGAAACCGCACTGGCGGATGCTGAAGTTGAGTACTGGGACGAGCAGGATCCATCAATCTACGTGAAGTTTCCGGTTAAAGGAGAGGAAAATACCTACATCGTGATCTGGACCACAACCCCATGGACTCTGCCTGCAAACATGGCAGTAGCTGTCCATCCTGAGCTTGAGTACGCTAAGTTCAGGGCTGTGAAGAATGGGAAGGTTGAGTTCCTCATTCTGGCCAAGGAACTTGCCGACAGCGTGCTTGGAAAGGGGGATTACGACAGCTGGGAAGTTGTGGAAACCTATAGCGGCAGAGATCTTGAGGGCCTGGAGTACGAGCACCCGCTGGCTGATGAAGTGCCAATGCAGAAAAAATGGCGTCATGCCGTTTACTACGCCAATTTCGTGACGGCTGAGAACACAGGATGCGTTCACATCGCTCCGGGACATGGTGTTGAGGACTACGAGCTTGGCGTGGAGAAGGGACTTGAAATCTTCAACCCTGTTGATGACAGGGGCATCTTTACGGAGGAGGCTGGAAAGTATGCGGGGATGCACGTTAAGGAGGCAAACGACCACATAATCGATGATCTGTATGCCAAGAACCTTCTTCTTGCTGAAGAGAAGATCATTCACCGCTATGGCCATTGCTGGAGGTGCAAGACTCCGATAATCTACAGAGCCACGGAGCAGTGGTTCATAAAGATTACCGAACTCAAGGATGAAATGCTCAGGGAGATTGACAGGGTGCAGTGGATACCGGAGTGGGCAGGGAGTGCGAGGTTCAAGGACTGGGTGAGCAATGCAAAGGACTGGTGCATAAGCAGGCAGAGGTATTGGGGCATCCCTCTGCCAGTCTGGATCTGTGAAAAGTGTGGAGAGATGAAGGTTGTGGGCAGCATTGAGGAGGTGCCATGGAAAACGGACTTGGATTTGCACAGGCCAAGGATCGATGAGGTCGTGTTTGACTGTAAATGTGGCGGCAAGATGAAAAGAGTGCCGGACGTCTTTGACGTGTGGTTTGACAGCGGGGTCGCAAGCTGGGGGAGTATAGCTTACCCGCTCAGAAAAGACGAGTTTGAGCAGCTTTGGCCAGCAGATTTCATAACGGAGGGACACGATCAGACGAGGGGCTGGTTCTACTCCCAGCTCGGCACATCCGTGATCTGCTTTGATAAGGCTCCTTACAAGGCGGTTCTGATGCATGGCTTCACTCTCGATGAGCAGGGGAGAAAGATGAGCAAGAGCCTTGGCAATGTTGTTGAACCTGAAGAGGTTGTGGGACAGATCGGAGTTGATGGATTCAGGCTGTACGTCCTCAGCTCAGCTCCCTGGGAAGATCTGAGATTCAGCTGGGAAGAGGCAAGAAACGTTAACAGAATGCTGAATATAGTCTGGAATGCCGTTAGATTTGCCTACACCTACATGAGCCTTGACAGCTTCAGGGAGGGGATGAAGGGAGAGCTGAAGGTTGAGGACAGATGGATACTCTCTAAGCTTGAGAGCTTCTGCAGGGAAGCGAAGGATGCCATGGAGAGCTACCAGATCCACAGGGTTGTCAGAGCCTTCTTTGATTTCTTCGTCGAGGACTTCAGCAGGTGGTACATCCAGCTCATAAGGCCGAGGGTTTGGGAGGAGAGGGACTCACCTTCGAAGATCGCTGCCTATGATACGATGCTAAGAGTTATAGATAAATCTCTCAGGATAATAGCACCCTTCGCTCCGTTTATTGCTGAGTGGATGTACCAGCATGTTGTGAAGCAGTTCAGGGAAGGGGAGGAGTCGATATTTCTGGACAGCTATCCGGAGCCGGATGACAGTCTGGTGGACAAAAAACTGGAAAGTGCGATGAAGACCGTAAGAGACGTGGTTGAAGCGGCAAGCAATGCGAGAAACAAGGCGAGGAGGAAGCTCAGATGGCCACTGAAAGAGCTGGTTGTAGAGAGCAGGGATGAGAAGGTGAGAGAAGCTGTGAACATGCTTGAGGAGATCGTGAGATCGCAGACCAACGTTAAGGCTGTGAGGGTTGTGGAGGAATTTGAAAAGGAGACTGTGGTGAAGCCCAACTTCAAGGTTGTTGGGCCTATGCTTAAGGAGAAGGCGGGAGAGTTTGCCAAATTCGTGGAATCTCTTAAGGAGGTCCCTGAGAAGATAGAGTTTGGTGGAATGGAGCTTGACAGCAAGGAAGTTCTTGTTGTTGAGTACAAAGTTCCAGAGGGATACGAGTACGCTGAGTTTCCAGGAGGGATCGTCTACATTTACAAGGAACTGGACGAAGAGCTGATCAGAGAGGCGTATGCAAGGGAGCTGATAAGAAGGATCCAGGAGATGAGGAAGGAGCTGGACCTGGATGTGGAGGAATTCATCGAAACTACTGTAGAGATGGATCCCGAGCTTGTTAAGGGATGGGAGGACTACATCAGGAGTGAAACGAGATCTGAAAGGTTGGAGTTTGGTAAGGCGGATGGCTATGTCAGGGAGTGGAGCATTGAGGGCAGAAAGGTGAAAATCGGGATAAAGAGACTTACTGCCTGCTGAACATCAGAGGGTACTTTACAACGGCGATGCTTGCATCCCTTCCGTGATGTTGCTGTGCAACTCTGATAGCTTCCTCTACGCTCGGTGCGTGCATGAAACCTAAATGCTCGGCAAGCTCGGGCTCCTCTATGCCTGCGACTATAATTCTGCCTGCGTGATCCAGTCTCTTGAGGGGAAAGGTGGCCATCAAACCGTGAAATGGATGGAAGGCGTGCTGATGGCGATACTTTGCAATATAGTCTCTGTGGGTGGCAAAGTATTTCTCGTACTTTTCCATAATCTCGTCTGGATCCCTTAGCTCGCCCAGTATTTCCCAGACTTCGGGGTAGGATGCATGCGTTGTGAGATCCCACTCGTTAGGACAGGGTGTGGCCATCACGACATCACACCCCTTCTTTCCGATACCCTCTATAACGCCGCCAAGATATCCCAGTCCTGTTGAGATCAAAGTGAGGAGCGGGTTCATTTTGGAAAATGCAGCGTAGGGACTCCAGTTTGGAACCCCATAGCATACAACATCCGCTTTTTCGTCAAGCAGATCCCTCCTCCTTTTTGCCCTGCTTTTCCAGATTTTCAGCACCTCCCCTCTGCACGCATCGATCGTTCCCGAGAACACCCTCGACACCTGGAACGGATTCGCCATGACAGTTTCTATTTTGAACACATCCCGCTTGAGTTCCGATTTAACAACATCCCCCATTTTGCTGAGTATCTCGTGCATCGGGTTTCTTTCCATCGACATGGACATTTTTTCCGGAGTGTGGTGACACCTGATGCTGTTCCAAGTTGATAGACCAACGCATATGGATTTCCATCCTCCATTGAAGGCGGAGGCGAAAACATTGATGTACACTGTCAGATCTGAATCAACCAAAGCCCTGTTAACTTCAACCGGATAACCTTCAGCGGTCTCTCCAAGCTTCACTATGTTTTCTCTGTCTTCTGCATCGTGGCAGGAAACTGAAAAAGTATTTTCGCTTCCTATTATTTTCTCAAGTTCGCTCGGTCTGAATTTTCTATGGAAGGCGTTGGCACACACCAGCTTTATGTTGTCCTTCGAAACCCCGGCCTTTTTCAGCTCATCCAAAACGCATCGAAGAGCCATTATCCATACCGGACCGTAGCACGGTACTGTTGGATCGTCGAAGGCTATTGTTATCTTCCAGTTTTTCTTAACAAAACCGCTTAGGGGAGGCAGATCAAGCGGAGATTGTATCCCCTCCCTAACCGCTGCCTCCTGATCCGCTGCATGTTCGAGCTTGGCAAGTCCGTATCCAGGGCTGACGATTTTTGCGGTGTCTGGGAAATTTGCTCTCAGCAACCTGTCACCGAAAACGATCTCTGTCTCCATCAAAAATTGTTGGTATTAAAGATTAAAAATTTTTGGCAAACAAAAAATTTTTCAACCAATAAATGTTTTATATATCCCCCACAACTTACACCATGCAACCCATCGGTGTTGACATCGGGACGAACTACACCAAGATCACCGCTGATGGTAAAAACGTGCTGGTTTTCCCCTCAATTGTTGCATACGGTGAGGAGAAGGACTGGAGTCTTAAAGGTGAGACAAAGAGCGTTTACGTTGGTGATGAGGCATTATCGATTGTCCAGTCCATGGAAAACGTCGAGGTTCTCAGGCCCCTCCATGAGGGCAGGGTTCTGCACACTTCCTACCTCGAACTTGCCAAGTACGGATTCGGGAAGCTTGGAATTGGTGAGAATGCGATAATTGCAACAGGCTTGCCGGTTAAGTCTTCCAGAAAGGAGAGGGAAGAGCTGAAAGCGCATATGGAGTCCGAGCTTAAGGCCCAGGTTCTGATATTCCCCGAACCTGTAGGAACGATGGCCTACATGGGTATCGAAACTGGAGTATGCGTGGACATCGGTTTCGGCACAACTGACGTTCTCGTTATCGCTGATATGGAGTACCTGAAGGGAGACACAATGCTGATGGGAGTTGACAAGCTCTATGAAAATCTTGAAGTTGCGGTTAGGAACAGAATAGGGATCAGCATCACTCCGGAGGAGATGACCAAGCTCTTAACGACGGAGGGCTACGAAATAGGGAGAATAAGGGGCGGAAAGAAGGTCAGCGTGACGAGGGATGAGGTGATGCAGGACTACGAAAATCTCGTGAAATCGTGGGTTGACAGGATAGCAAGCAGGGTAAAGCTCGTTCTTGAAGGTCTGTCAACAATGCTGGTGGAGAACTTCACGGTCACAGGTGGTGGTAGCTTGCTTCCAGGGGTTTATGAACTCTTCAGAGAGAGCTTCAGCGATATAGGCGAGGTTAAGAGACCCGACGATCCGATAAAGAGCAACTCCATTGGATACTACATGCTCGCAAAGGCGATGGTAGGGGAGGAAGAGCAGAAGGGAGAAGAGCCCAAGGCAAAGCGGGAGGATAAAAAGAAGGGGGGACGAGGTAGGAAATGAAGATCACGATCGATATTCCACCAGACATGGAAAAACTCCTCCTCAAGAAGTGCGAAAATGCTGGAATATCTCCCTCCGAATTTGTTTACCTGCTGCTTGAGTGGTACTTCTACAAGAGGCAGAAGAAGTCAGAGGTTTCTGGTGAGCTTGGAGAGTTCCTGAGAGTTGCAAAGGAGGTGGCAGAGGAGAGGGTGAGGTACTGCAAGTTCAGTGATGGTGCCTACTGCGCTATAGAGACCTTTGAGGATGTGTTCTCGGACAAGGAGCCTGTGCCAATATCGCCCTACAAGTGTCTCTTCTGCCTCTACTACGTGGATAGGAGAAAAGACAGGAGGAAAACTGAGTTCAGGGAGCTAACAGAGGCGAAGATGTACGATCTTGCGAAGATTGCTGCAAAGTTCGTTGTGGAGCTTTATGGAGACAGGCTTGGATACAGGCCAAAAACAAGATCTGATGAGATTGTTGAGACCGGGAAGGATGAGAGGAAACTGCCAAGGAAGAATGAGGTTAAAAAGCTGCTGGACTGGTAAACTCGGCCTCAACATAAATGGCGATCTCAGCAGAGACGAAATCATAGAGAGGGCGAAAATCGCAGAAAGTTCTGGAGTCAGGGTGATATGGGTTGGGGAATTTGAGGGGTTCGAAGATCCTTTTGAGGTTGCCAGCGTCATTGCAGAGTCAACAGGCCTGAAAATTGGATTTGGGGTTGTGACAACGACACGAAGAACTTGCAGGGAAATTCTGGAAAGATTTGAGGGGATCAGGAAGAGGTACGGTGACAGGTTCATCCTCGGCCTTGGCGCTGGAGAAGGTGAGCCAGGCAGAGCTTACAGGTCCCTCAGAGATTGCATTGAAGCCCTCGATTATCAGTACCCTGTAGTGGTGGGTGCAGGCTCTCCCATGACGCTCAGGTTGGCCGGAAAGACTGGAGGAGTGCTCTTCAACTCCGTGAATCCTGAATTTCTGGAGTGGATGATGGAATATGTCGAAAAAGATGTGTTTAAAGCTGCCTATGGGCCAGCTCTCATACTTCCAAGCGAGTTCGAGGAGGATCTGCTTCTTGCTGCCAGCATAGTGTTCTTAGGCTCTCGGAATCTGATAAGGAGGTTTGGGTTTGAAGATATCGCTGAGGAACTTTCGAAGGTTGATATCATGGGGCTGGTGAATCTGAGGAGGTCTGGCAGGAGCATATTTGAAAGAAGGGATGCAGGAATTCTTCACACCTACAAAGATTTCCTGCTGGAAAAATTCACGTTGAGCGGCACTCTTGAGGAGGTTGGGACTAAAATAAGCAGACTTCTGAAGCTCTGCGACCACGTCATACTCTCCGACCCATTTTTCAGAGACCGCAGCTCGATGGGACATCTAAGGGAGCTGGCCCAGCAGATGGTGGGAAGATGAGAGAGGTTGTTAGGTTTATAAACCCCTACGATCCCGGAAAGTTTCCGGAGGACCTACCGTTTGATTATGATGAGGTCGTCCAGCTCGGCTCAAACGAAAACCCCTACACTCCGAGTGATGAGGTCAGAAGGGCTTATCTGAACTCCTTCAGCTTAATCAACCGCTACCCCAGCGCAACTTACAGAAAGCTCAAGGAAGCCATCTCTGAGTACACTGGTTTTCCAGAGTACAGCATAGCCGTTGGCTGCGGTGCCTCTGAGTTAATTGAAGCCATCTGCAACGTCGTAGTCGAGGAACTGGATAGAGTTGTAATCCCCATGCCGTCCTACACGATGTACGCCATATATTCGATGCTCAGAAGCGCATCCATAAGCTTTCCTGTGTTTGAGGGCTACAAAATAGACCCACAGGTAATTGCTGAGGTGAGACCAAAGCTCACCTTCATCTGCTCCCCAAACAATCCCACAGGCAATACGGTTGAAAGAGGTGTAATCGAGGAGATCGCCTCGGCATCTGAGTACTTGGTTGTGGATGAGGCGTACGTGGAGTTCTCCGAAAAAGGGAGCTGTGCAGATCTGCTTGAGGAGTTCGACAACATCATATTTCTGAGGAGCTTCTCGAAGTTCTTTGGCCTTGCAGGTATGAGGGTCGGATATGCCTTATGTCATCCTGAAATTGCAGAAGCGATCGAGAAGGTCAGGCTCCCCTTTGCGGTCTCCTACCCGGCGATGAACACCGCAGTTGCTGCGATAAGATCCAGGAAGTACTACAGGGCGATCAGGGACAGGATAGTGGCGGAGAGGGAGAGACTGCTTTCAGAGCTTGCAAAAATTGACTGGCTGAAACCCTACCCCTCGGAGGCCAACTTCATACTCGTGAAGGTTGAGAGGGAAGGCCTGTGTGACAGATTGCTGGAAAGGGGAATCATCGTGAGAGATGCGAGTGTGATGGGCCTCGAAGGAGAGCACGTTAGGATAACTGTTGGTACAAGGGAGCAGAACGACCGCCTGATCGAGGCATTGAGAGATTAGAACATGTCCTTCACCCTCACTATCTCGACACCGTCAACTTTCTTTTTGACCTTGCTCACAACCTTCGCCCTAAGCTTCTTCGCTGCTGCTATGCTCTCGGCCAGCTCAATACCGTGCTCCAAGTATTTTTTCACCTCATCCTCTGCAACGTCCACTATCTCAAGGTTCATTGTGGCACCCACCTTTGGTGGAAGCTTTCTGTAGTTGTGCCTCGTTACGTACACCTTTCCACCGTAGTTTTTTCTGGATAGTTCAATTGTACCATCAACATCGGCAACGATCCTGGTGGGAATCTCGGGAAGGGGCATTGAGAGCAGGATGTACACACCGGCTGTCATCATCAACCACGTGATGATTAAGGTTGCAACCGCCACGATCCCCTTCAAAAACTCACTCAGCCTGATAACGTCGAGCAGAACCAAGGCAAGGAATCCGAAGAGCAGGAAGGCTGTGGAGATAAGCACAGCTGCAATTCTATCTCTCCTTTTTACTTCCTTGACAAGCTCTTCGAGTGCAAGCTCAAGCTCGTCCATCCTCTCACGTCCCAATCAGGATGACCATGCATCCATTTCTGCTTGCGACTTCAGCAACATGCCTATCTGATGTTAGCAGTGGCTTTTTTATTTTTATTGCTGCTGCAATACACTCGGCATCTTTTCTTTGCAGTCCGAGATTCATAAACCTTTCAACCACGCTTTCATCGGGCTCGACCATTATGCACCCGGGAAAGGCACCTGATGGTGTGGAATAAAGTTTCCTCCCGTAGGCCCTCAGCAGTGCGTAGCTGCGTGGAGTTACGATGTCTCCGCTCACAACCACACCCCTTCTGGTCATGAGGGGGAAGAGGACGGTGGCGAAAAACAGTCCGTAAGCAGCGGGCAGCATCATTGCAACGTAGCTCGTAGCCTCCTCCAAACTTATTTTCGGTGCCACCATCTCCGGAAGGTTTAGTGAGAAAGGTACCGGCTGTGCATACTGAACTCTCCCACCCTCCCCGGTTTTTCCTCCAGTTCCTGTCTCCCCGCCCACTCCAGTTCTTCCTCCACCTGCTCCTCCACCACCAACCCCCCCTCTACCAACTCCACCTCCCACTCCACCTTCAGCCCCTCCACCGCCTCCAGCTGTAAAGCCCTTCAGCACAGCATAGCCGATGATGTAACTTTCTCCATTCTTCGTCGCTGGCATTATCGTAACGCTGCAGAGATCATCGATCTTTGCTCTTGCCCTGATGTAGAATACGGGAGGGGTGCTGCTAACAACCGGTGGAGCAGCAACGCTGGTGTTTTCCCCAGCTCTCAGGTGCAGAGTTTCGTTAAAGAGATCGTGCCTCTGCGAGTCGATGGTGTACCACGCCTCAAAGCTCACGTTGGTATCCATGCTCAGAGGGTTTGAGATGTGAAAGGTTGCGTACCACCTGTCCCCCTGCTGCTCCTTCTCAACTGAGATCTTAACGTCAACACCATAGGACACCGGTACGTGCCTCTTCACCCTGAACTCGATCCTGCCGTCTGGAATTTTGAAGATAGTTGGGCTGACACGGATTGTGAAGGACGAACTGCTGTTAGCAGGCACCTCCGACGTGAAGTTTATCTCCCTTCCAGCAGAGCATCCGTAGCACCTCACAAACTCGCTGAAAAGGGGTATGGAAAGGCTGACGTTCAAACTCTTGTTAAAACCGTTGTGGATCGTGTAGGTTACATTCCCATTCTCAACCTCGGCATAGACCTTAACGGGGAACTCCTCGGGTGGAAGGGTTGTGTAGGGGTCAACCTTTGCAGTCGTGCCGGGTGGTATGCTGGGGAGGTAAACCATTGCCCCCCTGTACCTAAGCTCAACGTCGTATAGCTGGAAGGGGTAGGGATTGGTGAAGTTGACGACGATCCAGTCTCTTCCAACACTTTCACTCCCGTTCGGGTAAAAAACTGCCTCTCTGTACTCGTATATGCATGCCATCGCTGTTGGGATCAGGAGCAGCAGTATTGCAGGGAGAACTACCGCTCTCATCTCCGCATCCCGATGATGGCTGCAATCACGGCAATGCTGAGCAAAGCACCCCAGAAAACTATGTATCCCCTGACTGGCAGTATTGGAAGCGGTAGAATCGAGAACTCTGCTGTGTAGAACGCAATGCTTCCTGCCGGGAGGCTTCCCCGCCAGCCATCATCCGACAATTTTGGATCCGCATAGCACAGATGCCAGTCCGAGTTTACTCTAATCTCAAGATTTCTGATGTCCATGTCGGTGCCTACCGGAATCGTCACGCTCTTGAAAAGCAGCCCTTTCTCAACTATGTCTGCATCGTACTCGACCGTGAAGTTGAGAGTTTTTCCGGGCTCAATGGGGTACCATATTTCATAGATGATGGCCGTGTAGTCCTTCTCCGCTTTAACGCTGGCTTTGAAAACCTTGTTTCCAGAGTACACCTTCAGTCCGCTCACCTTAACAGGCAGTCTCTCCTCCGTGAAGGGAACTGGCAATGGGCCAAGCTTCACCGGCTGGACCTTTTGAAGCCTGATTTCACCAATTCCCGGCACCACGGGCTTATCTATCAGATTTTTCAGGGTTATGTCGTACCTGATGTGGGCGTTACCATTTAGATCCACATTGATCTTTAAATTTGAGATCTCCTCAACTTTCTGGGCGGAGACCACAGGCAGGATCAGGACAGTTATCAGAATCAGCGTGATAATTCTCATCATGCTAAAAAATGAGAGGATATTTTAAAAAATTAACTTCTCTTCCTGTAAGTCACCACCGCCACCAAACCTGCAAGAGCTGTGGCGAGGATCATTATGCTTTCGTAGCTCGTCGATGCTGAGCCGCTCACGATTGTGATCCTGGGCGAGGTCTGCTCGTTCATCGAGAGCATTGGATCTATACCCACGATGAAGGCGTCGAGAACTTTGAAGTCACCAGTTCCATTCATCTGGTAGAATATCTCAACTGCCCTGTAGTTGTCCAGCTCATCCTCGCTTGCAATCCCGTCTCCATCTGCTCCTGGTTTCAGAGGCTTGAGCCTCCACCAGAATCCCTTGCTGTAGCCGCTTATTGAAAGGCCTGTCTCAGTTCCATTTCCTGCAAACATCTCCGGCTTGTTGACCCAGTTTCCGTCTCCCGTGTCATTCCACCTGTCATCCCAGTTGAACTCGTTGAACTTTTCCGGCAGCATGTCATAGACGTAAACGTAGGGTGACTCGTTGCCTCCAAGGTTCTCCACTACCAGCTTCACATCGAACACGTTTTCCCCGGCACTCGCATTTGCCCTCACGTACTTCGTGACCTTGACGAGATAGCTGCCTATGACGTAGATCTTCTCTATTACTATGAAACCACTGTTGTTGAGCACGCTATCGTAGCTCTGCCAGCCCCCATTGCCCTTAACCAGCTTGAAGGTAGCGTTGGCCCATATTATTGGCACACTGCTGTAAGTGAAACTCAGATCACCTGATTTCCAGGATTCCTTGGGGTTGAGTGTGTATCCAGGTGATGTGGTATTAATTGCGTTGACTATAGTCTTGTAGTCCCTATCGGTCGCCCATACCGTGACGTTGGTCAAGACGTACACGAGTCCCGATGCGGTGTTGTTTATGGTGGCGTTTCCTATCCATGTGTTACCGCTGTGAGGACCGCTCTTGTTAACAGCAATGCTCATATCTCCAGTAGCAAAGACGTCCAGTATTTTCGTACCGCTGATGTTCCCGCTTGAAAGCGTGAAGTCGAAGTAGGCATCTCCGAACAGCACGAGCCTGGTTGCAAAAGCCTCGTCAGTTGAGTAGTTACCCAAAACCTCGAAGCTTGTGTTTACACTGTTGCTGCTGTCAAGAGTAATCCCGGAGAAGGTCACACTGTATGCGTTACCGCTTGCCGATCCAGAACCGGAGAGGATCTTCCAGGAGTTGTCTATAACTTCCAGCCTTGCCCAGTTCGTGTCAGATTTGTTTAGAACCTTAACGATGTTCAGGGTTACAGAGGGGGTCGTGCCAACTGCGGTGTTGCTCCACCAGGTGCCGTTCAGTGATACGTTTAGATAGACCGTCCAGTTGTACTCTCCACCCTCTGGAATCTTGGCCGGATCGTACCTTTCAGAAACTATGAAAGGTGCCCCGTCATCAATACCCATTGACGTGTCGTTGACATCGTACTCCACAATGACAAGCTGCCCGGGTCTTAGATGAGGTATGTGTATGAAGCAGTTGGCGTCTGAGGTATTGAAAACGCCATACTTGTTGATTCTGTCGGGAACGGTAAGTGAGCCGACAGAAACGCTACTGCTTGCATTCTCGAAAAGCAGAGTGCATGGTGTCGCATTGTTCTCGAGCTTTACAGCAACCCACACGTCGTAAATGTCGTCAGTGCCGTTGTTTGTTATGCTGATGAATCCAGTCGTGTTGGTGTTGTAGCTGAAAGTGGCTGTGCCGTCGTTTCCAACGCCAGTAACCTCTATTGTGGATGCTACCTTTTCCACAATGTTAACCTCCAGGGGCTCTGCTGAAGTGTTAATGATTGTAATTATTAGTACAATTATCACCGCTAAGAGCCTCATTTCCCAAACCCAGCTCCTACTCATGCGTGTAATGGTGATAAGCAAATATAAAAAATTTTCGAGTTTTTGAATACTTGCAACATAAAGTATATAGGATGGCTCTGCACGAAGCCCAAAGCTTCTGCAAATTCCAGTCTCTGTCTGTGCCATGTTTAGTTACAACCGGAAAGGTTTAATATTTGATCAGAATGGTGATTCTGAAATGACCGAGAACGGTAAGTACGACTACATAGTCGTAGGATGTGAGTCTGCTGGTATTGGCTTGGTGAGGGAACTTTCCAAGATGGGTAAGAGTGTTCTGGCGGTGGACAAATCACCGGAAAAGGTGGAGATACTTGAGGATGAGGGATTTGACGCAATCATTGCTGATCCAGTTGATGAGAGCTTCTACAAAAACCTCGATTTTGATAGGGTTTCCGCAGTGCTTGTGACAGGCTCAAATGACGAGCTTAACCTTGAGATTGTCAGAACCATCAGAAAGGTGAGCGATGATGTTTTCATCGCTGTCAGAGTTGGCTCTCAGAAGCTGAAGGATGAATTTGAGAGTGCAGGGGCAAATCTCCAGATCTTTGTTTCCGATGCGATTAAAACGGTTTTCCTTGACAAGATAAGGAAGGTTGAGACCTACAAGAAGCTTGAAAAGCTGAAGAAGGTGCTTGAGTCCTTGAACGGCAAACTGGGTATCTTCACCCATGATAATCCGGATCCAGACTCGATCTCATCGGCCTTTGCACTGAAGGAAATTGCGAGGCAGTTTGACGTTGAGGCGGACATTCTGTATTACGGTGAAATTCTGCACCAGAGCAACAGGGCAATGGTCAACATTCTGGAGATCCCACTCCATCGTGCTGAAGAGGTGAACTTGGAGGAGTACGAGACCTTCGCCATAGTGGACAGCTCGGGGCCGGGAGTGAACAACTCCATACCCCCCGATCTGGACATCTCGATCATCATAGACCACCACCCTGCGGAGAAGGTTGTTGCCAGATTTGTCGATCTCAGGAGCGATGTGGGTGCTACAGCTACCATCATGACCGAGTACATCAAGGAGCTGAAAATTGTGCCGAGCAAGATTCTTGCAACAGCCCTGTTTTTCGGGATAAAGAGCGAGACAGACGAGTTCAAGAGGAACACCAGAACAGCGGACTTTCTTGCATCAGCCTACCTCTACCCATTTGTCGATCACGAGCTGATTGAGAAGATAGAGGGTCCTGCAATATCCACCGAGACCCTTGACATTCTGGGAACGGCGATCAAGAACAGACAGGTTTATTCCAGCTTTCTGCTGAGCTTTGCAGGGTTCATCAACGACAGAGATGCTTTACCGCAGGCTGCAGACTTCCTTCTGAGGCTTGAGGGCATTTCAACCGCTGTTGTCTTTGGAGTGATCAAGGATACCGTTTACATCTCCGCCAGAAACAAAGACGTCAGGATCCACATGGGTGAAGTCTTGAGAAGAGCTTTCGGTGATGTTGGCAGCGCTGGGGGGCATGCGCACGCTGCAGGAGCGCAGATACCCTTGGGCATATTTGGGGATACAAGTGAGAAGGAGCTGCTCGCCAAGCTCATAACCGAGGCGATAAAGAAGAGACTGCTCAACGCTGTTGGTATAGAGGCCTAAAAACTTAGGCATAATTTTAAATGCAATCAAGGAAAGCTCAGGCAATGAAGCTGAACATACTTATCGTGGGAGTTGGCGGGCAGGGAGCGCTTACAACATCCGGGATAATAGCCAGGGCTGCAATGAAAGCCGGGCTGAACGTTGTGTCAGCTGAAACCCACGGTATGGCGCAGAGAGGGGGGAGTGTGGAAGTTCACGTGAGGATAGGAGACGTAAAGGCCCCGCTCATCCCGGAGGGTGGGGCAGACGTCATGATCGCCCTTGAGCCATCAGAAGCCCTGAGATATGCAAGATTTCTGAACAGAAAGAGCATCGTCATCCTGAACACCAGAAAAATAATCCCACCCTCCGTTACGGCGGGAGTTGGGAAGTATCCCGAACTCGACGAGATAATTTCGGAGCTTAGAAAGATCTCGCCGAGGATCATACCCGTCAATGCATCCGATCTGGCCGAAAAGGCTGGAAACGTTCTCGCAACCAATGTTGTGGTTGTGGGCATGCTTCTTGGCTACTTCAGCCTCCCCTTCACGGTGGAGCATGTTGAGGAGGTTATAAGGGAGGTTATGCCAGGAAAGATAGTCGATCTGAACCTGAGAGCATTAAAAATGGGTTATGAAACGGCTAAATCAGGCCAGCACGCTGCAGTATAAGCAGATCCTCTGTGTCTATCTTTTCTCCCCTCTTGAACATCTCGTAAATCTGCTTGGCCTTCCTTATTAGCTCTTCCTTCTCCCTCTGCTCCTTCGTCTTGTACTGCTTCGACTTCAGGGCCTTTATAACCTTCTCCAGATCCTTTATGTCCTTCCTCCTCTTTATCGCTTCATTGTGGCATCTGTCTGCCTCCTTCTTGCTCTCCACGAACTTCTCGTGCATCTCGTCTGCCAGCTTCCTCTTCTCATCTATTGCCGCAAACATCTTTGAAAGCTCCTCGTGGTACTTGTCCGCCTCCTCGGCATAGGCCTTGAGCTCATTCAGAAGCTCTCTGGCCTGATCCTTAAGCTCCCTTATCTTTGAAATCAGCTTCTTGAACTCCTCGTGCCTCTCAAGCTGACTCTTCCTTTCTTCAAGCTCCTTTCTGAGCTTTGATATTCTTTCAACAAGGGCTCTCTCCTTCTCTATTGTTAGCACAGCGGTCTGCTGCTTGAACTCTAACCTCCTTATCTCCTTCTCAATCTCACCCAGCGGCCTGCCACCCTTGTCTATGCTCTTTCTGAGCTTGTCAACCTCCTTGTAGAGCTTGTCGATCTCCTTGAATATCTCGTTTCTTTTCGCCCTTATCTCCCTCACCTTCTTGTTGTACTCGTCCCTCTTTGCCTTTACATCCTTGGTGGCTGCGAGCATCTCCCTGACTTCCTTGTTCAGCTCGTCCCTCTTCTTGGCGTACTCCCTGATGTCCTAAGCTGGATTTAAATTTTTCTCTTGTTTGCGGTGTTTGAGAAACTGGCAGAAACCAAAAATGTTAAAAATACTTAACATAATGTTAGAAATACATAACAGGGTGGTGGTAGCATGGACAGGAAAAGGTATGGTCTGGTGGGAACTTTGATAGTGGCAGTGGTTGGCGGTGCTGTTGGCTTTGCTGTTCAAAACAATCAGCCGCTTCTGGTGGTGCTTTCGGTTGTTCTTGGCATGCTTCTGCTGAGGTTCGCGAGAAAGAGGGTTGATGAACCCCTTGTTGACGAAAGGATCGAGAGGGTGGCGGAGAAGGCATCGAGGAGGACCCTTGAGGTGTTCGGTGTTGTGGCAGCCTTGCTTACAGCGGTGCTGATAGCCCTGGGCAGGGAGGAGGGCTACGTTCTTGGTTTTGTTGTGTGCTCGGTTCTTGTAGTCTATCTTGCATTCTACACCATCTACTATCGGGGCGAGATCACGTGAAAACCAGGATAAGGGAGTTTCGGGCCAGGTACAACATGACTCAGGAGGAGCTTGCCAGACGAGTGGGAGTTAGAAGGGAGACGATAGTTTTTCTGGAGAAGGGCAAGTACAACCCCTCTCTGAGGCTGGCCTACAGGATAGCCAGAGTTTTCAACGCTAAGATAGAGGACGTCTTTATTTTTGAGGATGAGGATTTTCAGTAAACGCTGATGTTGAGGCGTCCTCGTCAATGTAGGGTGTGAGAATGGCAAGTTCATGTTCAATTCCCCTTGACTTCCATGAAGACACACTAAGGGTGTAAATTTTGTCTCCAAAGTAGTTTACGAAAACGGAAAACCAATGTCAGCAAACAACCTCCAGAAAATCTGCTATCCTATCTTGAGAAACAAAATTGGTCTTAAGGCACAGATGGCATGTAATGTGTGTAGGCAAGGAGCTTATAGATCCATGAAATCCAACGGTGAATGGAAGCTCGCCAATATAGAAAGAAAAACCCGTGAGTTCCGCTACATGCGGGGCTCACTGGGGTGTGGTCAGCCACCCAGACGTCCCTCGAGGGACAAGCCCCGTCCTTAAGGCGGGGTAGTTGACCCCATAGTTTTGTCCAAAAATTCGTCGTGTTCTGCAAGCTTTAACACCACCACTGTCTTCGTTAGTTTCACGCTCATCACACAAAAATATAAGTAGTGTCTCTCGCTGTCTATAAGCAGCCGACATAGTGTCTCAACCAGAAAGACAGAAAGCACAAATATGTCTTAATTGGGTAAGACAAAAAGCATAAATATGTCCCACCACATTAATACACAATGGACGAACTGGAAGAGGTCATCACTGAATTCCACAAGCTCGGCCTACCGGAAGTCAAGAAAAGAGAGCTCTCACTGCCTACAAACGTCAACAAAGCCGTGACGGTGGTCGGTCTCAGGAGAGTTGGAAAGACGTACCTGCTGTACCAGACCATCCGAGAACTCCTTCAGCACACTAACCTCGAACTAAAAAACTTCTTTTACGTAAACTTCGAGGACAACCGTCTGGAGGGGATGAGTTCCAGAGACCTCTCAAAGATTGTCGAACTCTACAGAAAGTACAACCCGGAAGCGAAGACGATGTACCTGTTTCTGGACGAGATTCAGAACGTCACCGGCTGGGAAAAGTTCGTGAGACGCCTTCTGGAGAGGAGAGACGCCAGAATCTTCGTGACCGGATCTTCGTCAAAACTCCTGAGCAAGGAGATAGCAACCGCACTGAGGGGCAGGAGTCTGAGCTACAAACTACTCCCGCTTTCCTTCAGGGAGTTCCTGCTGTTCAAGGGTTTCAGGGCTGAGGAGCCTCTCATAGAAGACGAGAGAGGAGTTTTGAAAAGGCACCTCGATGAATACCTGCAATACGGTGGTTTTCCGGAGATCGTGAACTTCGACATCCACCTCAAGCTGAGGACGCTGAGAGAATACCTGGATATGGTGGTCTACAAGGACCTCGTGGACAGGTACGGCATAGAGAAAGTGGGCGTCATGAAAGGGCTCATAAGGCTCGTGGTGAAGAACTTCTCACGGAGGACGTCGGTGAGGAGCTTTTACAACACCCTGTCCTCGCAAACGAAAGTGAGCAAGAATCTCGTTTACGAGTACTTTTCTTACCTCGAGGATGTGGGATTCGTCTTTCCGGTTAAGAAGTTCAGTTTCAGCGAGAGAGAATCTCAGAGGAGCACTTCAAAGCTGTACGTGGTGGACAACGGCTTCCCAACCATTTACGGGCTGAAGGATGTAGGGTACAGAATGGAAAACGTGGTGGCGATCGAACTTCTGAGGAGAAAATACTACTTCGATCCGGCAATAGACATTTACTACTGGCACGACAGATCGCAGAGAGAAGTGGATTTCGTGGTGGCCAGAGGATTTGAGGTGAGGGAGCTTATACAGGTGTGCTACGATTTTGACTACAACGTCAGGAAGAGGGAACTCACTTCTCTCTCGAAGGCGGCCAGAGAACTCAGGTGCAATCAGCTCACCGTCGTCACGTGGGACTACGAAGGAGTTGAAACAGCAGGCAAAAGAAAAGTGAAGTGTATCCCGCTGTGGAAGTGGCTCACAACCAGCACGTAGTGCTGTTTTGTCCCTGTTTGGTTTAACATCCCGTTGCTGCCTCTTGCGTGAGCGAGGTCACAACTCCTGTCGTGGACCTCCACCACGCAACCCGTGACGATGTGGATTTTTGTTTCCGTATAAAAAATTAGGAAGAGTACATCTGCCTCAAAACCTTCTTGTCTATCTTCCCG
>CBEUCM010000027.1:0-26646 GCA_965541645.1 uncultured Archaeoglobaceae archaeon | reverse complement strand
GGGTTACTGCTGGAGGTGGTTCGATGGCAGGAAATAATTTTAGGAAATCACATGCAAGGTGGGGCAGCAAAAAATTAATTAACTCATCTGGGTGGAGGATTTACAGATTGGGAGTCAAAAACACAGCCGCCGTGGCTCAGCTGGGAGAGCGGGTGACTTGTAATCACCAGGTCGCGGGTTCAAACCCCGCCGGCGGCTTTGTTTTTATGGATTTGGGCTCTCAGTCAGTGAACTTCGGCCAGCGGGGTTTGATTGGTAAAGGAGAATGGAGAAAAAGCAGGAGCATGTGCATTCTGAGGGTTTCAGATGTTGGAGTATAAGATAACGTTTGCGGAAATGGTGATATACACGCTTAAAGATCCCTTGCTGTTTATCATAACGGCTATCGTTTATTTGGTATTAGGGATGTATTTCTTACGGGAAAAAGGCAAAAGGACCCGGGCCATCATATTGGTGTTCCTAATTGTGTTACCCATTTTGTATGTTTCTCCAACTCTTGTCAAAGCCCTCCTGGGCTGGGAGTGGTATGGTTATGAGCTTTGCGACCATGAACTTCACATCAAAGCTTGGCCAGTTGACGAAGTTGTACACTTGGACAATTCAACAGTCCTCTTAACGGAGTCTGGGGAATGGAGGCCAAAAATAAGAACGTTTGGAACCGGGATGTTAGAAGTGGGAATGGGTTACTTCAGACTTGAGAATGGTATTAAAGCTGTTGTTTTCAGACATATGGACAGTGAGAAACTCTTAGTGATAAATTCAAGTGGAGGGTATTATGTGATAATCCACCCCGGTGTTGAGAAAGTCTGTGAGATCGTTAAATGCCTGGTGGATTAAATTCTGGATTTGCTAATTGTTCAGGGTTGGGGCCAATCTGAACCCTGAAGCTCGTAACCAGAGATAAGCACTTCAGCAGGATCGAGAGGCTTGAGATTGAGGGTTACTGACCTGGCGCTCGAGCCCAACTCTACCTCATAACCGCAACGTTAACCAACTCTTCTTTATCAAGATCCTCGAAGCTCCTCATCATTTCATCAAAATTCTTGAACCACTCTTCAAGAGCCCTCTTGGCTATTCTTTTGAATTCCTCAAACTGCACTGGATAGTAGAGGTACTTGTAGCCGCCCCCTCTGAGTATTCTGTAGTCCCTCTTCACGAGGTTCTTTTCCATCAGATTTCTAAGTGCTTTGTAGATCGTACTTTCATCCTTATTAAGCAATTCCGCAAGGGTTTCAACATCTGAACCAGGATTTTTCAGCAAAAGCAGATAAACGTCCATCTCAAGGCAGGATATATCCAGAGCACACTTCAGGACGCATTTTATGTTTGGGTCGCAGGAGTTCAAATTTTTCCACCTCCACTCAAAGATCTGAAAGGGAGTTAATTAATTTTCCCTTTCGATATTTTTGTTAATGAAAAAGCTTATTAATTTTTAAAAAATTAAAAACTATGGAGCTGAGGTATAAGATCGGTTTTCCAAGCCTGTATTACCCGAAAATTTCGCTGGCAGACAGAATTGATCATGCAGCCGAGAAATTTGGTGAAAAAACCGCCATAGTCTCTGCAGAACCGAAATTTCCGTCGGAGTTTCCGGAGGAGATGAACTTTGTGGAAATTGCAGAGATGACGAAAAAACTTGCGGGTGGATTTGCCAAGCATGGTGTGAGAAAAGGGGAGCATGTTGCAGTTTGCATACCCAACTCCATAGACTATGTTATGAGTATATACGCTCTGTGGAGGGTTGCCGCAACCCCCATTCCGGTGAATCCAATGTACAAGCCCTTTGAGCTTGAACACATTCTTAAAGACAGCGAGGCGACAACGCTGGTCGTCCATAAAATGCTGCTTGAGAATTTCAAGCAGGTTCTGGATAAGACCAAGATCGAAAGGGTGTTTGTGGTTGGGGGAGAGGAGAACAGCCTGTCTGAGGTTATGGATGCTGGCAGTGAGGAGTTTGAGAACGTGAAGGTGGATGCTGAGAATGATGTTGCTCTTCTGCCATACACAGGTGGAACGACTGGCTTCCCGAAGGGGGTGATGCTGACACATTTCAATCTCACTGCCAACGCCCTGCAGCTTGCTGTTGCAACCGGACTTTCCCACATGGACACCATCGTTGGCTGCATGCCAATGTTCCACTCGGCCGAGTTTGGTTTGGTCAACCTTATGGTGACGGTTGGCAACCAGTATGTCGTGATGGGAATGTTCAATCCGGAGATTATGGCAAAGAACATCGAGCTTTACAGAGGAACCTTTAGCTGGGCAGTTCCCCCTGCCCTCAACGTCTTGGTCAACACAATAGAAAATGGAGACAAAAACTACGACTGGGGGTATCTGAAGGTGTTTGCAACCGGGGCCTGGCCTGTTGCTCCTGCTCTGGTTGAGAGGCTGCTTAAAGTTGCTGCTGAGAAGTGCAACAATCCCAGACTGAAGCACAACCAGATCTGGGGAATGACTGAAGCCTGTCCGATGGTCACAACCAATCCTGCTCTGAGACTGGACAAGAGCACAACCCAGGGTGTGCCGATGTCAGACATCGAGCTTAAAATAATCTCTCTTGAGGATGGCAGGGAGCTCGGTGTAGGGGAGAGCGGGGAGATAGTGATAAGGGGCCCAAACATCTTTAAAGGGTACTGGAAGAGGGAAAAGGAGAATCAGGAATGCTGGTGGTACGATTCTAAGGGCAGGAAGTTCTTCAGGACAGGAGATATAGGATACATCGACGATGAGGGCTTTTTGCATTTCCAGGACAGAGTTAAGGAAGTTATTAAGTACAAGGGCTATACAATTGCCCCCTTCGAGCTTGAGTCCCTTCTGATGAAGCATCCTGCAGTTATGGATGTTGCTGTAATCGGCAAGCCTGATGAGGAGGCTGGAGAGATACCAAAAGCCTTCATAGTGCTGAAGCCTGAGTACAGGGGGAAGGTGAGCGAGGAGGAGATAATCGAGTGGATGAGAGAGAGGATCTCAGGATACAAGAGGGTCAGGGAAGTTGAGTTCGTGGATGAGCTGCCGAGAACAGCGTCAGGAAAGCTTCTCAGGAGGTTGCTGAGAGAGAGGGAGGTTGGAAGAAAATAACAAGGGCGAGGGTAATCAGAACCCTCGAAAGGCTAAGCACGGCGATAAGCCAGAACATCCAGTAAATCCACACGCTGCCAAAGACACTTAGCATGCAGAACAGCATAATCAGAAATATCCTCTCATCTCTTTTTCCGGGCAGGTAGTTCATCAGCTTTATTTTCCCGTAAACGCTCTCGCAGAACTCTGCTTTGTACTTCTCAGTTGAGTAGCTCACCATAACGCTGCCGAAAATTGCGAAGATTGCTGCAGTCTGGAATTGAGGGTAGAGTATTGCTAAGATGGCGAGAAACAGAAAATCAACGAATCTATCCAGGATGGAATCCACGTAGCCACCAAGCTTTGATTGACGCATTGAAACTCTTGCAATTTCACCATCACAACCGTCGAGGATGGAGGAGAACTGATAAGCCAGTCCTGCTACGGGAACACTCAAAAAAAGCAGCAGAGATGCGATAACACCTGATAGAAATGATATAGCAGTCATCTGGTTCGGGGTAAACCTGTTCACAAGCATTGCTGAGATCTCCGTTGAGATCTTTCGGTTCAGGTGTCTTGAAACGAAGCCATCTCCCGAGCTCTTTACCGCATGCTTTACCAGCAACCTGTTCGCTCTCCTTACATCGGCCCTTGTATCCACATCCATCCACAGCTTTCCGTCAACGAAGGTTACCGGTGGCTTCGCCTCCCTTATGACATCGCTAAGCGACATCTCCTCCCTGTCAAGAAGCCTCTCTGCTGCACTGAAAACGTCTCTGTTCAGAATAAAGAATCCAGTGTCTATGCAGTCGAACTCCTCCAGCTCCTTTCCTATCTCAGCCACTTTGCCATTCCTAACTTTCACCTTCGTCGCCTCGCCAATGTCAACGTATCTCGGCTCTCTGTCCCCGATCAGCCCCTCACCCCTTGCAGCCTCCCTGACAAACTCCTCGCTGTAAACATGATCTCCCATCACCAGTATAAATTTACCATCAACGAAGTCCCTGGCGAGGTAGAGTGAGTAACCGTTCCCCTTCTCTGGCCTATCGTTTACAACCATCCTGTACCTGAACCCCTTGTTCTTCAGAAATTCGTCTATGTCCTTGGCATAGACACTCGCCACGATGATGAACTCGCTGACATAGGGTGATAGAAGCCTCATTGTCCTCAGCAGGATCTCAATGCCACCCACCTTAACAAGAGGCTTTGGCCCACCGCCGAGCCTCGTACCCAATCCAGCGGCAAGTATCACCGCCTTCATCGCCATTTAATCGCTGCAAAGATTTATAAGAATTCTCGGTCACAGTTTTTTATGGGCGCCGATATTGGCGAGCTGTTTGAGAGGGAGCAGGTTGAGCTTGAGTACTTTTCAGGCAGAAAGATTGCCATAGATGCGTTTAACACGCTCTATCAGTTTATATCCATCATAAGGCAGCCTGATGGCACCCCGCTCAAGGACTCACAGGGCAGAATAACATCCCACCTTTCGGGCATCCTCTACAGGGTTTCCAACATGGTTGACGTGGGTATAAAACCAATCTTCGTTTTCGACGGTGAGCCACCGGATTTCAAGAAGGCTGAAATAGAAGAAAGGAGAAAGAGGAGGGAAGAGGCTGAGGAAAAGTGGATCGCTGCAGTTCAGGCTGGGGACAGAGATGCGAAGAAGTACGCCCAGGCAGCAGGAAAGGTTGACGACTACATAATCTCATCGTCCAAGCAACTGCTCACCTACATGGGCATACCCTTCGTCGATGCTCCCTCTGAAGGAGAGGCTCAGGCTGCGTACATGGCTGCGAAGGGTGATGCAGACTTCACGGGCAGCCAGGATTACGATTCACTGCTTTTTGGCAGTCCGAGGCTGGCAAGGAATCTGGCCATAACCGGCAAGAGGAAGCTGCCGGGCAAAAACGTTTACATTGACGTTAAGCCGGAAGTGATCAGGCTTGAAGATAACCTGAGGAGGCTTGGAATCACAAGGGAACAGCTCGTTGACATAGCGATTCTGGTTGGCACGGACTACAATGAGGGTGTGAAGGGGGTAGGGGTGAAGAAGGCCCTGAACTACATCAAGACTTACGGTGATGTGTTCAGGGCGCTGAAAGCACTTAAAGTCGAGATTGATAGAGTTGAGGAAATTCGTGAGTTCTTCTTAAACCCGCCTGTGACCGATAGCTACTCGATAACCTTCAGGGATCCGGACGCTGAGAAGGTCATCGAGTTTCTGTGCGAAGAGCACGATTTCAGCAGGGAGAGGGTGGAGAAGGCACTTGAGAAAATGAAAGATCTTAAGTCGACACAGGCAACCCTTGAGAGGTGGTTCTGATGCACGAGAGGGATGTGGATTTTAAAGTTGCCATTGTTACAGTTTCCACTTCGAGGTACGAGAAGTACGGCAGGGTGAGCGGTGTGGAAAAAATAGGGGAGTTTGACGAATCCGGGAAGCTGATATACGAGACCTTTAAAGACAGAGTTGTGCACTACGCTCTGGTCCCGGATGATATAGTTAAAATTCGGAGAGCTGTTCTCGAATCTCTCGAAACAGCTGACGTATGCATCGTAACCGGTGGAACAGGGCTATCACCATCTGATGTTACCGTTGAGGCTGTAGAGCCCCTCTTCACGAAAAAAATCGACGGTTTTGGAGAGATATTCAGAAAACTGAGCTACGATGAGATTGGACTCTCAGCTTTACTTTCCAGAGCGACTGCGGGTTTGGTGGATGACAAGGTCATTTTTTGCTTGCCAGGATCAAAAAAAGCGGTCAGACTGGGTATGGAGATAATCAGAGGTGTGCTGAAGCACATCCTCAGTCATGCGAAGGGATTGGCCTAAGGAGAGAAGAAGATTCCCTTCTTTTTTGTGAGTCTTCTGCTCCCACAGAAGGGGCAGTAGAGGTTCGGGATGTGAAGCGGGCCGGAGTAGCTGGTAGTTCTGCGTATGATTATGTCAAACTCCGCACCGCACCGGGCACAGTAGATGTTGTCGATCTTGGTCATGGTTTGTATTTGCCGTCTGGTGTTTTATCCTTTTCTCAACTCCGGATCACAAGTAGTATCCCTAAAATTACTGCAAGCGCACCCGCTATTGTTACAACTGTCAGTGCTTCCCCCAGAAGCAGGTTGCCGGCAGCTAAGGATACCAGTGGAATTGCGAGCAGGAATATTGAAGCTTTTGAAGCCTCTTCAGTCTTCAGGAAGTAGTACCAGCCCAAGTAACCGAGATAGGTGGAAAACACACCCAGAAAAACTATGGAGATGGCAAGATCAAAGTTCATGTTTGCAGCCATCTGCGATACAGAGTGAGGCAGGAAAATCAGCAGTGGAAGCGAACCCAGAACCATTGCATTGCTCGTCAGTGTGATCGCATCGTACTTTCTCATGAGGCTCTTGCCAAGGGTCGTGTAAATTGCGGCAGCGATTGTGCTGATCAGCACAAGCAGGATGCCAAGGACGTTACCGGACGAAGGTTCAGAGATCAGAACCACTCCTGAAAAGGCGAGAACAGTTCCAGCAACCTTTCCCACAGTGATCCTCTCCCTTAGAAAGGCCCACGAAAGAATGAGGACAAAGGCAGGTGCGAGAGCTACGATGAGACTCGCAACTCCCGATGAGATGTAGTTTTCCCCGATATTCAGGCAGATGTGATAAACAGGGACACCGAACAGACCAAGCAGGAAAACTGATGGCAGATCTCCCCTTTCAACCTTGCTTTTCAGAACTGTTGCAAGAAATAGTACGTCGGCTATCGCAAATCTGAGGGTCGCTATCGAAATTGGACTGATGTACATTACGGCGTACTTTATAGCGGTGAAGGCAAGTCCCCAGAAAACAATGGTTGCAGCCAGTATAATCCACTTCAGCATTGCTCCGTTAAGCAATTCCCGTCTTCGTCAGCACGATTTCAAACTCCTCTCTGTCAGGGTTAACAGCCTCAAGTATCGTGAATCTCTTCTTTCTGAGCTTCTTCGCCAGCATGAGTGCTTCAATCACCTGCTCTCTGCTCAGACCTATCTCCTTTGCCGTCGTTGGCGCCTGAACTTTTTCAAGGGAGTACTTGATCGCCTCCCAGTCCCCTCTGCCGTAGTGCTTTTCGTGCAGGTACTCCATTATTATCGTTCCAATTGCAACCTGCTCTCCATGGGTTCCGTTTCCGTATCCAAGATAATCGAGGGCATGACTGAACTTGTGCTCCGCTCCACTGGCAGGTCTGCTGCTCCCGACCATTCCTATTGCCACCCCGCTCATTATCAGACCTCTCATCAGCATCAGGAGGTGTGGTGGAAGTGTCAGGTCGAGATCGTCCGCTCTGCTGACCATCAGCTGTGCAGGCATCACAGCTATCGATGCCGCAACCTCGTTGTAGTTCTCCCCAACAAGATCTCTTGCAAGCTGCCAGTCCTTGACTGAGGAGATGTTCGACACCAAGTCACCATAACCAGAGCGGAGAAGCCTGATCGGGCAGTGCTTTATTATGTCCAGATCGGCAACCACTGCAGAGGGCGGGTTGGTTGAGATGGAGATTGGCTTTCCGTTCTCCTTGAAGCTTGCGACCGGTGAAGCAATGCCATCGTGCGAGGCAGCAGTTGGAACATTTATGAGTGAGGCGTTAATTTCTGTCGCAACAACCTTCGACACATCCAGAACTTTGCCACCACCAACTCCCACAACAGCATCGTAATCGCTGAACCCTGCCTGCAAAACGATCCTTCTTGCCTCCTCCATCTTTGCTGTCTCAACCAGCATCATATCATAGTCCCACTGGGCGAGATCCTCCTTGAGGTTTACGACCACTAAGTTCTTGACCACACTGTCCGTTAGCAGGAGAAAGTACTTTACCTCTAAGTTCTCAAGAACTTTTCCGAGTCTGGATATCATTCCCTCTCCGATATACACGTGGTAGGGCAGCTCAACTATCTTGAACCTCAAGCTACCACCCCATCTCCTCAGCCAGCTTCTCAAGCCTTTCAATCCTCTTCTCAACAGGTGGATGGGTTGAAAAGAGGGAGATCAGGGTTCTTCCGCTTACTGCAGGTATAATGAAGAAGGCGTTCAGCCCCTCAACCCTTGCCCTCTCATCAGGGGCAACGTGCTCCATCCTGCCACTTATCTTCTTAAGGGCAGAGATCAGAGATCGGGGCTTTGCGGTGATAATCGCACTCCCGAGATCTGCCGCAAATTCCCTGTATCTGCTCAACGCTCTGATGAGCAGGAAGCTTACGAACCATACTATTGCTGAAACACCGAAGATGGCTATTGACGAACCTGCACCTTCCCTCCTGCCGAACATTCCCATGAACATCGCCCATCGCATTACAAAGAAGGCCAAGGTTGATATCAGACTTGCTATCGTTAAAACGGCCATATCCCTGTTTTTGATGTGGCTTATTTCATGTCCCAGAACCGCCTCAAGCTCGTCTCTGTCCAGTATTCTGAGCAAGCCTGTGGTTACGGCAATAACAGCGTTGCTGGCGTTTCTGCCTGTTGCAAAGGCGTTTGGTATCCTGCTATCCACAACGGCAATCTTGGGCATCGGCAGTTTGGCCTTTTGTGCCAGCCTTCTGACAATTTTATGCAACTCTGGAGCCTCAATCTCACTGACAATTCTTGCTCCGGTACTCCAGAGCACGATCCTGTCTGAGAAGTAGTACTGGAGGAGTAGCATCGAAGCGGCAAAGATCAGCAGGAATCCAAATCTAACACCCATTGCAGCGAGTAACGTGAGGAAGAAGAGGTAGATAATCCCGAGGAGAAACATCGTCATCATCATTCTGAATCTCAAACCCCAATCTCTAACAATCATGAAAGTATGTACTGCGTGATTTGTTTATAAGGGCTGCGATTGGCCAGGCCTAACTTGCAGCCTCGCTAACGTGCTTTGCAAGAAGATCCATGAGCTGCTGGGGTGAGGCAGTGTTGAAACAGCTCAGATTTGCTGCATGTCCGATGCAGAAGGTTGGTACTGCAAAAATGCTTACGGGCCTTTCCTTATTCGCGTCAACATAGACGGGTATGAAGTTCTCCTTTATGAAGTCCATCGCAGTTTTGTTTGCTGCGAAGAACTGCTTGAATTTCCTGCAGATACTGCAACTATCCGTACCGATGAAAACGAACATCTCCTTGCCACTCTCCTCTGACAGCTTTTTGCCCTCATCAAAGGTGTGCCACCCCTCCATTTTTACTTCTGTCTTACCGCTCCCACTGAAAAGAAAGAGCGCTGCAACGGCAAAGAGGGCGACAATTGCAATTATGTATCCCGTCTTCATCAATGCCGGTTTGCAGCTTAAGGTTTAAGAAGTTGGTGGATTAGTTGGAATATGGTGGAGAAGGTGGTTGAGGCGATACTAAATGCGGATTACGTTACAGCTCTAACTGGTGCGGGAATTTCTGCTGAAAGTGGTATTCCAACCTTTCGCGGAAAAGATGGGCTGTGGAACAGGTACCGCCCAGAAGAGCTGGCAAATCCAGAGGCCTTTGCAAGGGATCCGCAGAAGGTCTGGACGTGGTACGCATGGAGGATGGAGAAGGTCTTCTCAGCAAAGCCAAACAGGGCACACATCGCCCTCGCAGAGCTTGAAAGGCTTGGAATTTTGAAAACCCTGATAACGCAGAACGTCGATGACCTGCATGAGAGGGCTGGGAGCAAAAATGTGCTCCATCTGCATGGCAGTCTGAGGGTTGTGAGATGTACAGGCTGTGGAAAAGAGTATGAAGTTACCTCACCGCCAAAAATACCCCCTCTCCCATCCTGCCCAGAGTGCTCGTCCCTTCTCAGGCCCGGAGTGGTGTGGTTCGGGGAAATGTTACCACCGGAGGTTTTGCAGAAAGCCTTTGAGGAGGTGGAGAAGAGTGATCTGATACTGGTTATTGGCACATCAGCAGTCGTTCAGCCTGCAGCGTCTCTGCCAGTCATTGTCAAAAGGAGAGGCGGGGTTGTGGTTGAGATTAACCCTGATGAAACGCCCCTCAGCAGTATTGCGGATTTCTCCCTCAGAAAACCTGCAGGGATAATGGATGAAATCGTCTCCGAGATCAGGAAAGCTCTGTCTTGAGAAACTCTCGAAGCAGGACTGTGGCATAGCAGCCCTTTGGCAGGTAAAAGTCGAAAATCCTGCCATCAAATTTTATCTCCGAGATTTCGACGATTATGTCTGCAGCTCTGTAGGATCCGCTGGATGAGAACTCCTTGTGCCCTGTTTTGAAGTCTTTGATGTCCAAGTTGTCCTCGGCCAAGTACTCTGCTGCCAGCTTGCTCCAGCCCTTGAGTTCAGTAGCATAACCCACAAGGGGCAAAGCAAGGGCAGCAACCCTCTCCCTTATGAGGTACCGAACCCTCTCAATGTTCACTGCAACTTCAGTACAGTCTGAGAAGGTCGGTTTGGGGGTTCTGAATGTCAGGTAGCAGGCGTGGTCGCTATCCATAACATCCTTGAGATTACCAAACTCGTCGATTCTCGCAGACAGCAGCCTGTTGAAGATGTAGGATTGATAGGCATGGATGAACATCATCTTCAGGTTTTTTGGCAGGGCGAGCAGAGCTTCTTCCTCGCTTTTACCCTCTCGGAGCTTTTGCAAAAGGAGCCTCTCGTACCTTAAGTGCTTGGGAAACTCTCTCAGTCCAAGTTTTGCATCACGCGTTTTCCATACCTCCTCTCTGATCTTTCTGACCTCCTCTTTTTCCCCCTCAAAGGGTTTGGCAACATAAACCCAAAAAGCCTCCTCATAGTCGCCCTGCAGGATCAGCTTTCCCACCTCGTGAGTTATGAACCTAACACTGCCAAACCTCTGAAGGCCGAAGAAGTTTGGCGTCCCCTTATCCTTCAGCTCATTGAGAGTCTTTTCAAACAGCTCTCCATTTCTGCATCCTGCCGTCAGTATCCTGAACCTGTTGCCTGCAAGGTCTCCAAGCTGTATCGCCCTTCTTGAGTACCCGACAACCTCTATTTCCGCATCTCTGATCGACACCTTTTCCAGTTGCTCGGCCTTAACACCCCTTATTGCAAAATACTGGACAGAAACAGCACGCTTATCCTTGGTTCCTGCAAAACTTATCCTCTTCTGACTTATACCGAGAGCGTTGGACAGCGTTCGAGCAAAGTTCATGGTGTCCCAGTTCTTCTTTTTTACCTTCAGGATCAGGTAGTCTCCGTCATCTGAAAGTTTGAGGTCAGCAATCTCCTCAACGTAAAAGTCATCCGGCTCCTCCTTGATTCTGCCACCCATCCCGGGTGTGGAGGTTATGTACCTCTCGATTCCGACGATCTTTTCAATCTTCATGGTCCCTATAATTCGAGCCACTCCTGAACCGGATTTACCACTTCCACGTTGTATCTCTCGCCTATACTCAAGAAGTGCCTGTCGAGCGAGTAGATCACATCGACGTAGTTTCTCAGTGGGACGAAACATAAAAAGTCCCACACGTGAATGCCTGTCTCCTTACTTTCAGCAAAGGATACTCTCACGTGTTCAGCGAGTATCGGAACTTTAACAATACTATCATCACTGAGTAAACTCTCTACTATCGCAACAGCCTCTTTCGTGGGAATCTTGTGGCCTCTAAAAGCCAGTACGTGAAAGATTTCTGCAATCTGGTGTAGGGTCATGTAGATCTTCAGTTTCTCAAATTCCTCCTCGAAGAATTTCCTACATCCCTCGTGTATTCTCAGTGCTCTTTCATAATCGCTCCTCGATTTGAATTTCTGCTTAACGGGTTTCTTTTTTGCCAGACTCCAGATCTCCGTGTCGATGAAGGCCTTAGTCAATATCTTCCCCTCCGTACTCTACCAAGTCCTCAGGACCTGCCCCCTCGGAAGGTGTGAGGATGAGCTCCTTAACCCTCGATTCCTCCTTTTTACTTGCAAGGTAGTTCAGAAGAGCCTCTATGACTATCTCCCTTACTGTTTTTCCCTCCTCAGCCCCCCTCTTTTTCAATTCTGTGTAAAGGTCCTTTGGCAGGACTATGCTCGTTTTGACGTTCATATGTACTTATTGCTGTAAAGATGTATTTAAGGCTAACTTCATTTACCCCATTAATCCAAAATCTTTCTTACTCCCCCGCTCCTTATCGTGTGTTTGTTTTCATACACTGTCAGGAGGAGTAATTTAATAAACGCACACCAAATTCGATTGATGGAAAAAAGTGTTCAGGATTCCATCCACGGTGTCATAAAGCTTGAAGACTGGATGATCAGAATAATCGATACACCACAGTTCCAGAGGCTGAGGAGGATTAAGCAACTCGGATTTGCAAATCTCGTCTATCCCGGGGCAAACCACACGAGGTTCGAGCACAGCCTTGGTGTGATGCACATAGCCAAGCTTCTGAAAGAGAAGCTCGACCTTGACGATACTGTTGTTGCTGCTGCCCTCCTCCACGATATTGGACATGCCCCCTTCTCCCACAGCAGTGAGAGGCTGCTGGAGAAGTATGCGGCCTTCAAACACGAGAGAATTTCCTTCGTCATCAGAGACGAGTTAAAAGAAGTTCTGAACGAGCTTGGATTCAGCATTGCGGAGATTGAGGCCATCGTAATGGGTAAAAGAAAGTCCATAGTTAGCGGCGAGATCGATGCAGACAGGATGGACTACCTCGTTAGAGACTCCCACTATACCGGAGTTGCTTACGGTGTTTTCGACATCTCACGGCTGATTGACAAGATAAGGTTCGATGATGCCGTTGTGATAGAGCAGGGGGGAATAAAGGCTGCAGAGTCCCTCCTCCTTTCAAGGTTCATGATGTATCCAACGGTCTACTTCCACCACGTGTGCAGGATTGCAAGGAAGATGTACGAGAAGGCGATGGAGGGGATAATTGAAGAGGGGTTTGATGCGATCAACCTTCTGAGGATGGATGACTGCGAAGCAGCTCAACTCATAAAGAGCAGGGACCGGGAGTTTTATGAAATGCTCATCAACAGAAGGCTGTTCAAAAGGGCGGTGTACGTTTCAAGAAGGGTCGTTGACTTCAGAGAGGTGCAGAGAGTTAATGAGCGAAGAGCGGAGAGGGAGATTGCCGAGAATGCAGGGGTGGATGAAAGGTACGTCATCGTCGATATTCCACCTCTGGAGAGGATGGAGGAGTCAGGAGTGCTTGTTGAAACGGAAAAGGGAATAAAGCCTCTTGATGAAGTTTCACCGCTTGTAAGTGCCCTTAAGTCGGCGTCGCTTGAAAACTGGAGAATGGGAGTTTACACAAAAAAGGAGTATCTGGATAGAGTTGGTAAAGCTGCGGCGGACTACTTTGGAATCGAAAGGGTGGTTCAGAAATCCCTCGACGAAGTATTTCCTGATTAATGATAACATTTTTCACAAAAGCTTAACTTCTCGATGCCAAAGTTCCGGCATGATCGGTCTAATCGGCGTATGAGCTGGGAATCAACGATGGAGTACTACAGGTTGATGAACGAGCTCGTTAAGGAGAGGCTGGGTGGGTGGCACTCTGCGAAAATCCTTCTGTACTCCGTTGACTTTGATGGAATTGTGAAGATGCAGAGGGCTGGAGAGTGGGAAAAACTGGGTGAAATTCTTGCAGACATCGCCATCAGGCTTGAGGGTGCTGGGGCGAAGGCTGTGCTGATATGCACGAACACAATGCACAAAGTTGCAGATTACGTGCAAGACAGAGTTGGGATCCCGCTGATAAACATAATCGACGTAACCGCAGAGGCCCTGAAGAGGGATGGGGTGAAAACTGCAGGTCTGCTGGGCACGAAGTTCACGATGGAAGATGGATTTTATCAGGAGAGGATGAAGAGGCACGGAATCGACATCATAATCCCGGAAAAGGAAGAGGACAGAAATGCGGTCCACAGCATAATATTCGATGAGCTGTGTCTTGGCATCTTCAAAGATGAGTCAAGGCAGAGGCTCTGGAGAATAGTTGAGGAGCTGCGTGACAGGGGGGCGGAAGGAATAATCCTCGGCTGTACGGAACTCCCACTGATTCTCAGGGGCGAGGGGCTTTACGATACCACAAAGATTCACGCCGAGGCGGCCGTGGATTTCCTGCTCAGTAACATTTAACAAGTCTTTCAGTTAAGGTTGTATATGCCCTACCGTTCCTATCCCTCACCGCCCCCATCCTACACCCCTCCGTCCTACACCCCACCCCCACCTTACCGTCCACCAGAGTTGAGAGCACTCTATCTCGTCATTGCAGTTCTGGCTATAGCGGTTATAACCTCCCTTTCCCTTTACTACTACACCGACTACCTGTGGTTTGACGCCATAGGATACGGGCAGGTCTTTGTTACCTACCTGTCCTATTCCATCACATTCTTCCTGCTGATTTTTGGAATTTTTATGGTCGTTCTTACGGCGAACAACATAGCGGTTCGGAAGGTTACGATGGAGTTTCTTGGCGAACCTCTGAAAATACCTCACCTTCTGTCTCTCCTGATATCCCTTTTCGCTGCGATAGGGGTTCAGCCTTACTGGAAGACCCTGCTCTTCTACGTCAACGCGTCGGACTTCGGAATTACGGACCCAATTTTTGGTATGGATGCAGCCTTCTACACCTTCAAACTACCCTTTCTCAAACTGCTGATCGGAGTGACGCTTGTAGCGGTCGTGGTTTCAACCGCAATATCCATATTCGCCTACATCTACACTTTCAGATGGGTCAAGAGCTTTGAGGAGTTTAAGGAGTTGTTTCCGGGCAGTGGCTTTGCCCACTTTTCAATCCTTGCGGCCCTTATCTTCGTCCTCATTGCCGCCCTTACTCTCATCTCAAGGTATGAGCTTGTGCATTCACAGCATGGAATTTTGAGCGGTGCAGGGTATGTGGATGCCAACATCACAGCCCCTGCCCTCATTCTCGTTTCCGTTCTCGCCCTCATTGGTGGGGTGGTGTCATCCTACCTCATATTCAGGAAGGACTTTGAGATGCTGGCCTACATAGTGGTCGCATTTGCGGTCATCTCGATTCTCGCAGCTTTTGTTGTGCCCTTTGCGGTTCAGAAACTTCAGGTGGAGCCATCCGAGCTGACATACGAGAGCAGGTATCTTGGATACAGCATAAACTACACCCTAACTGCTTACGGGCTGGATGGTGTGAAGTACCGCTACTTTGAGTACAGCCCGGTTATGAGATACAGCGATATCCTGAAGGCTAATGCGACCATAGACAATGTCAGGGTGTGGGATCACAGGCCCATAAGAGACGTTTTCAGGCAGCTCCAGCAGATCAGAACGTACTACGTCATAAGCGATGTGGACGTTGATAGATATTGGGTGAATGGGACGTACATGCAGCTCATGATTGCTGCAAGGGAAATCTCAACTGATTTACTCCCTGCAAGAGCTCAAACCTGGCTGAACAGGCATCTGATCTACACCCATGGCTACGGTGTTGTTGCCTCGCCTGTAAATGCCATCTCAAAAGAGGGTTTGCCAGAGTTTGTGATTTACGACATCCCGCCAAAGGGTGAGATCAGTATATCCCGGCCTGAGATTTACTATGGGGAGATGACAGACGACTATGCGGTTGTAAACACCCTTCAGGAGGAGTTCGATTACCCGGTTGGTGATGTGAACTACTTCACAAGGTATGGTGGCGATGGTGGTGTTAAGCTGGACTACATGAAGAGACTGCTCTTCGCTTTCAGGTTTGGGGATGTCAACCTCATCCTGAGTGAGTACATCACCGACGATAGCAGGCTGATGATGCACCGTGACATAGTCGAGAGGGTGACGACGATAATGCCCTTCCTGGTTTACGATAATGATCCGTACGTTGCTGTGATAGATGGACAGATCTACTGGGTCATAGATGCCTACTCTCTGCTTGACGGCTTTCCATACTCGGCGAAAATTGGCAGATACAACTACATGCACAACCCGGTTAAGGTGTTCATTAACGCCTACAACGGCAGTGTAAAGTTCTACGTCGTTCAGGAGGACGCTTTTGTAAGAACACTTGAAAACGCCCTTCCCGGGTTTTTTGTCAGGGAAATGCCTGAGGAGTTCAAAAAGCACATCAGGTACCCAAGGGATTTTTTGGAAGTGCAGGCCGAGATCTATGCCACCTACCACATGAAGGATGTCACAGCCTTCTACAACAGGGAGGATGTGTGGACTATACCGTCCGAGAAATTTGAGGGGAAGGAGATCAGAATGGAGCCCTACTACGTCACTCTCTCCATTGAAGATGAGCCCGAGTTCGTCATAATGCTGCCCATGACACCAAAAGACAGGGACAACATGATCGCATGGATGGCTGCGAGATGCGACAGGAACTACGGTGAGCTGATAATCTACGAGTTCCCCAAGGGAGAGCTTGTTTATGGTCCGATGCAGATAGAGGCGAGGATCGATCAGGATCCTGAGCTTTCCAAGCTGTTTACACTCTGGGATCAGGCTGGTTCGAGAGTGATAAGGGGCAACCTCTTAGTTATACCGATAAACAACTCGATACTTTACGTCGAGCCAATCTATCTGCGTGGGGAGTCTGCAAAGATTCCCGAGCTGAGGGGTGTTATTGCAGTACACAATGATGAGATCAGAATGGCCTCAACCCTGCGTGACGCGCTTGATCTGCACTTCAAGGAAAAACCAGAGAAGCCAGAGGAAAAGCCGGGTGAGAAGCCGGCAACCGCTGAGGAAAAGCTTGAAACTCTTAAAGAGTACTACTCGAGGCTTATGGATGCGATGAAGAAGGGAGACTGGATCACCTTTGGAGAGATGCTGGACAAGATTGGGAAGGTGCTGGGTTACTGAGTTTTGATACGCCTGTCAACAGACCGCAAATTTTTTTGGTCGAGCTAAAAATTTAGTTACGGTGATACGGGATGCCAGGTCTTGAAACTCTTCTAAAAGAGGAGAGAGTTTTCCACCCACCCGAAGACCTTGTCAGAAAATCCAACATCAAGCAGTTCATGGACAAGCACGGGATAAAGGATGAAGATGAGCTCAGAAAAAAGGCTCTTGAAGATGTGGAGTGGTTCTGGAGTGAAATGGCGAAAGAGGTGGGTATCGAGTGGTTTGAAGAGCCGGAGAAGGTTCTGGAGTGGAACCCACCCTATGTGAAGTGGTTTATAGGTGCTAAGTACAACATCGTCCACGATGCATTGGACAAGCAGGCGAAGCTCAGAAAAAACAAGGTTGCCTACATCTGGGAGGGAGAGAATGGAGAGGTGAGAAAGCTCACCTATGGAGAGCTTTACAGGGAGGTGAACAAGCTGGCCAATGCCCTCAAAGAGATGGGTGTCAGGAAGGGAGACAGGGTTGCAATTTACCTGCCCATGATCCCTGAATTGCCGATAGCCATGCTCGCCTGTGCCAAGATCGGGGCGATTCATACTGATGTATTCTCCGGTTTCAGTCCAATGGCGCTGAGGGATAGAATCAACGACGCAGAGGCAAAGGTTCTGATCACTGCCGATGGCTTCTACAGGAGGGGGAGCATAGTACACCTGAAGGAGGATGCCGACAAGGCTTTGGAGGATGCACCGAGCGTTGAGAAGGTGATTGTTGTAAGGAGGATTGGTTTAGATGTGCCAATGAAAGAGGGTAGAGACTTCTGGTGGGAAGATGTTACTGCGAAGCAGCCCAAGGAGTGCGAGACAGAGATTATGGATGCCAACGATACACTCTTCATTCTCTACACCTCCGGAACTACCGGAAAGCCGAAGGGTGTGATGCACGCCCATGGTGGCTACGCTGTCGGAGTTGCGGCAACGCTGAAGTTCGTGATGGATCTCAAAGAGGACGACGTTTACTGGTGCACTGCAGACATCGGCTGGATAACGGGGCACAGCTACATTGTTTACGGCCCGCTAATCCTTGGAGCAACCTCCGTGATATACTGCGGCGCTCCAGACTATCCAAAGCCAGACAGGTGGTGGGAGATCGTCGAGAAGTACGGTGTTACGGTTTTCTACACTGCCCCAACGGCAATCAGGATGTTCATGCGCCTTGGCGAGGAGTGGGTGGAGAAGCACGATCTGAGCAGTCTAAGGCTGCTCGGCAGTGTTGGAGAGCCAATCAACCCAGAAGCGTGGTACTGGTACTACAAGCACATTGGAAAGGAGCGCTGCCCAATCATGGACACGTGGTGGCAGACGGAGACTGGACACTTCATCGTTACACCTTTGCCAACAACCCCGCTCAAGCCCGGTTCAGCAACAAAACCCTTCCCGGGTATAGAGGTGGACGTGTTTGACGACAATGGGAATTCCCTCTACGGCAAGAACATTGGTGGATATCTGGTTATAAAGAGGCCCTGGCCCGGAATGCTCAGGGGTGTGTGGAGGAATCCCGAGAGGTACTTCAAGACCTACTGGGAGAAATTCAAGGATGTGTATCTCACCGGCGATGCGGCGAGGGTTGATGAGGACGGCTACTTCTGGATACAGGGGAGGCTTGACGACGTCCTGAACGTTTCCGGACACAGAATAGGAAACAGCGAGGTTGAGTCAGCCTTAGTTAGTCATCCGGCAGTCAGCGAGGCTGCTGTTGTTGGCAAGCCGCATGAGGTGAAGGGAGAGGCGATCGTTGCCTTCGTAATTCTGAAGGAGGGATACAAGCCATCTGAAGAGCTCAAAGAGGAGCTCAGAGAGCACGTTGCAAAGGAGATCGGAAAGATAGCGAGGCCGGATGAGATCTACTTCGTCCCGGACTTGCCAAAAACAAGGAGCGGCAAGATTATGAGAAGGCTGGTGAGAGCCAAGCTTACTGGGCAGCAGATTGGAGATACATCAACCCTGATGAACCCGGAGTCCTTGGTGCTGATCGAACAGATTGTACAACAATAAAATTCCAATTTTTATTGCAAGTTAACATTTTCACTTTGACATTTGTAATTTCCCAATTTCAAAATTTATAGATAAATTTAAATAATATACTGTTAAGTGTCGATTATGTGGAGGGATGATATACTGATGCTGGGGGCAATCGTAATGGTGCTTTTGGCAATACAGTTAGTTTCCTAATTTTTTTCAGCAAATTAACCGTAGGGACAATCAGCAATCCAGTCCCATTCCCATCCCGGGCTGTCACGGGTGTTTGTGTACTCCATCTGCGGTATTTCCTTCATAACGGCAATAACCCACTCCAAGGTTTGATCTACAAGCTCCATCGCCCTGTGGGCGAACTCTCTTCTCTCGCTGTAGGGCAGCTCAGCCCTCTTTGACAGGAGGTAGTTAAAACCCGTGCTTGCATCTGGCGGGCCGGTAATGTTCGGAAGCTGGAGCAGGGCGGTTGACACAGCATCTTCAAGCTCACCCTTAAGGCTTGGGTTGGAAAGCATAAGCAAAGCAGTGTCAGCAAGATCTTTCGCCATAACGTAAACACCAACGATGAAGGGATGGAGGACACTTTTACCGCTGTTAACCATTATCCACAGCGTCGCTTTGAAGTAGGGTATGAAGTCCACGAGGAAATCGTTGAAGGCCCTGTTTAGCTCAACAGCATCGCTTCCTGGATATCTGTGGTTCCAGACTGACAGCTCCTCTCCCGTTTTTTTAAGTACATACTCAAAATTGGAAAGGAAGTATCCCAGCCACTCCTCTCTGTAGTTCTCCCACCCCTCCTTTGTTGACGGGTAGCTTGGTACTGTGCTAACCACCGCTATGAACGGATGTACACCGTAGCGGTGGCCGAACATAATGCCGAATGTGTGCTTGCTGTCTGCCATCATCCCTATAAAGCCCACAACGCCCAGCCCACCCTTTAGATCCTTCCCTATGCCCAGCACGCCATGCGTGAAGGAGTACTCGGTTGAGGGGTTGAGCTTCCCACACTTCGCATTGCGGTTGACAACCCCATATGGCCCCTCATGCTGGTCGTAGTAGGTTGAGCGCATGAAGCTCTCCAGCGATCCCCATCCCCAGTTGATCACAAACCTTGCCAGCCAGCCGAGGGCGTGATCGGGGACGTTGAGTTCAATGAAAGGCCCAACCCTGTAGCCTGAAAAATAAACGCAGTCATGCCCGCTCTCTCCCGGTTCTCGATAGCATGCGTTGTGCGGATCTCTGTCGCAGTAGGGTGTGGTGGATCCGAAGGCTATGCACGCCCCATTCCAGTCGGCATCATCGTAGCTGCCGTATATTCCTTCAGTATCACAGTTCGGATCCGCACAGTAATCGTCGAGTCCGTACTTCCATATCGTAACGCTCGCCCTGCCTGAGGTGAACTTCTGCACTGCCGGGATATCGTAGGGCTTCTGAACCGAGCTTTCGTCAGCGTACCACACAACCCTCACCCAGTCTGCACCGCCAGAGTAGTAGAACCTACCAACAAGCTCGATGGTGTAGCTGCCCGGCATTACTGCAACGTTTTGGGCTATTACTCTGTTTCCACAGCCACTGTACGCCTTTCCATTGACCATCACGCTGGGGATGGCTGCATAAAAGCTGACTCTCCACTTGTCTGTGATCTCCGCATCCCCTGGCTTTCCGCTCAGGCTTGCATTGCCACTGCTGTCAGTAAAGGATGCGGCAAAGTATCCATACCCTTCATCCCACACCCCCTTAATAGCGACCGGGTAGTTTTCAACCCTGGGATTGATGGAAACAACAGCATTGACAGAATCGCTGTCAAAAACACCTCCCCAGTCTCGCAGGTTTGTCGAAACGACGTTAATGCAGACATCCGTCACGCTGCTGTTCGGAACAGACGCAACAAGCTCGATGTAGTCAACTCTAACCTTCGCCGTATCGGAGCCTATCCACTCAACGTAGGCCCGGCTCTGAAATAAGACATACACCTCTCCTGAGTTGGAGATATAATCCTGAGGAGAATCGGTTGAGAAGTTCACCCACACCCATCCAATATCGTACGAATAGTTTGCGTAAAGCTCCCATGAGCTGGTGGCGAAGTTCCAGATGTAGGCCTGCAACCCATCATCTTCGTCGGTAACGTAAGCGTTCACCTCAAGGTGCGTTGAATCGAGGGAAGCGGTGAACATGAACTCCTGGACTGCGTACTTCTCATCGGAGATGAAAAAGATCGTGGATGTGCTAACGGAGCTTTCCGAGCAGGTACCATCCAACGCTTCAACAGCATCGATATCATTCTGGCTGTACTCCCCACCCATCCCAGCAGTGTGGCTGTTCGATGGGCTGTCCCAGTCATCCTCGCCATCGCTCCACAGATCCCCGCTGCTTTTCCAAGCTTTCGGAAAGGGAGAATCTGCAGTAACCTCAACCATGCCTCCAAGTTTGTCGAAGTTCTCCTTGTATGTTATCCCCCTTACCGTGCTGATGGTGCTGATTGAGAGAACCAGAAAGGCGATCAGCAGTATCAGCCTCACGGTACATCCTAAAACGTTAAATTATTAAGTTTTTCGCTATGTTCTAACAAATGTCTATGATGGTTATTATTTCGATCTTTAACATTAAATGGAAAACGATATAACCTTTCTTCACCCTCACCCTGCATGCGGAAATGGTTACCGCTCATATTAATCGTTGCAGCTCTGATTCGTCTCTACAACCTCTCAGACCCACCCCTGTTCTTCGATGAGAGCATTCATGCGACCATCCTTAAGTCACTTTTCTCTGGAAGCTACCACTATGATCCTGCCTACCACGGTCCCCTGCTTTACTATCTTTTGTATGTCCCAGTATCCCTGCTTGGTGAGAGTGAGTTTTCCCTCAGAATTTTACCCGCCCTCGTTGGCGTTGCAGTGTCTCTGATTCCTTTGCTTTACAGGAGGTATATTGGAGATCATGCGGCAATTATCTCTGCAGCGCTGGTTGCGATATCTGCGATAGTTGTAAACTACTCCAGATTCTGCAGGGCGGACATATTTCAGCTTCTCTTTACAGCTCTGTTTGCCTACCTCATTTTCAGGTACCTCGAATCCGAGAAAAACTGGAGGGATGTAAAGCCGGACAAGGATACAGTTTACCTTGTTGCAGCCTTTGTATGCATGGCCCTCTTCGCAACGCTGAAGGAGACCTTTTACCCCTTTGCGGCAATCTTTCTGATCTTCTTCATCTTTGACATCAAAAGGTTCAGGATTGGCGACCTGCTGCTTTCAGCAGCAATCTTTTTCCTGATCTATGCCGCACTCTACACCAACTTTTTCACGTACATGGATCCTCTGACAAAGGTAAGTGAGTTTCCGGCGGTAAAGGCCGTCAGCTACTGGAAACATCAGCACGAAATTGCGAGAATAGCGGGGCCCTGGTACTACTACCTCGAACTACTGCTCCTATATGATCTTCCCACACTGATGCTGGCAGTTTTTGGACTTTTTGCTGTTGTCAGGGGAAGAAGGGGTGAGTTTGTATCTTTCATGACCTTCTGGTTTGTAGCCTCCCTGATGTTCTTCTCCTACATGCAGGAGAAGGTGCCCTGGCTTGCCGTGCACATTTTATTCCCGATGTACGTGGTTGCCGGTGTTGGAATAGGTGAGATTTACAGCAGGGTTGATAAAAGAATTGGGGCCGCCTGCATTGTTGCCTGCCTCCTGTTCTCTGCCTACGGATCGGTTGCTGCGAACATCGTTAATCCCGTTAATCCTGCAGAACCCACACTGTATCTCCCAACACAGTACGATGTACGTGAATTCGCTGAGAAGACAAAGAATGATACGATTTATATTTTTACTAATGTTGGCGAGTACTGGCCGCTTGCATGGTATCTCCGGGATCACGATGCGATATACATCACGACCGGCATCAGGTACTCCTTTGGAAGTGGGGACTACGTTGTTGTGAACGCTACAAACGATGCCATAATTGACAAGAGCAACCTGATTTTTGATGAAATCATGGTCGTCAGGTGCTGGACGTGGTGGACCACACCGGACATCTCAAGAATTCCTGAGTTTCTGGTATGGAGAAAGCCGATGACAGACGTTTCGTGCATGAATTTTACCGTATACATTGTTAAATGATATCTGGATGTACACAAAGTATATATTGTTTAAAAATAACCTTCCAATGTTGTGAAAAAAAGGATATTGATTGTTGATAATGACGAAGCCCTACTTGAAGCTTACAAAGCCCTGCTCTCTGAAGGGTACGACGTAGCGATTGCGATGGACGGAAAGGAAGGCCTTGAGATCTTTAAAGAGTTCCGGCCTCATCTCGTTCTTGTCGATATTCTAATGCCCAGGGTTGAAGGCATTGAAGCTGATCTGCCAGTGCCCGTCATGGATGGTGCGGAATTCACCCGTGGGGTGAAGAAGATCGCCCCGGATGCAAAGATTGTGGCCATTTCGGCGTTTGCCAGAAGCAGGGGCAAGGAGATACTGGACGCAGGCGCCCTTGAAGTGGTAAAAAAGCCGCTGAAAAGAGAAAAACTGATTGAGATCATCGAGAAGCATATTGGTTAGAGCGCTGGAAAACCTGCCCGCAGTTTATGCCCGCAAAACCCCAAGATTTATAATTCTCCCCACCATTTTCCCCTCTGTGAAGCTCACGATCCAGGACTTCGAAACGTGGTTGAGGGAGAGGGGATACGACCTGATGATGGGCGAGGAAAACTTCAGAACGTACTTAAACCTCGGTTTCTCATCTCTGCTTTTCTACAACAGCAACCTCCTCTTCAGCTTCATCCTTGACAAGATGGGTGTCAGAACCGAGGAGAGGGTACCTGACAGAATCAGGTTCGAGATTTCAAAGAGGATAAGAAAAATCTCAGCCTCAAAGGACGAGATAGAGATGGAACTCTAATCCCTGCTTTCCACCACCTTCCCCCTTTCGCTTGGAATCACCCTAAGCTTCGCATTCTCAAATTCCAGATCGAAGACCTTTCCCAGCACCCGGTCAAGGAACACGGCCAAGGCTGCGACCTCGCTGTGTGGCTGGTTTCCTATGGAGATGTTCAGATCGCACATCTCGTAAACCTCTGAAGGGACTTTCTCAGCACCAACAACGACCAAAACTTTTTCAGCCTTCCTGATCTCATCAATTTTCTGAGGCAATGGGATTCCATACATTGTCAGGTGTACTTTCAGCCCATCAAACTCCTTAAGCAGTTTTTTCCAGTTTGCCACATCTATGAAGAAGTCCCCTCCCCACCTGTCAACCACATCCCTCACACTCTCAAACACCGATTCATCCTTTCTGTCAAAGTATATCCCCCTCGCCCCGAAGGCCCTTGCAGTCAGGGCCACATGGGTCGAGATCCTTTTATCCCTTTCAGGTCTGTGGCCGAGTCTGAGAACGTAGATCTCCATACTCATACTACATACATCTCCCGCACGACATCCTCAAAGGTCTCATCCTCTTTCCGGGAGAGTACTCCGCATGCAAGTAAATCTTCGCTAACCATTATCGCCTCCTGAACGCTCCTTGCTCTCTCAACCCTTCTAACTTTGTCTTTCAAGTGCCACGTGTTGTTGAAGGCCACGCAGGGCTGTATTATCTCCACGAAGGAGAAGCCCCTGTGCTTCATTGCCATGTACATAACCTCAGAGAGCTCAGCAACATCTCCGGCAAACATCCTCGCAACGAAGGTTGCCCCACTCACGAGCATGAGCTGACACGGATTAACTGGGTTCTCGGGATTGCCAAAGGGTGTGGATCTGCCCTTTCTGCCTTTCGGGCTTGTTGCCGTAACCTGCCCGGTAGTAAGGCCAAATACGCCATTGTTGTGGAGAAGCACTGTTATATCTGTGTTTCTCCTCGCTGCATGGATGAGGTGTTCCATGCCTTCGTTTAAAGCGTCTCCATCTCCAACAAATCCCACAGCGATCAGTTCAGGGTTTGCAAGCTTTAGACCGGTTAAAAAGGGTGGCACCCTGCCATGTATGACGTGGAAGCTTGGCAGCTTGAGGTAGTCTGCAATTTTCCCGTGACATCCTATGCCTGATGAGATCACGATCTTATATCCCTCCTTTATCAGCCTTTCTGCAGCCTTCTCAAAGGCTCTGAGGATGCTGAAGTTTCCACAACCTGGACACCAGGTTATTTTGGCATTCGTTCTCATGGCATTTCACCTCCCTGCAGAGAGCTTCTCCTTCAATTCGTCAGGTGTAAACGGCCTGCCGTCCCACCTCAGAACCTTCCTAACGCTCGTCCCCTCCCTTTCTATCATGCTGCCGAGAAGGCCCCTGTAGTTGCACTCAACGCATATCACTTCTCCACGCAGTTCTGGCAGAAGTAAAGGTCTAAGATATCTTATTCCAACAGCTGAAAAACCCAGCTCCTCCGCCGCCTCCACGACAGCCCCAAAGTTGCTTCCCCAGGTAACCACCGTATCTTTTCCGCTACCTGCGATTACGTATGGCTTTCTGCTCCTGATCTCCTGCTCTATTGTCTCTTCCTTTCTCATCCTCTTGGCGTACATCTCCGATGCTATTGTAGCGTCATCCGTTGTAATTCCGTACTCAGTGTGCTCATTGCTGTTTGCCTTCACAATTGCTGGGGGAATTGCGTACCTCGACACACCGCTCTCTGTAATCTCGTACCTCGGAAACACATCATCACTCTCGTCAGTAACATCGATCTCCTCAACATTTACATCGTCGAACTTGGCAGTCTCGTAGCTTTCAGTTAAGTGCTTCTCCGTCAGGAGGATCGCTGGAGTTTGGAACTTCCACGCAAGGTTGAGCAGTTCAGCAGCGAGGCCGTATGCGTCCGATACAGTGAGGGGAGAGGCTACAATTACCGGGAACTCTCCGTGTGCAGGGTTTAAGGCAAAGTAAAGATCCTGCTGTGCTGTATAGGTCGCCATACCGGTTGAGGGGCCACTTCTCTGAGCGAGAACTATCAGCACAGGTATTTCAGCCATGCCGGCGAGACTTGTACTTTCGCTCATCAGCGCAAAACCACCACCGCTGGTTCCAACAGCACTCCTTTTACCTGCAAAGGCGCTTCCAATGGCCATCATGATCGCAGCTATCTCATTTTCTGGCTGCACCGCTATGCACAACCTCTTTTTTGCGAGGAAGTGCAGTATGGGTGTAGCGGGGGTCATGGGGTAGGCGTAGTAACACTCCAATCCGGCACCAATCATGCCGAGAGCTATTGCCTCACTACCCGATCTAAGTGTTCTGGGCTCTCCAAGCTCCTCAACCTTCATGAGCTGCCCGTATTTTTTCATGTACTCGTATGCAAGGGATGAAATTTCGATGTCGTCCCTGGCCTTCTCACCGTACTTGTTCTCAAACTGCCTGTGCAGTGTGGCGATATCTATCCCGAGCAGATGACATAAAGCCCCCAGAGCCGCCGCATTTCTGAATATATTTGGAGCGTGGTTTTTCTTCACGAGTTCAGACATTGGAACCGGAAATGCATCTTGGTACTCCAGTTCAAATTTTGAATCGTAGATCAAAGCACCATGAAGCCTGTTTTTGTGGTAATCGAAAACGTAATCCTCAAGGCAGATGAGGATATCGTACTTCCAGGTGTGGGAGTGAATTTCCTTTTTCGAGAATCTAACAACACTGGCGTTGTGTCCGCCCCTTATCATCGATTCGTACTCCTGATAGACAAAAACAGAGTAACCCATTTCAGCCAGAAGATTTCCCAGTATTTCTCCGGCCTCCTTTATGCCATCTCCCGCAGCTCCGGCGATACAGATGTTGGGCATGTAAGTGAGAAATTTTTCTGGAATTTATATCTTTCTTGGAACGTAAGAATTTGTGATTTCCTAAAATTATTTCCTGCCATCGAACCACCTCCAGCAGTAACCCAAT
>CBEUCM010000026.1:0-28226 GCA_965541645.1 uncultured Archaeoglobaceae archaeon | reverse complement strand
TCTGCAATTAGCTCCTCAATCAGCTTCCTGACTTCAGCATCATCGACTTGCTCTGCAATTCTATTTAACCCATTGCGGATTTTGATGGATTCAGCCTGCATAATTGTTGAGTTAACTACATCGCCGTAAATGATAAGCTGCTGGAGGAACGGAGCTTCCTTAATGAACATGTCTGGATTTTCGACCGCATCAATACCGAGGGCTGTAATCTTTACAGTTCCTCTACCATGACTGTTTAGAGTTCTGTTGTATTTGATGAAACCCTTCTGTTCGAGATAATCGAGGTGGAAAAATACTTCTTCAAGAGTTAGGCCAAGCTCTTCAGCAATTGATTTCTCATCTGTCCAGGCTCTCGGACTTTCCCGCTCTAAGTCATAGAGTAGCTTGAGTATTGCAGATCTGACTTCCTGCATAATTAGAATGGACAAAGAAGAATATAACGCTTTCATCAGTAAACACCTATCGCATTAAACTGCCTCTGAAGCCTCTTCTCGACCAATTCAGCAACCTTGTCTGGATCTTTCACTCCCTCGATTTTGATTTCAATCTTTGGAACATTAATCGTCTTGTGCTCAACTCTGTTCTGGACGGTTGAGATCATCTGAGTCGGCTTAGGCATGATCTCGCTGAGAGTCGGAAGGCGATGCTCCGTTATCATCGTGGTTGTTGCTTTGAGGCCCATTCCCATTGGTGTGAACTGGAATAGGGTCTGCAGGACCTTGAAGATTGGATTTTCCGTGAAGGCTTTCCAAGCGTTCTGCATCCATTCAACAAATCCTCTTATAGCTGCGGTCATTTTGTCGAAATTCTGGGCGAGGAAAAGCAATGCTCCTGCAGGACCAAGGATTAGATACTTCAATGGACCAAGTTTCTCTGAAAGCCAGTTAATAAATCGGCCGAGGTAACTCTTATCCCAGCCTTTCACGAGAACGTCCTGGAGGAGGAGAATTGCTGCTACAACTGCCCCGATTATAGCTATTATTGGCAGTAGGGGGGCGATAGCTGCCCACACAGAACTGGCAAATCCGAGCATCATTACTCTTAACCCTGCAAGGAGACTTGTTGTTCCTGTAAGTTGGATTATTTGCACCCTTAAGAAAGCAAGAGCTGCAGCCTGCATTAGTAATGGTCCCACAACAGCTGAAACTCCAGTTGCCAAGACCCCAAGAGTTCCTACTAAAGCTTTCACAGGTTTCGGCAAATCTCTCAGCCAAGCTGTAAGTTTTTCAAGGTTATCGGTGAAGGCCATTATAACTGGTAGAGCTCCTTCAGCTAATGCTTTCTTGAACTCCTGCCATGCGACTCTCGATTTCATTAGCTGTTCATTGAGCGTTTCCTGAGAAAGATCCACTTTCCTCACAAGTTTCTCTCCTGCTTCCATTACTGCATTGAGAAAAGCTTGCCTCTTCTCAGCTTCTGTAAGCTGATCAGCAGTCTTGCCGAGTTGCTTAGCGTATTTCTCGTATGCTTCTTCTGCATTGACGATAATACCCAAGTTGTCCAGTATTTGCTTCGACTGGCGAGCTGTACCAACTGCAATTGATTCAAACATGTATTGCACATCGGTTCCCATTGCTCTCGCTGCTGCTCTGGCTATTCTCATCATTCTCGGCAAGTATTCTGGATCTATCCCCATCACAATTGCTCTGTTTGCGTTCAGAATCATCTGAGTGCTGTCGATCGTTCCCTCGGCGGCTTCCTCCATTGCTTTCAGAATCGCATCAGCATTTTCTCCAGCATAGGCCCTGAAAACTCTCATTGCATCCTGAAAATTGGCAAGTTCTTTCGTTGCATCGCTGAAAAAGCGGAAACCACCATAAGCAAAAGCCGATAGAGCAGCTCCAGCTCCCACAACGGCCCATTTGTATTGCCCAACAGTCTCAGTCAATGATCTAATTCCAGACTTTACGCTATCGACAGCTTGATTTACTTTCTTTAGTTGGTCTGTTATCTGATCTTTGAGCTGAATAACGACATAAAGACTTCTGAGAGCTTCCATCGGTAGAGTTAAATTTTGCAGACTTTAAAAGAGAGATATGTTTGGGAAAAGAGGAGAGTGGGGTAAAGATAAATTCGAATGTCCGTTCTTGGGGTTACTACACCCTGCCGAAAAGAAAAATGCATGCTCTGGAATAAAGAGGAACAAGATTGCAACTTTAATGTTCTCGTGAAAGAGCTAAAGAAGAAAATCTAATATCGATAACATTGCTCTAAGTAATATGGCCCAAAGTGAGTACAGTGTTATAACAACTACTTTAGCAGATCTAAATTTTTTGAGCATAATAGTGTTTTTTACGCTCTCAGTGCTTACTCTACTAATTAGACAATATATTAGCAATTGGTTCGAAAAACGGAAAGAAAATGAACGAAGGATAATATGGCTTAAATTTTTGAGGACGTATAGCAATTCTATAGATACTTGCCTCAAAGAATTTATGACTTATCGATCACCAAGCTTCTGGACTGGATTTGGAGGTTTTATGTTAAGTGCGTTTCTCGCTGTTGTTACCTTGGTTTTTTTATCGTATGTTTTGGGGGATATCACATCTGCTTTAGTTCATTCTACTCTCATTAGCGCAATTCCACTCATAGCTTCGGCTTTGATGGGGAAGCATATCTCCGAATTTAAACTAAAAACTAAAAAGATGCTAAACGATGGAGATGAAAATTATGCGGAGTGGTTACGTAAATCAAAACAGATTGTCAATATTATCGATTTTGTCCAATGGTTTGCTGCTGGATTACTTTGGTGGGCCATCGCTATGGCATTAGTCGTTTATGAAGAAAAAAACCTACAAATCTCAGGAAATGTGGGAAGTACACTCATACTTTCAGGGTATTTTGGGTTCTTGGCTTTTATAATTTCGATCTCAAATCATAGAAATATGCGCGAAATTTTAAAATCAATATTAACTGCAAAATATTCAGATAATTATCCTTATGTTCGAATTAAAACTGAATTCGACGAAATGGGGGGATTTGTTGCAGACATATTTGACGAAAAGCTGATTGTTTTAAGGGAAGACGATAAAATAAGCGTAGCAGAGTGGAATTCTATAGCGAATGTTGAGTTAATGAAGACGATCAACGGCACGACCAAGAACCTACCTGAAAACAAATAAGTGCTTTCTCGGACTTTCTGTAGACTTTACGGCCTTATTCACCTCCTCAGACATTACTTTCAGAGCGATTGACCATCTGAGTATCTTCTCAGCTGGCCACCTCTTGACCTCATCAATATCTACATTCAACTCTCTGGCAAGAACGTAGAGCCCAATCTCTTCCCTTACTTCACGCTCGATTGCATCAATGTCTGCAATTTTTTTAGATCACCTGCTATGAGCTCATTTACTTTCGCTGACAGAGTGAAAAATGTCTCTGGATCCATCTCTTCGACTTCCTCTCTTTTCAGTTTTGGCTCTTTGATGCAAACAAGAATCAGATCTCGCATCAAATCCGCTGCATCCTTGCCCTCGTCAACGACCTTCAGAAGTTTGTATCCGCCGGGTTTTTCGAGTTTGAAGACTCTATCACCGATTTCGACTTGCATGAGGGTTTGGGTGTAAGCAGACTTTAAAAACTGAGAAAATCAAAAATATTGATATAGTTGGATCACTCGAAAAATTCATATAATGTAAAAACACAAAATTATTAGCGGGTAAGGTCGGGTAGCGATTGCTACCCCCTCCGTCCGAAACGATGAGGCCTCCTTGAGGAGGGTGGGATGGAGTAGGACGGGGCCGCGATACTCATCTTTTAAATCTTTCTTTCAAAATGTCAATTTTCGGCTTAATAATCGTATAGTACTTTTCATACCCTCTCTCATATTTGTTGAAAATTGATCCAGCTACGAAATCTGCTACTTGTAACCCACAATGAGATTGAGAGGATGCATGATTCACTCTTACTTCTGGGACGATGATACCATGTTTAAGACAAACTTCCTCTACTTTTTGAAGTATGTATTCATCAAAGTTTGATCTTTCAACCTCATTGGTCAAGAATTTGTCAATAACTAATTTAATCCTCCGATGTCGAGATACTGGCAGAATCTCGACAATAAACCCAGTGAGATAATTATATAAAATCTGCTGTTTTGTACGTAAATGGAATGCGACAGTATTCTTATCCAACACTACCGCTGAGAATGAGACATCCAACTCAGCAATTTTCGACAGAATCTTGAGTTTGGTGTCCTGATTTGTTTTTGTAAACTTGAATTCAGGAATGTCTCGCTCTTTCTTCTTTAAACTCTTTCTAACTTTTTTAAACAGGGAATCAAATTGTTTATCATCTGTAGTTTCAACGCTTGCAATTACGAAATATTTGGAAGATTTTTTAGTGAACCCCAGATCCCCACTTTCATCGACGAAAACATAAAGCATTAAGTTGAAAAACCAAAAACAAAATTAAAAAGATTTCGTGTAGCTTATTCCATCTTAAATCCAGTTCCCCAGAACTTCCACTCCAGCTGTGGTTCTTCAGCGGAAGGCTTCACTTCTGGGAAGAAGAAGTAAGTCTGGTCCATCGTTATGCTCTTGAAGCCAGTTATTTTTGGGTCTTTAGGCGTAATGACGACCTGCACAGCCCTCTTTGCTGAAGCAATCGCCATCAGCTGAGAGTTATTCTTGCTCGAAGCAAGCAGAGTTATTGACCCCTCGTAATCGTAATCTTCAGTGATTGACACTGCAACTGTCCTGCCAGTCCAGTCTTTCACCGCTTTGACATTCTCAGAATCTTTCGGCGTGAAACCGAATTCTTTGATCCCCTCAATCTCTACCCCATCAATGAATATCGTTATGTCTTTAATCCTCAACTCAACGGCTCCCCCAGCCATCTTAACCACCTCACAGCGTTATAACCAGATCCAGCGTTATCTTGCTGATAGCCCCACTCAGATATGCGATAACCCTCACGTTCCTCAGAATCCTGCTTGCCTTGTCAGAATCGCTAATGTCCTCATAGTTGGGCATCTGCACCTCATAGCCCCTGACAAGATTTCCCTCGCTGTCTGTGTAGTCTTCTCGCAGAGCTCCCAACCCCTGAGCTACTCTCAGCACTTTCTCGATCGTAGCTTTAATCATGTTCAGTCCTTGAGGTGTGTAGGGGATTTTAGAGCCCATGTTTGCGAGTCTGAGCTTCAGATTGATCAGAGCGTTCCTTATTTCGGTTGCAAGGTATGCTTTGGTCCTTGGAATGTCGATCCAGCTTCCATCGAGAGACTTTGCAGTCGAGATAACGGCTTTCCCAATCTCTACAATCGTTGCGATATTGCTATTCTCCAGCTCATCAGCCTCGCTTGCTTTGTAGCCTGCAGCGTCAATTCCCTGCACACCGTACCACTCCGGTGGAATCCAAGGCTGTAGTTTGCTCAAAACTCCAGCCACAGCTCCGCTAAGCTCTCCAACTGTTAGTGAGGAATCGTCATGGGCTATAGCAAACACATACTCGTTTGCCGTCAGAGCTGAGAAGGCAGTTTTGGCATCAGCAGCAGCACCGATGTAAGGCAGAACGAGAACTTTGTGATAACTGCCTGCGTGATCTACAACTGTCTGAGCATTTTCATCGCTTGCATCAATCGTGACAACCATTATGTCGTAATCAACCTTCTTGTCCTCCAGATCTGCGAGAACAGTCGCATAATCTGCGACAGCGTTTCCAGTCCCGTCATCCTTCATCACATTAACAGCCTTAACCCTCTGCACACCTTGAGCAAACACCTTGGCGGTTGCCTTAGCTATCGGTGAGTCTGCCCCAAAATCTGCTTCGATCTCGCTTTGTGAGTAGTATGTCTTTACTTGGTTGAACAAGTTGAGCTTATTGGGGTCCTCGCCAATAACTATGACCTCTCCATATGTCTCGCTGGGAGTTGCGAATGTTGCATCTTGCAGATTGATGGTTATCGCACTCTCAGCTGTCGGCATGCCTTATCACCTCTCCAAATTCTCCCATGCTGTTGAAGGAGAAAGCAGACTTAAAAAAGAGAACTCAGTTGAGTTTAGATCTCAGCAGGATCTCCCTACTGACTGGAGATATCAAGTTCAATTCCCTCCAGATCTCAGAGTTTAACACATTATTTCTCTCACCACAATACTTGAAAGAATGGCATAGCGATCTGTGAGGATGCTTAAAGCGAAAGCTGAAGATACCTGTGTCGCCCCTGTAGGTCTTTCCCGTAATCGCTAAGCTGAATAGGACTTTAAAAAGAAAAGTCAAAAGTGGCCTATGAGTTCAAGGATCTAAATTTCAAGTTCTTTTTTAATCTCCTCTTTTATTACATTGGAGATTCTTATTTCGATATAACGTGATATTAGAAAACCAAGTCGTTCTTTTGAATATTTAAGCTCATCATCCAAATTTAGCCCTGTCTTTCTTTTAACTTCTTCAAAAATCATCTCCAATTCTTTTTTAACTACATCTTCGACCACTTTCCGTGCAAGTCTTCGAATTTTATTTCGTAATATATCTGGGCAATTATTTTTTTCTTTCCAGTGCTCTTCGATATGGCATGCTTTACACAATGGTATTAGGTTATCAATGGAATTATTAGTATGATCTCCGTCAATATGATGAATTTCAAGAAATCCATACCCGCATTTAGCGCAACGATAGCCATACTTCTCCAAAACTTTCTTCCTTAGATGGTCTTTAACACCCTTATTTGGACGATATTTATCGCTAACCATGATACTACTCAAGAAGTATTAAAATTAAATTTATCGGACTATCAGGTACTCAGTAAGTCCCAACAACGAGTCTCATCCTCCCTCTAAGCTCTTTAACCTCCACTAACTCCCCACCAAAGATTTCCTTGACCCTCTCAACATCTTCAGCCCTGCACCAAACATAGATTCGCTTCTTTCCTGGGACGATCTGGAAATGAGTGGCTACATCGAGCAAGGCAACTGCTGTTTTAGCAACATCCAATTTGTCTTCCGCTTTTTTCAGGAAATCAAACATCAGAGTTTCTTGAGAAAAGAGACTTTAAAAATCGATCATTGCTGAATTTCTGTCCTGTGCTCAACCCCCTCTATCGTTTTCACCATCTCCTCGTAGCTCAGGATGAACTTGCAAACCACTTCGATCATCCGCCTGTAAATGTAATCCTCCTCGGTAAAATCAAGAATTCTTGGCGGATTCACTTCAAAAATCGTAACTCCTGTCAAGTTAATCTGCTTGCACAACAAGAACAGCTGCTCCTGTAGTTCGGCGATTCTGCAGATGTTATCGTCGTAGAGATTAAGCTCGATCGACTGTCTGACTGCAACGCCCTTCTGATACTGTATATCCTGAAATCCATCTCCTGCATCAACGAGATCAATGCTGTAGATCTCATTGAGCGGTATGTTGCCTCTGTCGAGTACGGCATCTGCATAGTTAATGAAGATCGTGGGAAACTGCAAATCGCTAACAGCCTGATTTGCTCTTAAGATTGTAACTTCGAGTGGCTGGCCCTGATAACTGAAACTGTGGTTTACGAGCAAATTGTAAAGCTCCGAGTGCACCCTGTTTTCAAGCATGGAATGCGAACCTCCTCAGGACTTTTTCAATCTCAGCATCGATCAGCTTCTCAATCTGCTCTTTCTGCTCATCGAAGGTCTTGCGGAGATATGATCGCTCAGGGATGTTTTTCTTTGGAGAGCCAAATTCGTGGACCGCAGCGTATACGAGAACCTCCCCACCGAATATGCCGACGAGGACTTCATCCCCTTCAACTTTGTGAGTTACCGAGTTTCTAAGCCTGCCAGTATCGATGAGTGGTTTTGAGGATCCCTTCCGCTTAACGGTCTCAGGCTTCAAGGGTGGCCAGTCTGGGTCGCTGTGTGTTATCTTCTCCTTGATTTTCCCCTCCAGAAAAGCTCCTGCTAATTTTAGAATTTGCTCCTTCTCATCTGGCAACGAATTCAGTAACTCAGGGATTTTGTTTACATCCTTGATCATTCAACCGCCTCGAGGATTGCCTTCTTGTACTCCCCATAATTCTCGTAAGCTCTGATAGTGTAGCGTTTGCCGTCGATCTCGATCTGCCAGCCAGTACTGAGTTCCTGATCAGTAAAAACTTTCAGGCTGGCCATCGTTATTCCGACTTCCTGCCAAAACTGTCTTTCCTCTGATGCAAGCGGTAAGACAACAGCTTTGATCGTCACAGTAGTTTCCTGCTTGCTGATGTAGCCCACATCAGTTATTTGGGCCACTTTTATCAGATTTACTTCTCTTCCCTTCTTTTCGAGAATCTTTTCGAAGCTCATAATCCCACTTCCCCATCAAAACCCATAGTGCTGCAACGAAGGCGAGAAAAACCGCCAAACCTATGCAGTCGAGCATCGTGGTGAGTACTGTTACCAACATAATCCCAAAACTGAATTCCAGTATATCGCCAAGGAAATTGGCCTCTCTTTCCTTGCCCCGTAGATAAATGTGCTCGACGAACTCATAAGCCACGAATACCACGAATGTCACTGGCAGGTACCACGTTACCCCACCGGCAAGGATGTGCGCAATCGACCCCTTGCGGTCGTCGAATACGTTAACCATCATTTCTGACCACCTGCTTTCGCACCGAAGTAGAAAGCGAGGATCATCATCACGATCTCAACCATTCTGTCGGCTTGGATCTTACCTGCAACGCCGAGATATGCAACTGAACCGGAGAACATCAGGGCTATAATCGCCCTCACGGAACCCTTCGGCATCCAGAGTGGCTTTTCCGCATCTGTCCACGCCCGCATAATAACCTCAATTCAAGGAGACTTAATAAAGCGAGAAGATTTTGGGGCTGCCAAAAGACTCAATTTAATGCTGATTTCAGCATCAAAAATTAGAATACAGCTTTTCGTAATACTGGTTTAGGATACTATTCAGTGTCTCGGGTGTGAAATAGAGTGTTATGGTCCCTGTATCCCACTCGATAAGCATATTTTTGCTGATGAGTGATCGAATGTATTTATTCAACGTCCTATCATCCCATCCAAGAGTTTTTCTAAGCTGCCATTTTGTCATAATCTTTCTCTCACCGAGAGCATTCAGCAGCTTCTGTTCCATAGTCGTGCTTATGCAGATAGTACCAGCTGGTCTCCCCCTGTTCTCAAATTCAACCAGATCAGGATCTGCGATGAAGAAAGTTTCATTGCCTATTCTGAGCCTGTAAATCAGCTTTTTCGATTCAAGGGATCTAAGTCTCTGAGGAAGCCACGAAGAGCCAGACTTACCTATCCTGAAGTGCTCTTTCAGCTGCTTGAAACTCATCACACCATTATTCTCAACTATTGCCTGCAGTACCTCTTCTTGAGTTGCCATTTTTGACCCTTATCAAAATTGCATCCTGAGAGTATTCAACTACAAGTTCTGGAAAGTTGTCCTCAACAAGATGCTTTAGCTGTCTTAACAGTTTTCTTCCTCTCTCCACACCCATATTTAATTTGATATCAAATAAAATTTTTACTACAGCTTAACAGCTCTGTAACCTCTCGTTTTGAGGAAGTACGTGTTCAGGGCCAGATCTGCAGCCTCTTTAAAAGATTGATACCATGTTAACTTCAGATCGACATTCTTGCTCCTACTCTCTCTTAACTCCCCAATGCTGTAGTCGAGAGCATCGTCGTTGCTTATTCCGGTCAGATCCAAAGCAAGAACATCGCAGCAAACCTTGTTGAGTAGCCACTTCTTAAGTAGGCTCTGATAAGGGGCCGATGACAAATCGTCAAGTCCGATCAAATCTTTAAGCTCCTCCGCTCTGCGATCAATGAATGATTGAATTGTCGCATCGTCAGGAGTTGTCGAATACGCTTCTCCAAGTGTGTTTCTGACTTCGGCGATCGTTATCATAGCTCACTCTTTCTTTCTCTTGGTTCTCTTCTCTTCTTCGACGATCTCAAGCTCTTTGCTCTCAATCATTGCTTTAACTCCGCTGAATTCAAGTTCCTCCTTGCTCAGCTCTGTGACTTTTCCTGGCTTGATGATTTTGTTGCCAATATAAACAACAGCCTTCGTCTTGTTTTGGACCTTCATGCAAAAAAGCTCGAAAATGGACTTTAAAAAGAAAAATCAAAGCCTTGAAGTTATTACCGCTATTGCTGCAGCAATTAGTGTGATTATAGCTCCGATAACACCTCCAATAATCCTGAAATAACTTTTGTGCTGCTCTATGGCCCTGTCATGCTCCTCAAGCTGCTCTTCATGCCTGTTCAACCTGCCATTGATTTTCTGGAGTTCGCACAGGACTCTATCCATTTTTCCGTTCAGTTCTCCAAGCAATCTTATGTCATCCCTATCGAACGCTGTCATCGCTGATCCCCAAAAAATTAGGGAATCAGATACCTGTCAGCTTGCAGATCGCATCAGGGTACCTCACAACTGGAACGATTCTCTCGAAGACATTGATCAGATAGCTCTGGTTCTCCTGCTTGTAGGTTGGCCCCTCAATCGAGATATCTTCAGCGACCACAAGCACTCCAGCCCTCTTGGTGTCCATCAGCAGTCCAGTTCCGGTTGAGAGTTTTGGAGTTGCAATGACTTTCAGTCCAAGCCCCTCAATCAGTTGGGCGTAGGTCATCTTTGCATCGGCATCGATTCTTCTCAGATCTGCAACTTCATACGGGTGGAGCACGAGCACATCGGGCTTCACGTTCACCTCTTCGAGCTTAGCGAGGGCTGCTGAGACATCATTGTACGGGTTACCACTATCGCTCCATGCCGCAGATGCGGCCTGCTGCTTCCCTGCATCGCTCACGAGTTCGCCGATTATCATCTCGTCCTCCTTCAGGGCCACAACTTCAGCAGCATCTCTCGCCAGCTGACCAATGCTGTGTATCTTGTTACCCAGGTATTCTTCTCTTGTTACCATGAAGGCCTTACCGATCTTCTTAATGACTGCAGTCTCCTCAGTGTACTCTACTCCCTCAAGCGGGAATTCAGCTCCTTCAGGGATTTCTTCAACGTTGCTGAATCCAGTGAACTTGCGGAATTTATAAGTCTGGGCTCCAGAGTCAACCTTCTCGACCTGCACAAGATTCCTGCCTACTCTCGTCGCCCTCGCCTGAACAACCACAACATCACTAATTACCTGCAGGAGTTCAGCCGGCAGGATATCGGACGTCAACACGGGCATTTTCTCACACCTCCAGCTTGATCTTTACCTTATCTCCATCCGCAGCAGCAGATGTGATTGCAAGCCCGACTATCTTAGCAGAATCTCCAGCTGCCGATGCACTCCATGCAGCAACTTTGCCTCCGTCAGCTGCTTGGACTTTTGACCCAGCAGAAACTCCTCCTGCAGCGGTTACCTCGACAACACCTTCGGTGATGACAGTTACGAGTTCGCCAGCTGCAGCATCCATCATAGCAACTCCAAGAACCTTGGTGCTGCCAGCAGAAGCTGGAGTAACTGTCTCATCTCCAGTAAGCTCCACGAGTTGTCCAGCGGTTATCGCTGCACCTGCTGTTGCCTTCACAAACCTTCCTTCAGCATAAACGAGAGGCATCTCACTTCACCTCCTCAATGCCGAGCATCTTCCTCAGCTCGGCAACCTTGCGAGCGTCAGCCTTGCCCCACTTGGTCTCGATGTATTCGCTATCTTCAACAGGGGTCTTGACCTTATCAGCAGTCTTCTGAGAAATGACCTTATCAGCAAGATCAGCGTAAACGAGTTTGAGTTCGATGATATTTGCTTTCTTAAGCTCTTCCTCATTTACTTCAGCCTTCGTGACTGCTGCAACTTTCTTGATCTTCTCGATGATTGCTGCCTTCTCTTTCTCCTCGTAAGATTCGAGCTTTCTGCGGAGTTCTTCGTTCTCTGCCTTGAGCCGCTCGATCTCCGCTGTGAGTTCCTCCACTTTCTTTTCTACTTCCTCACTCATGCGTTGCTCTTTGAAATTCGGACTTTTTAAAGCAGGCTCATCGTTTTGTCCGAATTCGAGTAGTTTGGTTGCAAATTCCTCAAGGAATCTGAACTCGGGTGGCTCTCTGCCAAATTCTTTATAGTGGGCTGCGAGATGATTGAAGACTTTCTTCTTGTCCTCTGCTGGAATGTTCACACCTCCTCTCGCTCCGAACAGAGCTGCCATGGCCGCAACCACACCACGCCAGACAACAGCGTGTGTTTTGGGATCGTGATGTGGCAGTTTGAGATCTCCAAACGCTTTGGGTGGATTGTTGGCAGACCATGCGAAGTGTCCAGCTATCGATCTCTTTTCAGAATCGCTCAGCTCGTCCCAGCTCTTATCAGTGAAATCACTCAGAGTTGGCTTCCTCCAGCCTGACTGCTCATCTTTGCCGTATTTCCATGGATGTCCAGGAACTACGCCCTTGATAAGCTCAACCTCTCCTTCTTTGTCCCCAAACATCTTCTCATACACGTCCTCGACAACAGCCTCGGGATTAGCAGGAACTCCAACCAAAGAGACTTCGAGGATCTTCAGGCGAGTTATGCGGTTGCCCTGTCTGGCGAGAACCTTGAAACCGATTGAGAAGGCATCAAGAAAGCCATCTTTGAGAGACTTGTAAATGGTCTCAAATTGCGGGTGGGCTTTGTTCAGCATAAGCTTTACCCACAGCTTACCGCTGCGAACCTCGGCCTCGACGATCTTGCCGATTGGAATGTCGGTGTATTTGTGATTGAGAAATACCTTGTTGTATGGCTCTTGTGTCAGCTCCTTCGCCGCAATCTGCAAAGCCTCCTCAGTGATTATCTCATCGTCGAGGTCCTTGACTGCAGCACTGGCGTAGCCCTCCACGTAAACATTCTTTTCGCTGTCGCTAACTTCGAGAGACTTGACTATCAGCTGTTCCATGCTGAATTCGGTGAAAACAGACTTTAAAAATCAGAAATTTATTGCTCGCACCCAATTCCGTCGTGGTCACCATCGAAGTGATGGGGATCTGGTGGAAGTACCTTGAAATTCCTGTAAGGTACGTCTTTACAGTCAAGATCTGGAGGGGGAGGCGGGATGCAGACATCTGGATATGAAGGGTCGCAGCTTTCAGTCTTTTCTTCTTCTAATGTTGATGTGCAAGCTCCCCATAAACCTGCTCCTGCTGAAATTGCCTCTTGTTGATAGTTAAGATACTCCTGCTCCTTCTTACACTCACCCTCTTCATAAACCCTCGCATATCCTTGTTTCACCAATTCGGCTGTGAAATCGTTGCTATCAGTGTAAACGTAGGCGAGCAGTCTGCCATAGTAACCTCTGAGTCCAGCGAGTTCGTCGAACTCTATGTACACGTACTTACCGAGAAGATGGGATTCCGCATACTGCTTGGCCTTCATTCCCCACTCAGCGAGACAGTCAAGGTCAGTTATATCGTCGTACTCGTAGGGCTTGTTTTTCGATGCGGTGGTTTCGGGAGTATCTACTCCGAGCATTCTAACTCTTTCAATACTACCATCTGGGAGCAGAACATCAATCGTGTCTCCGTCTATTACGTCCACAACCTTAACTTTATATTTGACACCAAACTCTAATTCAAATGGTGTTGCGGTTGGAGAGGGTGCCGTGGTTATAGGAGTTGTCTGCGTCGTTGTGAATGTGGGAGTCGTCGCTGTGGGTGCCTCCTCTTCACTGCATCCTGCGATCAACAAGGCAAGCAAAGTAAGAGTTAGAAACAAGAATTTTTTCATGCTGGGACTTTTTATATGATTATATATGTTTTTCGAAAATCAGATAATCAGAACTTCATCTCCTTCATGTTCTTTTTCGGGATCTGGCAAATCTGGAAGATTCGACTCATATCTCCAACTTGGATCTTCATCAGCTATACGCCCAGCATGATAGGCGTATGCGTAGAGGTCCCTGTCTGAAACTGCTGGAATTACGACAGGAACACCAAGCGTTTTTACTCTCCTCTGAATTTCGTCGATAATTTTTCTACCAATCGGCCCCTTCGAGGTTGTGATAATCTCCACTGGCCTGTGGGGATCTTTCCCAATACCAGCAATTTCAATCTGATCAATTCCATTTTCGTGCTTCAATATGATCTTCCACTCCACCATTATTATTCCCTCCTCAACCTATAAAACTACTTCCCTCTCAACACCGACAGCACGAAACCAAACAGCTCTCTGTCCTTCTCCCAGAGCTCTTTCATTAGCTCTTCCCTTGTGAAGTACTCCATCCCAACACTCAACAGCTCAGTGTGGAAATTGTTCCTTATCTCTGGATCTGTTTCAATGAGTTTGGGGTCTTTGACCAACTTACTGAGCCTCCTATAGTGTTCGTCTTCATAAATTCCGAGATACACTCTTCCTGCATATGGGTCTATGTGATCAAACCCATCGTAGTGATAGACATCAAAACCAAGATGCCCATACCCCTTATGTTTCCTCAGCATTTCGAGCTTGAAATCATGCTTTCTTATCCTCGCAAGGAAAAACTTTCTCGTATCCTCCATATACAAAGTATGATCCAAATGATGACCATATTCGTGCATAAATGTTCGCTCTTTTTCGCCATACAGCTTGCTTATCTGAATCTCCCTCCTCGTGGCAAAATACCTCCCCCTGTAAGTTCTCCCAGCTGTAGTCCTTAATCCAACTTTCCCCGCTTTCTCCACGACTTCAAGATTTACCCTGTAAGGCATTGCGTGTTTAATGTAGCTTCTAACCTCCTCTGGCCCACCCTTGCCAAAGAACTTGATGAGAGTCTTTCCTCTTTCTTCAGTTTCGCCAACACTGATTACTTTTTCATTCACGAATCTGTTCAGGGCTCTGGAGAAACTGCCCTCCTCTTTAAGGATTTTTTCGTAGTCGTTCAGAGCCTTAGATATCTTTTCGTCGAGCTCTCTGTCACCAGTTATTTCCACAACTTCTGGCTGCTCTTCTCTCCTCTTTTCAGGGCCAGTAGGTTTCTCGATGACAGGAGCTATTGTACATCTACAGTTTACGTGAGATGCATGCGGTGGGAGCTGGGATGGATCGCTGAATATCTTGCCGTGCTTCGCCATGCAAACAGAGCAAGTTCTCTCGTCCATCGCTGTCAACCATCTCCACTTCTTGATCCCCGCCTTGTTGTAGCGGTCCAAGGCAGCGAGGTTGAATGTTCTTGCGGTCTCTGTCCTCACTATTCTCTCAAGCTTCCACTTCGTATCGTCCACGACCTCAAGCGTATCTTTAACAATCTCTTTAGTCGATTTTCCACTTAGCAGCCCCTCTCTGATCTTTTGAGCTACTTTCTTCTTCTGTTCCTCAGTGAGAGATTTAACTAAATCGAGCTGGAGGTTTTGCAGCTGATCAAGAATTTCTCTGTCGAGAATTTGAAACATCGAGGACGGAATTCTGATCTCTACACTATATTTTTTCAGCATCCTCTCCGCAAAGCTAACTCCTCTCTCCCAGAAAAGCAGAGTATAGCGTTCAATAAATCTGCGGGCTTGCTCAGGGCCAATCTCTTGCTCAAGAACCTGCTGAATTTCAGCAATGAGATTATCATCAATTCTATTGGCAGTTTTAAGCAGAAGCTCTATCCTGTGTTTTGCTGATATGCTCAACTTCTTCAACTGCCTCGCAAATTCGGCTTGTAGAGTCTTCGGGATTGGGGAGGTCGTAGGTTGAGGAAGCCTATTGCCCTTCATTCTTCAGTTGGTGGAAAACCGATTAGCTCCCTCGCCTCATCCACATCAATTATGCCAGACTGAAAGAGCTGTACTGCAAGGTCTCCCCACATGAACTCCTCGTCTATTGTTATTTCGTCGAACTCGATTTCGACATCCACACCGAGCAGTGGGAAAAGCTTGGCTTCGAGCTCCTCCTTGACCTGAGTTCTTATGCTATTCAAGAAGAGTGAGAATGTCTTGAGCTGGTTGTAGCTTGTGGCCCTGTTCGAGCCTTCTGGTTCTCCGTAAAAAACACGAGGGACTTTCAGAGCCTTGTCAATCTGCCCTTGCAAGTACTTAATCATCTCAACCAAGCCAGCAAGGTCGAGCTTGGAGTCAATAACTTCCAGTTCCACTGCTGTGTCGGTCACTATCTGGTTCACGATAGCGATCTGGTCCTCCACCTTCGTTGCAGTGTAGTTCGTCTGAACTCTATTCTGCAGGACCTTCTCGACCTCAGGAATCATAGCTGGATTGCTGACCTTGGCGTGCAGCATAGGATGGCCCATTTTGTAAGCCAGAATTGCAGCCATGAGCTCGAGTTTCTGTTTGAGCTTGAGCAAGTTGTAGACCTGATGGATCAGCGAATAACCGTAAGGTGAGTTGCCAACTCTGCCATAGGCAAAATGAAGGATCCTCTCAACTGGCAACTCCACCTGCTCAGTTCCTGCTGTGTATTCGTAAGCCAGCAGCTCGCCATACTCGTCAACTTTAACCCTCACCCTCTTCGGGTTGAGGTATTGCATCTCTATGTCAATCTCGCTGTCTGCGAGGTACTCGTAGCTGTTGCCGTAGACCAGCATCGTCCTAATGTCGTTGATTAAGCGGGTTTGGAGCTTGATCTGCTGAGCAAACTGCTCTGCTTTCTTAACATCCTGCTCTGAGCCTATGAATTGGTATTCTGTTACGGCAAAGTGGGCAATGAGGTCGATAGCAGTTGAAACATCGACCGAAGTGAAATAGGCCTCTTCGTAGGCTTGATAGTTGCTCAAAACCCCCGTATTGAACGCAAGGTTGAGACTAAGACTGGCGAAGGGGAAGATCTGGACTTTTTCAGCTCTGTATTCAGCCGACTTAATTTTGAGAGCAGATAACACTTTTTGGTGGATCGTTTTGAACATGATAGCGTTTGGAGGAGTAGACTTTAAAAGAGACTTTAGAGATGGTAGTTTATGAGCGAAACAAACGAGACCCTTCAAAAGATAATTGAGTTTCAATCTGAGTTAAGGGAGGCAAAGAATGAAATAATCAAATTACGGGAAGAAGTACTTAGAGAGTTACAACAATCAAAAAGACATAATGCTGGAGTGAACGCAATCATGCTCGGTTTTTCGATTATAATATTTGCCACAGCATTGTATTACCAGAAATATGGGATCAAAATGACTGATACATTGTTTGCCGCAGTGTACATTATCCTTATGGGTATGGCGATTTACGCCATATGGATTGGTATTAAAGTCGGTGGTAAAGTCGTCAAAACCGAGAATAGCCAAGGCTGATGTATCCTCCTGACATTTTTTCAGCACCCCAAACAGCCAAAGCCAACGCTATCACACAGTCGTCGTGGAAACCCTGCCTCGCCTCCATTTTGATACCAGTCCTCGTCAGCTGATACTCGAAGAACTGCAACTCCTTGATTAGCTCTTCGATGTGTGGGTATTTGACTTCACCATTCTCAATCGCAGCCTGCAATCGCTGGATTAATTGGACCTTAGACTTCGAAGTGAAGACATATCCCTCGGCTCCTATGTTAGTTAAGTCTTCAAGCACTGGATCGCCAACTCCCGACGAATCAATCAACACTTTGGCGTAGTTGAAACGTTTGTAGAGATCCTTAAGCCGCATGATGACTTCAGCGTAAGGTCGACGATTGAACCGCTCAAAATGCACAAGCTTATAGGGCTTCTCCGTCACATCGAGCACAGTGATAACGGTGTAGTCCTGATATTTGGCGAGGTCGCAGCCTATGGTGTATCTCCTGCTGATATGCTCAGCTCTGTCTATCAGCTCGATGTTGGCGACATTCTTCTGGATATCTTGCCAGCGGAAAACAGCGTTCTGGTCTTCTACAAATTCGGCGAGGTATTCGGTTCTGAAGATGATCGAGTTCTCGCCATATTCCCTCTTCTTCTTCTCGATAAACTCGTGGCTGATGTGCGGGTTGGCTGTTGAAGGGAAGCGATAGCTTGAGTAATCTGGAAATTCGGGGCTCTGACCCTTCAGATAGGTGTCATAAAAGTGGTTCTTCCCGAATGGTGTACCGATCTTGATCCACGAGCCGTTGTAATCGGCAAGCATCGGCTCCACTACCTGGCTGATAACATCATCCGGGATGTAGGCTGCCTCGTCCAAGATTACTCGGTGGGCTTTGTGACCTCGCAGGTATTCAGGCTTGGTCGTGCTGCGGGCATGAATTTCGCTGCCGTTCTTGAAAATGATCTTGCTGAACGGGGTTTTGTAAACTCTCTCCACCAGATGGACCAAGATGGATCTCGAAAGCAGGGTTGTGATCTCCCAAAACATTATGTTGGCCTGGTTGTATGAAGGGGCCAAAATGAACTGAATGCTATTAGGTTTTGTTATGGCGAAGTGGATGGCTGAGAAGGCCATTGCCTTGGTTTTTCCGAAACGCCTTCCCGCTACGATCGTTTTGAACTGACACTTGTCTCTCAGAATGAGCTCCTGAGCTGGATGGGGCTTGTGGTTTAGGAAGATCTGGGCAAAGAGAACCGGATCCCTGATGACCCGTTTGAGTTTTTTCCTATCCCTACTCAATTCAGAAATTAGCTCATTCATCCTCGTTCGCTTCCGCAAACAATTCGAGGAGCTTTGAAGTGGGATCGTTTATGTTGCCGGCTATTTCATGTTTGAGCTTTATGGCCCGGAGCATGGTGTTTGCAACGACCTCAACTGAACGAGGTTTCTGGACGGGATCGATCACCATGAGGTATTCGTACATCCTCGCAATCGTGGCGTCGAGGGCCTTGAGCTCGTCAACGATTCTGTCGGCCCCTTCTTCGAGCTGCTGCTTCAACCTCTCGTACTTCTCCACTCCCTTGGCCACGAAATTGAAGTGGTTCTTATGCCTCGTGAGATTGGTTTTATTCAGTTTGAGGTCAGGAAACTTGGCAATGATCTCCGAGTAGGGTCGACCCTCGATAAGCATTTGATTGATCTCCTCGCAATGATCGGACCTGCAGATTTTGCAGCGGGGATCCGTTACGCCATAACGCATAGTTGCGTTTGTTGCGGGTTGACTTTAAAAGAGCAGGTCGAAAGAAAATTAAGAGTTAGATGCGAAATGAAGGCATGGAAGTTGAAGGTATTGAAGTTGGAGGGTTCATTCTAAGCACGATTTCAGCTTTATTCGTGGCTTTAGTTTCTGTATATGTTTCTCATGTTTATGCCCAAAGAAGGAAATTTAAGTCTAATTTCGAGGGAGTAATCACTGAGATTGAGTATAACGTCTCTCTGATAAATGAGCTAAAACGAATTTTAGACAATGATCAAGAATCTATAAAAAATCAACAAAAAGTGACACCTTATCTTTTAACAGAGTTAAATACATATTCTTTTAATTATTTCGTGTTAGAGGGCCATTTTATGAAATTACCTAAGGAAGATAGAACTATATTAGGAAAAATCTACAAATTATTCACATTAATAAACACATATTCAAAGAGATACACTGAAAATAAGTATGCATTGTTGTTTTTCGATTTTTCTGACGAAGACGATACAAAAAATATTATGGCTAAATATCAACTTTTAGATCTTCAAATTCTTACTCAATACATAAGAGAAGTTGAACAGCTCGTAAGTGAATTTATTCAAAAACACTCAAACTAACTACTCCTTCTTCCTTCAACTTTATTGCCTCAGCCAAGCGATAGGCCATTAACGGGGGAACCGCATTTCCTATCTGCTCATACTGCTCCTTCAGGGTGCCATAGACCACATAATCGATCGGGAATGTCTGCACGAGCTTGGCTTCTGGTATGAGGCTCTTTCTCCCGAACGCCGACGACAACCTCGCCATCTGTCGTGGACCTGCAGATCCACGCCACTCAGTAGCCAGCACCGCTGGAAATATGACTTTCGTCGGATGCTTAATCGGTTCGACGAATCTGCCAGCAAAGAGCCTCTTCCTTATCTGTGGAACTCCGTAGTCACACATTCGGTATATGCGAACCATCGGTATGTTGGGTGGTAAGAACCTCCTGACGGTTGGTACCTCTTCCATAATCACATACTTCGGGTTCTTTTCGACGATAACATCCCAGAACCACTCGATGAGGGAAGTGTCAAACTTCTTCTTCAAGTTGGCAACGCTGAATTCCTGACATGGTGGTCCACCAATAATTACATCTGCGTCTGGAATATCTTCGGGTGCGAGCTTCAGAGCATCCTCGCATACTACCTCCACATCGGGAAAGTTGGCCTGATAGCTCTCACATGCTGTTTTCCAGTTGTCGAGTGCATAGATGATTTTGAATCCTGCATAATCAAAGCCCAATGAGAATCCGCCACAGCCGCAGAAGAGGTCAATGACTTTCAGAGTCATTCCCTCTAACCCTCCACAACAATCTGACTGGACAGTTGAACCTCTCTCCTTCCCACTCAAAAATCCCCATCTTCCCATTAACAACCGCCACCAGCTTCACAATAGCCCCCCTTGGAATCCTCGCATATTCCGGTCCCATGTAGCGTCGAAGCTCATTTTTTGGTGATATTTTAGAAATCGCCATTTCAATCACCGAGAACTGCAATGATGCGTTTAATGTCCTCAAGCTTCTTGTTTTTCACCTTGACGTCGAAGATTAACTTATACAAGAGGGGTTCAAGTTCTTTTCTTGCGCTACCGTTTAGCTTGATACTGTCAAAAAACTCAGTTAGCTTTACACCTATTAGAGTGGCGTCATCTTCAGGCAGGTATTTTTGAACTTCATCAGGAACCTTATAGAACATAACCCCCAATTTCAGTGACAACTCCTTCACGAAGTCATAGCAGAACTCGTAAACGTCGAGAACTTCGTTAAACGTCTTACGTCCGTGCTCTTTTGCAACAATTTCGGCTTTTAATCTGTGTTTTTCTGAAATTCTTTGTACAGGATTTCTGAACTTCTTTGGTGTATACTCGCTGTATACAAAATCGTGGCTGTATACACTCTCCGAGAGAGTGTCTGTATACTCCTTACTGGAACTTGCTTCTTCTTTTCCTTTCCCACAACTACCCATGTTTTTATTCACCTCTTCTTATGTTATTATTCCTTCTTTATTTTATTTTTTTAAGATTTTAAATTAGATAAAGCATCTAAAGAAAATTTGTGGTTAATTATCACCTCCATCTTATTTTTTAAATTCAGCAGTCTTGGGGGTACCCTCGCAGAAAGTGTATACAGTATACTCCCTGTATACAGCACAATTGTACACAGGAGTATACAGTTTTAGCATTCATAAGTGATTGCCCGTTACCCACTAAGACTTTAAAAATGGAGGTAATTGTATTCAAATCCCTCCCTCCTTGATCGTTCTGTACACTTTATCAAGGTGGTCGTAAGCCTTGTCAGACCTGGAAAACTGACAGGTAGTGTGAGCATGGAATATGATGTACCTCCTCACTCCCCCTCTGCGGACGTACCTTGTAAGCTTCCCCTCACGATTGCAGCGTGGACAGGTAACCACGATTGACGTCTTACCTGAAACGCTGCGTACAATTACCCATTCGCCATCTATGTAATGCATACCCCACAGCGTCTGTTTTTTCTTTGGCTTGTTCAAGGCAGTGACGAGGTCGTAGATCACTGTCCCTCCTCCGCAACCCTCTCAATCGCAAAAATAAGGTAGGCGGCAGCGTCAATTAAATCGTCGAGAAGCTTCTCCTTGTTATTCTTGTGAAGCATTGTTGTAGCTCTGAATGTTTTCAGGCGAGCTGCTGATATAAGGTCCTGCAGCGGTACCTGCTGCCATGTTCGTTCGTAAAGCGAGTCTCTCGAAGCTATTTTCTTCGCAATTTCTGTGAAAGCATCTGGCAGCCCGTATTCTGTAGCTCTTGCTTCATAACCACACTTCTTACACCTCACTCCACTGTAAGCAAAGATTTCAAATTCTCCATCGTGCTCACAAAGTTCTTGATCGCTCATCGATTAGCCACCTCTGATTTGAGTTATAGGATCAGACGTCAACCTCACCCCCATACTTCCTGTTCAATCGCTCAATCTCGTCGATAACAGTAGTGACATCTCTAAGACTGACATTCCCCATCGCTGCAATGAACTTCTTCAGTGCATGCTTTTTACCGGCTTTCTTTGCTTTATCCATTGCCTCCAAAACAGCCCTGATGTCTCTCTTCGCCATTCCGGTTTTACCCTTGATCAGAGCGACGAGGTCCTCATTGTCGAATGATTTTCTAAGCTCCGCCACATCTTCGCTGATTGCTGCAAGTATCTCGTAGGCTTTATGAATTGTGTCGTAAATCTTTGTTATTTCTTCGTTTGACAGTTCTCTCTGTTCCTCTTCTATTTCGAGAGGGCATTTCTCCAGGTCATCGATCAGAATAATTTCCCCTGTTGCGAGGCAGACGTGCTTATCGCCACCAACGTTTGCTATTCCGTGATACTTGCAGCTTGGACAGTTCACAGGAGCCATAGCTATCACCCCGCTTCGATTCTCGGAGCCAAAATATACTCGAGCGTAAACCCGTCCTTGATCTTGAAGGTGATCCAGCAGGGATAGTCATTGCCAAGTCTGATCTTCACCGCACCGTCTGCAACCTTGCAGAATTCTTTGAGGTAGTCAACGCCAAACCTTGCCCTTGCCTTCCCATTGTTGGCCTCTATCAACCCAGAATTGTCAACAGAGTATGCAACGCTATCCACGTCTCCTCTGGCTACGATTCTGAATCCCACATCTGTTTTCTCGAAGAGTACTACATCCGAAATTCTCTCAGCCGTGGTAATGGCCTTCTTAAACTCCTTGGCGTCCATAACTACCTCTGCTGGTAAGCTGAGCTCGGGGAGTTTCGGTTCCTTCCTGATTGCCGATGGATCAATGACTGCCGTGGTATAGGTCATGCTGCCCGACGTGACGGACAGCTTTCCATCCATCACTGTGATGTCTGCGTAATCTTTGTTGTCGAAAGCCTTACACATGTCGTAGAGCCTGTCCAGCTCCACACCGACAACAACATTGTGCTCAGTGATCTTGTAAGCCTGGAAGGCATCTGGTTCGAGAGTAGCGACGATCATCGCCACGTTTGCAGCATCAACGGCCCTGATGTGCAAGCCCTTATCCGTGAAATGCCATCTGGCTTCATAAACCAGGACCTTCAACCCCTTAAGCAGGGTTTTCAAATCCTTAACAGGGAGAATACAAGTTGCTTTCACGATTCCACCTCCACAAGCTTCTCCATACCCTTCAACTCCTCAACAGGGATGGCGTAAGCAGGACTCTGCATGTTTTTCCGCCAAACTGGGAATTTGGCTATGTCCTGAGCGTGAATCCATCCAAGCAAGGCGATCTGGGTGATGGTGGGATTGACGGCAGCAAAAACCACGATGTAGTTGTACTCCTGCTTCGCCTCATACTGACCCTTGTTGTAGAACAGCCTGAACTTCGGATCCGGCTTGAGGGGATCCTTAATTGTGGCGGTCTTAACCTCCACGACAAAGTCGAGGCCCATGATATTGATGATGAAGTCGTCACAGCCATTCAGCTGAGAGTAATCGTTGCGGAAGGGAGTGTGCTTCACGGCAATGCGATTCTCCAAACAGAAGCGGAAGAACGCTGTCTCGCCAAGTTTGCCAAGGATGTGTTTGAAAAGTCCACCATTGCCGAATCGGCTTTTCATTCCATTCTCGAAACTGCACTGAACGGTTTTGAAGGCGTAGTAAGCTGCATCGCTTACGAATTTTTCATCAAGAGGAATAGAAATAGGCTTGATCATCACCTCACCTCACAAAATTTGGTAGTAGTCCCAATCGTATAGCAATGACCTCTGATAGTTCAGAAATCTCTTTTTCGAGTTCTTTGTATTCAGCTTTACTCAAAATTCTGCCAACTTTCACGAATGGGCACTCAAGCCCCTCAACCACCCCATAAGCTCTGCAAATCAGTGGTCTTACTTCGTAAATCTCACATTTCCTGTCCCCAGTGAGGTAGGGGCATTTGTCAAACAAACTTTTGATTCTCCGATATTCAAGCCCCTTCTTTTCCAGATAGTCCCTGATTACAATTTCCTCCGCAAGGGACCATCTTATCGGTCCACAGCATTCTCCACAATTCTCCTTACACCTAAATGCAGGTAACTTGCTGTAAATTCTATTCAGCTCTCTTTTAATCTGGGCTACCTCCATTCAAACCACCCTCTTGACGAGAATAAGAGATCGCCCAATCCTCTGCACTTCTCCGCCGAATTCATTGGCTAAAATACGCATAAAGTAAGTCTCAAGGTTAGATACGCTCTCGATTCCGACTGCTGTGGCCATCGCTTTTATGTCTGTAGAATTGGCTTCATCGGGCAGAGCCTTGTACAAGTCCTCGAGTAGGTTGTAAGGTATATATTTGAGTGTCTCAACCTTGTCGCCCTTAACCTGCCCGAGTACCACTTCACCATTCTCAACTTTGTAGCAGACAGCGTCCGTAAGTTGTTTCCAGTCGTTCTGGTCATCCGGGTCTCTCAGATGCCACTTATGCCCAACTTTCTTAGTTTTACCGCTCTTTGCGAGCAATATGCCGATCCAGTGTGGCGTTGCAATGATCCCCCTCTTGGCGAGTTCTTGCTGAAGTTCTGTTGGCGTAAGCCCGTTTTCGTGTTCGGAAAGAATTTCGAGAGCTGTGTTCAGTATCCTGGCGGTATATTCAGGATTGCTCTGTTCATCCTCAGTTTCGATTTCATTGCTGTCGTCATCAGTTCCCTCCTGCACGGGTACAATTAGGCAGATGTGGTTGTTAGCTGCAGATTCGAGCTTTATTTTGTCTGAAGATATCCCAAACTCGATGTAGAATGCCTCTGCAATATCTTTTACAGCTTTCAGCGAGCAGGGATTTTCGAGGAAAACTTCTATACTTGAATCCGTGTACTTGAGCCTTGCCTCATGCTCAAACATGATTTTGTGGAACTCTCTCATAATCAATTCCTCCGCAACTGTGCGGCGATTCTCAACAACTCTTTCATCCGGCTCGTGTCCTCCTTAGGCTCTCTGAAACCCATGTACTCTGCAGTTCTGGCAAGGCAGCTCTCTTTCAGCGGGCAGAACTTATCTCTGAGTACATATTCACACACAAACGGATATCCGAAGCAGTAGAAATGACCCCTAACCATCGCAGTCCTCAGAAACATTATGTCTTCGAAACTTAGCCCCTTCACAATATCCCCTCCTCAAGCCCGCTCCCAGTTTCGGGCTGAGTTGCGATAACACCGGTGGAGGCGGGGTAACTATAATTCGGAGACTGGAGTTCAGAATCAGAATCCCGCTGGGAGCAGGCGTCACTAATAATCCTCCTAACTTCATTTACAAGTTCGAGCATGCAGCGTGGGCATATCGGATAGAAGCCATTTATGAACCAGTTGGTGACAGCACCGCAGCCTTGGCAGTTCCCTGTGGCTCCAAATCTGTCATATATCACGGGCATCAGGCATCAGCCTCCTTAGGCCGCTGAAGTTCAACCCATTTCTTAACCAATGGCTTAAATGGGCAGACTGGCTCTTTTTCGGTATTAAGCTCTGGAACTATCAGAATGCAGGGATTTTCTGGATCACAATCGTAGCATGCAAAAATTCGAGTCGGAAAGTAAGTCATCAGACCTCAACCTCCTCCAAAAACCTCGAAAGTCCTGTATTCATCTTCCTGACTGGCTCTATTTTCAGCTCGAAAACCGCTCCCTTGCTGAGGTCCTGCAGAACATCCTCGAGGTCGGCAATGTTGTCGGCTGAGATAGTCAGTTGGACTTTGACTATCTCCTGGCCCTCCAGCTTTGCCTTAACTTTCTTCCTGGTGAGGTCCTCCGTAACCGAGAGAGACTTAAGCGTGAGATACATTCTGCATCGCCTCCTTGGCCTCCTCTTCTGAAAAGAGATAGTTGCATTTACAGCAAATCAGATAACCGTCCCGCAGGCCTTCAAAGCAGTCAGAACCGCATTTTGGGCATTTCACAGTCTCACCCTCACCCAGTAGTTCTTCAAGACCCTACCACAGTTCTCGCACTGCAATTTACGTGGATTTGACGTCGGGAGTAAACTACCACCGCAGAACGGACATCTCATGTCACTCACCCGAAAAATCGTCGCAGACCATCACGCCCGTAGTGGGATAGTTGTGCTTCAGGCAGTAGCTGCCCTTGAAGTAGCTGCAAGCTGCACAGCAGTTCGCTGGGCGGAACCTGGGAGGGATCATTTCGGCAGCACCTCCCTAACAGCCTTCAGAATTTCAAGGCGGAGCTGCTCGATTTCTCCAGCGATATCATTGAGTTGCTCGCTCTCGGTTGCGGCAAGCATCGTTCTCGCTTGATCGAGTAGGCCGAGAGCCTCGCTGATGAGCTTCAGCTTCTTGGCGGCGTTGGCAATACCTACTTCAGGAAAATAGCGGTTCATACTGGCACCACCAGAATAGTCCTTCTCTTACGCCAACTTCTCTGAGCTTTTTTCACAAACTTCTCGATCTCCGCTATGTTCCGTTTGTGAATTTCTTCGGCCAATCTCTCGTTTTGTTGTACAAGCTGCTCAAACTCCTTAAATGTCTCTTCGAGCCAGTCTTTTTTTCGCTCCCTCTCCAAGAACTTCTCGAACTCCTCTCGCAATATTCTACTGCGGTAAGCTCTGAATTCGTCGTATTGCATTCGCCAGCCGCAGCTCTTGCAGTACGCAGCCACGTCTCCGAGTAGAATCCATGTTGTCCTCCTACCGCATTTCTCGCAGAACAGGACGGGCATCAGATATCCCTCCTTACACCCCAGTCCAGCAACTCCACATCTCGCTCGTAAGCTGGCCTGGCTACAGAGCCGCAACATGGGCAGAGCTTGGCCGTGTCATCCTCGAAGTAGAACTCTGCATTGCAGTCGGGGTTCTCGCATCTGTAGGCAACGAGATTGCTGATGTAGTCGGCCAGGGCCTCTCTCGCCGTGTCGAGGCTGACCTCCATCATCGCTGCTGCACCTCCGCTTCTCTCTCTTTTCTTACACCACCAACAACCAAATCGGGCGTGCGTTCCGGTTTTGTGAGATGATAGACAATCTTTGGGTTCTTTGGGTCGCTTTCGTCCCAATCTGCATAGACTTTCTGGCCCTCTCGTATGCCGAAATGTCGTTCAATCGCTTTTGGGATGTATACAAAGAGTTGTCCGCCCCCAGTTTTGTGCACAGTTACCTCCCTCATTACATCACCACACAAACTTATGTGTATTAGTATGTGTAGAAATATTTAAATCTTTTGGTTAAGTATGTGTATATAACTGTGTAGGAGTGTGGTGAGTATGGCAAAAATTCAAGCTATTGAACTGGACTATTCATGCCCAAATTGCGGAGCCAATATCGTCTCTAAAATGAAGAAGGGGTTCCTGTCATCCAAAACTTGGCTTGAATGCACAGAATGTGGTAAAATATGGAAAAATGAGCAAGAATACTACAAGGAAGTCAAGTTAGTTGAAGAATTGAGAGAACTTGAAATGATTGAGAGAACAGGAGAGCTACCAGTAGTATATCTTATTGGCTCTAAACTTATATTGAAGAAAAATGAGGCCCTGCATTTGCATGAGTCTCCTGTGTCCTTGTTAGAAGAGAGATCTCGGTCATATACCTATAGGTCTCAAAGTATGGGAGTCAGAATAAAAGTTGCTAAGGGCCTCTACCTAACCCCACGTGTGGGTGGCGGATCAATTAAACAGACTGAGACAAAAATAGAGAAAATAGACATTGGAGAGCTTTACCTAACATCCAAGCGTTTAGTTTTCATTGGAGAAAAGAAGACGGTGACAATTCCACTTAAAAAAATATTCGCAGTAGAGCCGTTTGCTGACGCTATTAAAATTGGACGAGAAGGGAAACAAAAAGCAGAGTATTTTACAACTGAAAGTCCGCTGAAATGGGCCACGTTTCTTAAAATTGCTATAGCTAAGGTGGAGGGAGTATAATGCCAAGAACGAGAACTAAAGTTAGCGGTATTAGGAAGGATATAATCATCAGCCCGTATATTCAGCAATTATTGGATGAGCTCGTGAAAACTGGAGACTTTACATCGGAGTCTGAGATAATAAGAACCGCAGTCATAAACCTCTACAAGGACTACGAAGCCAAGGGAAAGCTGAAAAAGCCGCCGGAATCAGCGGAAGAGCGGATTAAGAATGCTACTCTGGTTGAAGAAAGAGAGGTTGAGGTCGATTAGGAGGGTTAGTTGTGGAGGAAGAGAAACCAAAGAAAAAACCATCTTTCCAAAATTGGGGATCTGAAGAAGTCAAAAAAGCAGCTGCGCAAGGCATCATAAAGTTAGGTAAGGGCAAAAGAGAGAAATGATGCCCACCAATACTGCTATTGATCCAAGTAAGAATGAATATGTAGCTCGCTCAAGCCATTTAGCCGCGTTAGAGATTTCAGACTTGTTGTGTTCTTCTTTCACTGCAAGTGCTCCATATATCTCCAGTTTGAG
>CBEUCM010000025.1:0-28368 GCA_965541645.1 uncultured Archaeoglobaceae archaeon | reverse complement strand
CAACACTTCCAACATCAGCCTTTATCAGAGAAACCGTAACTTTCGTCATGACAACTAAAGGATGCGTAAACAATTTAAACTTTAAGGTTTATCAAAGAAAGACGTGGTGACCATGCTGGAGCGTGCACCTACCGGGATACCGGGTTTTGATGAGTTGTGCGAGGGTGGACTTCTCAGGGATAGAAGCTATCTTGTATCCGGCCCGTCGGGTTCTGGTAAAACAATATTTGCAATGCAGTTCCTTGTGAACGGTATTGAGCTTTACAACGAACCAGGGGTCTTTGTTGCGACTGAAGAGAGGCCGCAGCACCTCAGAGAGCACTTTCTGACGTTTGGCTGGGACCTTGAGAAGTATGAAGATGAGAACATGCTTGCAATTGTCGATGCCACATCCACAAAGATCGGTCTGCCGTCAGATGAGAGGTACATCGATGTAAGGCCCTTCGACACAAGATCGCTGCTCGACCAGATCATCACCATTCAGGATGAGATCGGTGCAAGGAGGGCCGTGGTTGACTCCACAACATCCATCGGATTCACCATCGGCGATCCTGCAAAGTTCAGAGTTGAGCTGCTGAAGATCTCAACGACAATGGAGATACTCGGATTGACCTCAATATTGACATGTGAGGTGATCGAGGGAGAGGGCGACAAGATAAGCCGATTTGGCGTTGAGAACTTCGTTGTGGAGGGAACGATTGTCCTTTACTACACCAGAATCGAGAACACGAGAGTCAGAAGCTTGGAGATCTTCAAGATGAGGGGTACAAACCACAGCAGCAAGATACACCCCTTCGAGATAACGGACAAGGGAATAGTCGTTTACTCCAAGGAAGAGGTGTTTGCTTAGCGTGCAAACCTTTTTACAACAAATCTTTTCAGGTTTAGCGGGTCGGAGAAGTGGAAAAGGTTAGCCTTTCCACTCACCTTGGCCATATTCTTACAGAGTTCCAGAAATCTCCCCTCCTTCCCGAACATTATTATCTGCAACCTCGCATCAACGTTTTTGAGCTTCTCAGCCTCCTTCAACGCACACCTCCAAGGAGTGAGGTAGGGGTTGAAACTTGAGGTTGGCTCTCCATCCGATATTAGGAAGATCACACCCGTCCCTGAGCTGTCCCTCAGTATGTTTCTGGCTTTGCGTAAAGCCAGTCCGATGTCCGTTCTCCCCCTCGGCTCAAGGTTGAGAATCTCCCCCTGCCTGATTTCCCGAACCTTGTGGTTGAAGGCAACAACTCTCAGCTCGTCGTTGCTACCCTTCCTTTTTATCGCATTTTTAAGACACATTGCAGCCTCTATCGCCCCAACTATCTTCCTGCCCCTCATTGAATCACTCACATCAATCAGCATCACATAAACGCACTTCTCCATATGCTTTGGCTGTCTTGCCAGCATTTCACTTTCCTCAAACTCAATTTTTCCCCTCACAGCGGATTTTATCATGCTCTCCACAAGATCGATGTTGTCAAAAACGTGCAGATAGGGATCGTACTCGGTCAAAATCTCCCCGGAAAAGGCGGAAACTCCAACTTTCTCTGTTTCATGCTCCCCAAAATCCTTCTTCTCAAGATTTTGCAGACTCAAAGAGAGAACCTTCTCTCCCAGCACCTTCTCGGCTTTGGGTGTGTAGTTTATAATTTTGCGGTGGAATCTGGTTTCGATGCTCTCAATGTACCCCAGATTCTGGAGTTCCTCGATAACCTCATCGAAAAAGTTGTCAACCACTTGACTCATGCTGAGCTGATCTGGCAAAATCGACTCCGAGCTTAGCATTTCCTTGAGCTCCTCCCATGCTTTCCTCTTCGCATCCTTTATTTCTGGAATTCTGTCCATCCAGTAATAGCTGGTGAATTCCTTTAATGTGCTCGTGTACAGCTCAAAATCCTTAACAAGCTTCTCACTCAAATGCCTCCTTATCAGCTCGGTAACATCGAACTGACCCTCATCCCGGTGGTAGGGATTGAATAGGGAGTACAAAAGCTCTTCAGCGATTTTCTCCACAGGTTGCTCGACCTTACTGCACAACCTGCACTCAGGCTTCTCTATCATAGGCCGTGTAAACGTAAACTCCCTCTTCAACCTTCTCAAGCAATCCCGTGCATCTCGCAATTGCCTCAAGGGTTATCTCAAGCCCGGATCTGATCTCACCCTCCTTCCTGCATATCGAGGAAAGGAAAGCCCAGAGATTCCTGCTCTCCTCCAAGCCATCATAAACGTCAATCTCTCCCATTGCAGACAGTTCCTCCATCATCCCCCCAAAGATGCTTCTCGGAATCGCTGCATAAATTTCCCCACACACCGTATCGATCGAATCGTTGACCACTTCCTCCACAATCTCGTCCTTGCTCAGCTCATCCTCGTAGTCAACCTCAAATCTGCTCTTGAGGGCCAGCTTGATGTTTGAATACCTCTCTCCATAGTCTGCAAACATAACAGCTTCCCTACCAGCCATCATCGCCGATGCTGCAAGATGATCGAAGGCCTTTATCGTGGCCCTACAGCTTGGTTCAACCTCAATTCTCGCAGAATGGCGGCAGCTTTTACTCCTCATGCATCTAACAGTGCCTGCAACTATCTTGAGATGCCACTCCGGTATCACATCCCCGTCGAGTTTCATGTTTTTAAGACCGATTGCAATCTCCTCCTCAATTGTGTCGGGAGGCCCAATATCGATCTGCTCCATTCTGTCCAGCAAAGGCTCCTTTATGTCAGAAACTCCCCTGTAGTTTGCAGGGTTCGTGGATGCTATAACGAGTGTGTCGATCTTTATCGGCACAATATCTCCTTCGGGTGTGGTTATCTGCCTCTCCTCAAGCAGCTCGTGAAGCAGGGTTTGCAGGGCTGACGGAATAGAGCCAAGCTCATCGAAGTAAGCTATTCCTCTATGTGCCTTCAGAACCCTCCCCGGCGTGAAAACCTCAGGATGGTCAAGCTCATAGCCCTCCTTTATTTTCTGAAGGCTTATACCACCTATCAGCTGCCTCGTCGTCATCATGGGGTCTCCAGAGATCCTTATCCACTTCTTGGACACAAACGTGAGTTCTACCTCATCCTCTTCCAGAAGTTTTTTCTTGCATGAGAAGCAGACCGGCCGTGTTGGATCATCGTGAATTCTACAGCCTTTTATTGCGAGAATTTTATCAGGCAGGAGTTTTGATATGCTCTTGGAGAACGTTGTCTTACCATAACCCTTCTTTCCCTTGAAGAGAATGTTAGATCCGCTCATAAGGGCCGTTTTGACCATCTCCTTTTCCAGCTTTTTACCCACTATCTCAGAGAAGGGGTCTTCACCCCTCCGCTCGTATTCCATCAATTTCTCCCTGATATAGTCCGAAACGCTCTTGGAGTGATAGTTGATGTACTCCTCACTCCAGATGTCCACCTCCTCTCCGTTCAAGATGAACTTGGGAGCGTTCCTTTCGGTGATTCTAACTTCCTCAAATATATACTCCATCGATAACAATTGAATTTTGGCTTATTTGACTGTTTTGGTCATGGTCCATAAGTAAATCTTTTAAAATTATAGTACCATCTGGTGCATGGAATGGAACGAAAAAGCCATAGAAATTTCGGATATCCTGAAACTCAGAACACCACCGGTTGGTGTGAGGTTTTTCGAGGAAGAATATGACAGTGATGCGTTCAGACCTTCAAAGTACGGCTTGAAAATTACAGTTTGTCAGGCAATCGCCCTTGCAAGGTATCTGGGCAGAACGGTTCTGCTCAAGCCCGAGGACTTTGCCTGCCCACCTGCGATGATAGTCTATGGTGTTGCCGAGTACGAGGAGGGATTGAAGGAGATAATGCTCGCAGCCAACTGGGCAAAGGTTGCCGAAGACGATTTCAAAAAGCTTCCACTCGGGAAATACAGAGCTTTTCTGTTTGGGGATATGACGAAAATGGTCGAAAAACCGCAAGCTGTACTCATATTCGCAACTCCCGTCCAGGTAGGAAGGTTGATACAGGCCGCAACCTACCATGGAGGGAAGGTGAGAGCAGAACTGAGTGCAAAGCTCGCATCGTGTGCTGAAGCTCTATTCCCCGCTTTGGATGGGGAGGTAACGGTCTCAGTTCCCGGTGCAGGTGACAGGGTTTTCTCAGCTCTCGATGACTCTGAGATGATCTTTGCCATGCCCTATGAGTGGGTTGACAGAATTATAGAAGGGTTGGAGAATGCAGGAAGGGGTGCGAACGTGAGCTATCCCGTACCGCCCTTCCTGATGTTCACTCCAGTGTTTCCCAAAAAATACAGGGAGGTTGCGAGCAAGTTCACCTTTCCAGAGCGGTAATTACTCCATGGCATCTGCAGGCGGTGGCCACAACGATTCTATCACTTTTTTCAGCCTTTCTTATCAAATCAACAAAGTCCCTGCCGGATACAGCTCCAAGCCCCGGTTCAAGCTGCTGGCTAACCATAACCACTGCTTCAGGCCATGCAAATCTGATCAGCTCATGCATCGGGCAAGGCTTTCTTATTTTCGTTACTGGACAAATGTCTGGGGCAGAGCACTTCTCCAGGCAATCGCGATCCCTGTTGTAGCTTACCACCAGTCCACCCCTGCCGGAGGAAACGATAACTCTGAAGGGCAACCCAGCTGCAATGCAGTCCACCACTTCTGTCCAGGGTTTGAAACCAAACTTAAGCCGAACAGCTTCTGCAGCAACGTGAATCGGTGCAGTGGGAAACACGTACTCTGGATTCAATTTCACAACGATGTCTGCCAAAGAAGATATATCGGAGGCAATAAAGTACTCCCCTTTCCAATCTGCCTCAACCTCAGCCACATGGTGAAGGTTCAGCTCTTTTACCGCAAGACACTCCGGGTTGGGATCGAGAACAACAAAGCTTCTCGAATTTTTTCGCAGGTAGATGGCAGCTTCAACCCCGTATTTTCCCCCACCCACGATTACATCCATGCTACCACCTGAAGGGATGCTTGATCAGCCTTATCCTTCTCCCCTCCCACTCGATTTCATCAACCAGCTTCTCACCAACCCTCTCCTCGATTTTCTCAATTTCCCTGACACTTCTAACTTCAAAAACCGGGATATCCGCCTTACCAAGCAGTTCCAGAACCTGTTCAGTGCTCATTTTTTCAAGCCTCTCCTGGATGGCTTTTTTAACCTCCTCACACCTGCTGAAGCTCTCGATCAGGCTGAAGCTGAAGTCCAAATTCAAGGCCTCACATAGCCTCCTCCAGAAGTGCTCCTCGGCTATTATTCCAAGAGTGACATGTCCATCACTGGTTCTGTAAATCCCATAAACAGGATTGCTGGAGAATGCCGGCAGAATGCCGAGACCATTGAGCATGGATGATGTATGAATCGGAACCGAGAAGAGGGCTGAATGGAACATGCTCACGTCTATGTACCTCCCCCTTCCGGTCCTTTCCCTCTCGTAGAGAGCACTTAGTATGGCAATGGTCGCATAGACTGCTGAGGAGAAATCGGCAAGCTGAACGTTTGGATCTCTCAACTCTCCCATTCCCGAGATCTCAAGTATTCCCCCCAGTCCAAGACAGTTGAGATCGTGGGCAGGAAGGTGTGCGAGTTTGTTCTCCTGCCCAAAAGCCGAGATGGAGCAGTAGATTACTGATGGGTTTATCTCCTTCACACTTTCATAGTCTATCCCCAGTCTCTTCGCAACTCCCGGTCTGAAACCCTCTACAACCACATCCGCATCCTTGACGATCTCAAAGAATTTCTCCAGCCCCTCTTTCGACTTTAGGTCCAGAAATACTGATTTTTTACCGTAGTTCATTGCCGCAAAAACAGCATCAAGCATCCTTCCTGGCTCACCGCCTGGAGGCTCGATTTTAATGACCTCTGCACCCAGAATGGATAGCAGGCGGCAGCAGAAGGGGCCAGGATAGAAGGCGGCAATTTCAACAACCCTCACACCATTGAGCATAAAGTGGATGCCTTTGAAGATTTATAAATTGCGTGATTCAAGTTCGGGCATGTACAGCTTGACATGCATTGAATGTGGCAGGGAGTGGGATGATGATCACTACACATGCGAATGTGGAGGACTGCTCGAAGTCAGGCTCAACCTCGACGAGATTGAGGTTGATTTCAAGCTCGATGGTCAGAATATAACCGTATGGAAGTACCGCTCCCTGCTCCCTGTTAAAATTGATCCCATCACACTCAGGGAGGGGGGGACTCCGCTCTACAGGGCAGAGAAACTTGAGAGAGAGCTGGGGATAAGAAGGGTTTACGTGAAACACGAGGGACTCAATCCTTCAGGATCGTTCAAGGACCGCGGAATGACAGTTGGAATTACCAAGGCCTTAGAGCTGAAAAAGAAGGCTGTTGCATGCGCATCTACGGGCAACACCTCCGCATCCATGGCGATGTATGCTGCGAAGGCTGGAATGGATGCCTACGTCCTTTTACCTGCGGGTAAAGTTGCGCTCGGAAAGGTTGCCCAGGCTCTGATGCACGGGGCAAAGGTTATTGGAATAGAGGGAAACTTTGACGATGCCTTGCGGATTGTGAGGGAAGTTTGCGAGAGGGAGGATATTTACCTGCTCAATTCCGTCAATCCCTTCAGGCCGGAGGGACAGAAAACTATTGCCTACGAGATTGCAGATGAGATCGGGGTGCCGGATAGAGTAGTGCTGCCAGTGGGTAATGCCGGAAACATCTCTGCAATATACAAGGGCTTTAAGGAGCTGTTTGAGCTTGGATTGACCAATGGAATACCAAAGATGACCGGAATCCAGGCTGAAGGTGCGGCTCCCATATACAGGGCGTTTGCTGAAGGTAAGGACCACATTCAGCCCGTTACAAATCCGGAAACCATAGCCACAGCCATAAGAATTGGCAATCCGGTAAATGCCCGTAAAGCTCTGCGGGCGATCTACGACAGCAAAGGCTTGGCTGAGATTGTCAGTGATGAGGAGATAATTCAGGCCCAGAAGTTCCTTGCAGCGAGGGAGGGCATAGGAGTTGAACCGGCATCTGCCGCAAGTGTGGCAGGGTTGAGAAAGCTTGCAGCGCAGGGAATGGTGGATGCCGACGAGACCGTGGTTTGTGTTGTGACTGGCAACCTGCTTAAAGATCCGGAGACTGTTGTGAACGTCTGCGGGAAGCCGATCACAGTCGAGGCGAATGTTGAGGCTGTGCTGAATGCCATGAGGGGCTGAGTCGAAAGTGTTATCGGCATAAATACCGTAATACATGTATGACAGTAATAAGTGTAAGAATTGATGACAAACTTAAGAAAAGAATGGAGAAATTCCCGTATGTAAACTGGAGCGAAATCGTAAGGCAGGAAATAGAGAAAGCAATTGAAAGATTTGAAAGTCGCAATCTTGCTGAAGCCCTGCTCCTGAATGAGAAAGTAAAGAAAAAATTTGGTGGAGACTCGACTGAACTTATACGCAGATGGAGAGATCGCAGGCATGGAGAAGGTGGTGGCTGATGCAAGCGTTATTGTAAGGTTTCGTTGATGAAGTCTATTCAGATAATGCCAAGGAATTGGGGTACATAAATGTAGTATCGTAATTGCGGCTCCCGAACTCATGCCCTATGAAGTTTTGAATGCTCTGAAGTACACGGGGATGTTTACTGAGGAAGAGCTAAGGATGGCTGCGAGATCATTAAGTCTCTATGGCTTTAGACTTTACTCTCTAAGTGGAAAACTGGCCGAGAAGACGGTTGAGGTAGCTGTGCAGAATGATGTGACAGTCTATGATGCATCCTACGTTGCCTTGGCTGAAGATCTGAATTCAAAACTGTACACGGCTGACGGGAAACTTATCGAAAGAGTCGATAAGGATTTTGTCCTACATATTTCAGAGTTAAGGTAGCTTTTAGTATTCAAAAGAGAATTATATTTTTTATCCCAAAAAAATAAGGGTTTTAAAAAATCCTGTAGAGTAAATGCATGAAACGGATGATCATCTTCTGCATTGCAGCCCTGCTTTTGGCCCTCTGCGTCCAGCAGGAAACTCAGCAGGGTGTGGAGTACACCGTGAAGGGGTGCAATCAGGCGAGATTTTTGAGTGACAGCTACGAATACACAGACGGCAACCTCACTGTTTACATAATGAGGAACTGCTGCAGCGATGAGATGCTGGTTGAAAAAGCTGGAAACACGTACAAAATAATAGAGAAGGACAAAGATGGCAAGATCTGCAAGTGCAACTGCATGAGTATCGTTGAGATAAAAAATGCTGAGAAAGATGCAAAGGTCGTGTTTGTGGACTTCACTGGAGAGGAGAAGGAGTTGAAGAACCTCGCCGGTGCTTTCTGCGGATGGTCAACCTATGCGAGCTGTAAAACCGATGCAGACTGCACTGTTGGCGGATGCTCTGGCCAGGTCTGCATGGGCAAGGGGGAGGATGTTGTAACGACCTGCGAGTGGAAGGAGTGCTATGACGCCAAGAAGTACGGAATGAGGTGTGCCTGCGTAGATGGAGTCTGCCAGTGGGCGCAAAGTTAATCTTCTCTCCCACCTACTTAAACCATGAAAATTTACGTGATCTACAACCTCGGCCAGTACAATCACCTCATCCACAGAACCCTCCGGGATCTTGGTGTGGAGACAAAACTCGTGGAAAACACAACGCCAGTTGAGGAGCTGAAGGATGTTGATGGCCTCGTTATTGGCGGTGGCCCCTCCTTGGACAGAACCGGGAACTGCGAGCAGTACATCAGGGAGCTGGACGTGCCGATGATCGGGATCTGCCTCGGACATCAGCTCATAGCCAAGGTTTTTGGCGGTGAGGTCGGGAAGGGCAGCATGGGTGGCTATTCTGAGGTTGAGGTGAGGATAATTGAGCAGGACGATCTGTTTGCAGGGATCCCTGAGAAGATAAAGGTTTGGGCCAGCCATATGGATGAGGTCAAAAAACTGCCAGCCGACTTCAAAGTTCTTGCTGAATCGGACATCTGCAAGATCGAGGCAATGAAGCACAAAAAAAGGCCTCTCTACGGTGTGCAGTGGCATCCGGAAGTGTATCACTCCCAGTACGGGGTTGAGCTTTACAGGAACTTCGTGGAGATCTGCAAGAAGTGATCACACCTTCATTTTAAGCCTGCAGAAGGCGCAGATTTCGGCGCTTGAAACCTCTCCGCATATTTTGCAGTACCTCGTCTCCTGAAACTCCTGTTTCTCGGCCAGCAATCCTCTCACAAAGTTCTTTGCAAAGCCCGGCTTTTTTCGCTCTATCCCATACACGATCTCCTTCCACTCCGGTTTTGGTGCGTAGGGACACTCCATAGCCGTGTAGGGCAGATTCTCGATCAGAACGTAGAGCATGTTCTCCTTCTCACTCACCTCGAACAGCGGCTTCGCCCTCGCCACGATCTTTGCATCGAAGGGATCGTTTCTTGGCATGAGCTTCTCAACCCACACCTTTGCTCCACCGGTAACGTTTTTCAGGTAAAATGATACTACATCCTCGACAGTGTGGCCCGTGGCAACAACATCAAAACCATGCTCCCTCGCAAACCTGTTCATTATGTACCTTTTGGCAGTCCCACAGGCAGAGCAGGTTTTTCTCCTGCTCTTCCTTCTGATGTCAGAGATCGTAAAGCCATACTCTTTCAACCGCACAACATTAAGCGCTGCATCAAGCCGTTCAGACAGATCTTTAACTGCCCTCTCCGACTCTGCCGAGTAATCTCCAATCCCGAGATCGATGTACAGCATTTCAAACTCGTATCCAAGATCTTTCAGCACTGCAGCCATCGCCGAGCTGTCCTTTCCCCCTGAAACGGCCACCAGTATCCGCTCCTCCTTCCTCAGAATACCGTATTTCTTTATGCTCCTCTTAACAAGTCCGCGGTAAAACTCGGGGTAGCAGTTTTCACATAACGCCAGCCCGTATGCCCTAAGATATGCTACTGCCCTCCTTCCGCACTTCCTGCACTTCATATCAGTCCCTCAAGGTTGGGAATGGCGATGGACAGCAGTATAGAGAAGAAAACGATGAAGGCGAAGAACTTCACAACCTTCATCGAGATCTGCTCCCCAACCTCCTCACCATACCTTCTCGAAAGCAGCCTGCTGAAGACCTCGTGGAACACCCTCCCACCATCGAGGGGAATTGCAGGAAGGCAGTTGAACAGCCCGACGTAGAAGTTTATCCACGCCACCCAGTAGAAGGTGTTGAGCATCCAGAAAACCCAGGGTGGTGCGTCAAACAGGTCTTCGTACTCACCTGTAAACCCCTGGAACCTGAAGGGCATCGCAATGAGGTACAGCCACCCCTGGACGGTTTTCATCTGGTTTGGCAGGGACTTCAGACTGTCCAGTATGACTGACGTGTAAACAAAATCAATGCCGTTAACAGAGTCAAAGGTCTGAACATAAACACCAAGAAAGCCCTTACCGTTCTTTTCCGCCAGTGTAAGGTTGAAGACCCTCATTGTCCCATTGTCGTAAACGTAAACCGACACCCTCTGCCCCGCATGGAGTTCTGACATCTTCTTCTGAAACTCCTCGTACGTTCTGATCTTCGTGTCGTTTATCCCAACAATCAGCATTCCCGCCTTCATTCCCGCTTTTTCGGCAGGGTAAACTCCACTCTCATCCCTGTACAGCCCGATTATTCTGACACCCTGCACATTTGGGATCTTGAGAGTTCTAATTTCCCCACCCTTTTCAAGGCTAAGCTCGACCCATTCTCCGTACAGGGCTTTGCGAACGTCATCTGGAGTTGAGACTGCAAGGCCGTTAACCTCCAGAACCTTCCCCTCAATTCCAGAACTGCTGACGGCAACAATTGTTGGATGCACTGCTGCAAGCAGGTTGAAGAAAAGAATGAAGGAAAATGCAGCAACAATGAAGTTCGTTATAACCCCTGCCGAGAAAATTCGTATCCTTGATGAAGATGATGTTTTCTTCTTGTCCAGCAGCTCCTCCTCATCCGGCTCAGCAAAACCACCTACAGGTATTAAGGCAAGGATTACACCAAGGGCCTTAACCTTCACACCCTCAACCCTGCACAGAACTGCATGGCTGAACTCGTGAACGATGAGCGTCACAACCAGCCCTATGCTTCCCCAAACCACAGGTATGAAGGGGTTGATGCCGGGCAGAAGTACTGCAGCCCTCGGACTTGTTATTTCGGAGGGTTTTGGGGGGTGCGTGATCATGATAATGTCTGCAGCGATGATCAGGGCGAACATGAAGACCATTCCCGCAAACACAGCCGGAAGGCCGGCATCGGCGTAGATCCTCCAGAACCTTTTAGCTTTTGCAAGCTTGTCAAGGAGGTTCAATCCTTTCTTCGTCCTTATCATCAGCAGGGGGCCGTAGGCTGTTATCCCGTACCTATCCAGCACCCCCCTCCGTCTAAGTAACTCTACAGTTCCCCAGTAGACCAGAAAGACGGCTACAGCAATCTCCAGTTCTGTTAGCATTACTGAAATTAATTACACCCTCAATAAAAAGTTTGAGGTAAAAAAATTTTAATCAGGATTGTCCAAATTTTATCATGAAGCAATTTCCCGAAAGAGGAAGGAGAGCTGAGGATGTGCTGAATGAGCTGGAGGAGATGGCAAAAAACGACTTTGATCCCCACAGCAAGCGGATGTGGGGACACATATACTACGCAGGGCAGAAGGAGCTGGTCGAGCTTGCCAGAAGGGCCTACCTGATGTTCATGGACAAGACCATGCTCGACTTCACGACCTTTCCGAGCCTGCTGAAGATGGAGAATGAGCTGGTGGGGATGGCTGCAAGCCTGCTCAACGGGGATGAGAACGTTGTTGGAAGCTTCACTTACGGAGGGACGGAGAGCATAATGCTCGCCCTCAAAGCCGCAAGAGAGAAGTTCAGAAAGGAGAGGGGCAGTGGTGTTGCACCAGAACTGATAATCCCCGCAACAGGTCATCCGGCCTTCTGGAAATCCGCCGAATACCTCGGATTCAGAGTTTTGAGGGCAAGACTGAACGATGAGCTGAGGGTAGACGTGGATCATGTGAGCGAGCTCATGAGCGGAAACACTGCCATCATCGTTGGATCCGCTCCCAACTATCCCTTTGGAGTTGTTGATGATATTGCCGCACTGTCTCAGCTTGCTGTGGACAGTGGTGTGTGGCTGCATGTGGATGCATGCCTTGGAGGTTTTTCACTGCCCTTTTTCAGGATGCTTGGCGAAAAAGTACCCGATTTTGATTTCAGCCTTGAAGGTGTTAGCTCCATTTCAGCCGACTTCCACAAGTACGGGTTCTCTCCACGCGGGGCTTCAGTGGTGCTTTACAGAAATGCAAAGCTTAGAGAGGGGCAGATTTTTGTAATGGCTTCGTGGCCCGGGTACCCGCTCGTTAACACCGCTGTGCTGTCAACCCGCTCTGCGGGAACCCTGGCAGCGGCATGGGCTGTGATGATGTATCTCGGAAAGGAAGGGTACATGAAGCTCGCTGAAAAGATGCTGTACGCAAAGAAAAGGCTGATTGAGGGGCTCTCCAATCTCGGACTGAAGCTCATAGGTAAGCCTGAGGGGCCGATTCTTGCTTTCACGTCCGATGATGTCAACCTCTTTGAGGTAAGCTCGATAATGGCTGAGAAGGGATGGTACGTCCAATCACAGCCGGGATCAAGGCATCTCGGCTTTCCGAGGAGTCTCCACTTCTCGGTGAATCCCGGCCATGCAGACGTTGTTGACCTCTTCATAGGGGACATGAGGGAGGCTGTTGAGAAGGCGGGAAAAAGCTATCCGGACGTCTCATCCTTCGACATATCAAAGCTTGGATTCAGCAGGGGTGAGATCCCAGAAAATATGGAGTTGATTGGCGAACTCATACACTCAATGCCGCCTGAAGTTGTTGAAAGCATTTTCAGGCAGGTGCTAAACGAGCTAATCTTCAGAATTTAGCTTTCTGTATATCTTTTTGAGCTTGCTGTAAAGCTCCTTATAGTGCTCAAACAGCCTGGCGTAGATCCTAACCTCCCTTTCATCCGGTTTGAACACTCTGTCCACCTTGAACCTGCTTGCAGCACTCTCAAAAGTTTCCTTTCCAAGTCCAACGGCGGCCATCGTTGCCAAACCCCTCAGTCCGGTATGCTGGGGATCCTTCATCCTCCTTACGGGCCTGTTTATCGCACTCGATATGATCTGGCACCAGACGTCAAACAATGCCCCTCCTCCAACGATATTAACCTCTCTCTGCCCTGCAGTCATCTTCTCCACGTAGCCGTAGATCCACTTTATGTTCATCGCCACGCCCTCCATCATCGCCCTAAGCACTTCCTCCCTCCCATGATCCAGTCCCACGTTGACCAAGCCCCCTCTGACGTAGGGATCATCAATTGGTGCCCTCTCACCATAGAACCACGGCATGAAGATCATCTTTCCCGGCTCCGCCCTTTCAACCATCTCCGCAACGGTATCGTATCTCCCTTCAATACCCACCAGCCTCATCGCCCACTCAAGAGCACCCGCAGCAACCTCCTGCTCGGCTATCAGCAGGTACTTTCCGGGAATGGCGCTCATAAGGCTGCCTATGAAGTGGAAGAGATCCGTCTTCCTCTGGGGGATGTGGGCTGCCACCCAGTCACTTGTGCCAACGTATATGTGGCACTCGTTATCTCTAACAGCCCCCGAACCAACTGCTGCAGCGCAGACGTCTCCCGTACCAACAATTACTGGCGTACCACCTTCCACACCAAGTTCACTAGCAGCCTGGGAAAGAAGGTTTCCGGCTACATCCGTTGAGTTCATTATCTCCGGAAAGAGTTCTGGAGTTAGCCCGTAATCTTTCAAAATGCTCTCAGACCACCTTGCTTTACCACCCCTCGTATCGGCAAGCCAGGTCAGATGCGCCTCATCAGGGCTCGTTACAAAGTTACCGGTAGCTCTGGCAATAATGTATCCCTTCACGTCCAGAAACTTGTGGGTTTTGCCGAAAACATCCGGTTCGTTCTCCTTTATCCACACAATTTTTGAAATTGGGTCCTTTCCAGTCCTTGATGGTGCACCACCAGTCAGCCTCAGGAACTTGATAAGCTTTGGGAGAGAGTATCCCTGAATTTTGATTGGTCCGCTCCACACATCCCTTGGCAGCCCGGCTGCCCTCTCGTCAAGCCAAATTATCATGTTTCTCAGTGCATTCCCCTCAGAATCGACGGGAACAACTCCAGCCATATGTGCTCCAAAAACCACGGCCTCAACCTCAACCCCATCAACAACTTCTCTGCAAACCTCCACTATACTGTTCCAGAGCTTCTCAGGATCCTTTTCTGCCCAGTGCTTTTTCGGATATTCAACAACCGCTCTTGTTGAGGCGGTTTTCACAGCCTCGAAGGTTGATGTATCCATAACCGCAGCCTTTATGGAGGTTGTGCCGACATCAACCGCAAGAACTGCAGAATCAGTCATCACAATTATCAATCACACGAAATACTTATAGTTTTCTCAACGGTAAAAGAGTTAAATCCTGTTTTAGAGGTGGGGCGATGAAAAAGATCATCCTTTCGGGATTCTTTGCCTACGCAGCTTTGAGCTGTGTCATCCCCATCATCCCCTCCTATGCTGAATCACTGGGTGCATCGCCCTTTCTCTCTGCAGTTGCGGCTGGAATCTTTGCCCTCTCGCCAGCAATTGCCATGACGCCCTTTGGTATGATGAGCGAAATCTACGGAAGGAGGACTTTCATTGTTGCTGGAATGATCACAAGTGCAATAGCCCCACTGCTCTACATGCTCTCAACAAACCCCTACATGCTCATAACCGCCCGCTTGGTGCACGGCTTTGGATCGGCGATGTATATCCCAGCGGTAAATGCGATGGTGGCGGATTCAGCAGTTGCTGACAGAAGGGGTGAAGCAATCGGGCTGCTGTCCGCATCACTCATGCTCGGTTTTTTCGCAGGTCCAGCTGTTGGTGGGATTGTGGCGGAGCTTTACGGTGTGACTTCGACCTTCATCCTGTCCTTCATCTTCGCACTGCTCGGCCTGCTTTCGGTTGTAACAGCACCCAGGGTTGGTGCGAGGCATCTCACCAATGCTGCCGATCTGCCGAAGGAAATGTTACCGTTTTTTGCCGTGATGTTCTTTGGAACCGGCACAACATCCGCTCTTGCCCTCTACGCCATTCCCATGCATCCTGAACTTACGGAGTTTCAGATAGGAGTTATAGTCTCCGCCCTCTTTCTGTTTTCGGCGATATTTCGTGTTCCTGCCGGAATCCTGAGTGACAGAATCGGCAGGAAGAGCAGTGCCGCCATTGGAATGGTCGTGACGAGTGTGGGACTTCTGCTGTCCGCAACCGCAAATTCCGTGCAGCTTTTCATCGCCTCCTCCGTATGCGGGGTGGGAATGGGAATCGTGAACACCTCAGTGTTTGCTGCAGCCTCAGACTGTGAAAACAGGGGTTTTGCGATGGGGCTTGCCAACACCACCTTAAATGCCGGGATATTTTGTGGTTCAGCAGTTGCAGGCTACCTTGCCGGATTTATGGATTTCAGCACGATGATGCTCTATCTCTCAGCGGTAAACGCTCTTGCCCTTCCCATGCTGTTCTACGATAACTTTTTATCTCTCAAAGAGAAGTAAACTGTGCCCGCCAGCCATGCGTCCCCTGAGAAGTGATGGGGATTCCACATGGCGGGCTACACTCAAACGCTCTTGAATGCTCAATCGTACTCTCTCCACGTTTTTCCACACTTGGTGCATCTGAAGAATCTTACCTCACTCTCATCGGCAGCTCTGAGCTGTCTGAGCCACCAGAAGGCTTCGTTGTGTCCACATGCGGGGCAGATGGCCTTTGTTGTCGGTAGAGTTTTCAGATCCTCACCCTCGATAACCGGCACCTCCTCCTTGTTCCTCTCGACCTTTATTATGATCTCCTCGTCACTCTCAGCCTCCTTCTCGTACCCGCACTTTCTGCAAACCACCTTGTCCCCAACATAGACCATCAGACTCTTACACTTCGGACAGAACTCCATGGAGCATCTCCTCCGCATCCTTTATCATCTTTTCATGATCAAACGCCAGCTTCGGGAGGTTGTCAAGGCTGAAGAGTTCAACCTCCCTTGCATCACTCCCTGCTCTCAGCTCTCCACCCACGGGAAGGACAATAAAGCATATCGAAACGAAGTGTCCCCTCGGATCCCTGTGCGGATCGGAGTAAACACCAACAAGGCTGTGTATCTCCCCCTTTAGTCCAGTTTCCTCCTCGACCTCCCGAAGCACCGCATCCTCAACCCTCTCGCCGTACTCCACAATACCCCCGGGAAGAGCATAGTATCCTTTGTACGGCTCGTTGAGCCTTTTTATCAGAACAATCTTGCCTTCGTACGGGATTATGGCATCAACTGTGAGAGTTATGCACTTCACGGGATAAACATTTTTGCTCTCGTCATATATTTTTTCGCATTCTCCAAACTCCAGCCGACATCACCCACCTTTTCCAGAACGTGTGCATCGCTGCCGATCGAGTACTTCAGCTTTCTGTCCCTGCACATCTCAAGGAATGACTCCGGAGGAGAGTGATGGGAGGAGTTCAGCTCGATAGCAATTCCAGTTTCCTCCAGCACGTCCAGAAGCCTTTCATCCATGTCCGGTAAGGGATTATTGAAGCCAAAGAGCTTTGAGAAGGGGTGTCCGATAACATCCACATCATGCTTTTCAATGCACTTCAGGACTCTGTCGTAGTAGTCTCTCCCATACACGATCTCGTGAACAGAGGCGATAACGAAGTCAAAATCCCAGTCAGGAAGCACGATCTCTCCGGCAGCGTCAATGCTGCATTCTATCCCGCTGTAGATTTTGATGCCGTAAAGCGATGCTGCATTTTCAATGTCCAGCTCTCTTTGCCTCGCCTTTGCCTCGGTCAGACCAAAGTAAAGCTCTATGGAGTGGTCAACTATTGCAATAGCTCTCATTCCCATTTCCTTTGCTCTTCTTGCAATCTCCTCCACATTCGCATTTCCATCAGAGTAAGAGGAGTGAATGTGCAGGTCGTACACAGGTAAAGTCTGGCTGGAGAATAAAAGGCTAATCCCAGTTTTCCCTCATGAACCTAAGCACGGGGGTCATGACCATTCTCGAAAACTCAATCACCGCCGGACTTTCGCTCACTATCGCAATCTTTGTCCCATTTACAAAGACCGACATGGTTTTTTTGCTGTCAAAGATGAATATTCCATGACAGAAATGTCTGAAACTCCTCGCAACCTTCTCCTTCTGGTAGAACTCATAGGTCTCGGCGTTTCTCACTCTCTTAGCGTTTGAGGAGATGATGACCAGTTTGCACTTTGCCCTCTCCAGAATATCGGCTATCGCATCGGGAATGTAGGACAGAATGCCAACGATTTCACTCTCAGCCTCCTCAACGAATTCCCGGAGCTTTTCCAGTACCATGTCGCCCCTGTAAACCCTTATCACGTCGATTTCCTCAGCCTCAATCTTTGGAAGCTCCCTTTTCAGGTACTCTATGTTCTCCCCCACCCTTCTCGACATTACTGCAATGATATCCCTTGCGCTCAGCGCCTTGAATTTTTTGGGCTTCCCAAAGGATTCGACAAGTCCCTTGGCCAGCAGGGAGTCCATGACATCGTAAACAGAGGTCCGGGGAATACCGCTGATCTCCGAAACCTCCTTGGCAGTGAGCGTACCCTTTGAAAGCAGAGCAACTAACGCCCTTGGCCTCGTAATCACTGAGTCCAAAGCTTTTGAGGGCCTCAATCAGTCTCATCGATAGAAGGTCCGCAAAGTATAAATAACTTTCGTATCTGTTACTACGACAGATGATCATATGAGGCAGCTGGTGGTAGCTATTATACTGCTTGTAATCTTTTCGGGAATAGCGTCTGCTTTGGAGTATGAGGATAAACCGGATATAGCCGTATCCTTTTACGGATCGAACTATTTCCAGAGGGGGGATGAGAGAACCCTTGTTCTGACAATCTACAACGATGCCAAAAACGTGAAAATTGAGTACAGTAACTAGGTGGAGGCTGGATTCTTTGCTGGAAGGGAAAACATGCTGTTTACAGCCTATAATCTTAGCTGGAGCTGGAAGGAAATGATTGTGTGGAAGTGAAGACTCCCGTTCAGAAGATGCCGGCTTTACCACCCATGCAGCCCCTTACCCTCACCTTTACTGTGAAGATTCCCGACGATGCGGAAGCGGGAGAGTGCGTGCTCAACTTGGAGGCCGAGTACTACAGGCTGGATTCGCTAAAGGATATATCGATACTCGGCCCAACAACTGTGCCAGAGCAGGTTCAGTATTACATAAGGTACAACCAGACCTCCCAGCAGTATAAGGAAACAGGCAATGGAACGAGAGTGGAGGTGTATACAAAAATAACGGAAAAGTACGAGCTTGAATACGTCAAGGAGACTAAAATCATCCCGATCACGATCTACATCGAAAAGAAGCCAGTAACACTGGAGATCGTAAACCTTGCATCGGAAAACCTCGTTGGTAAGGGCAAGGGCAAGATCACGATCACCGTGAAGAACGCTGGAGAGGAGACGGCAAAAAATGCGTACCTCGTCCTCGACACGCCTTCGGGTATTGAGGCTGAGGGTCTCAGCCTAAGCTCCCAATCTGCTCCACCCAGCTTTGGGGCTATGCCAAGCGTGTCAGGTTCGGCAATGGGCATGACGATGCCCATGATGCCAACTGGAGCTGTTGGAGCTGGAGCCATGCCAGGCATGCCCCAGACAGGCCTGTCATCGGCAAAAGCTGCCTACTACATCGGCGATCTAAAGCCGGGTGAAACTGCAAACGCCACCTTCTACCTCAGGCTGGATGTAAAGGATGGGGGAAGCTATCCCTTGCACATCAAGGCCGTGTATCTCGACGAGTACGGAAGACTGACCGAGAGCGACAGCACAACCTTCGGCATCAACATTAAGGCACCAGAAATAAGTGTGAAGAGCGTGGAGAGCAGAATCTATGTGAACGCAAAAGGAGAGCTGAGAGTGGTGCTTGTTTCCGATTCAGACCTAAAATATATAACAGCAAAGATCTCTGCCAGCTCCCCACTCTCAGTGCTAAGCTCCGAGTACTACGTTGGAGATGTTAAGGCGAATCAGGAGTTCGAGGCGGTGTTCAAGCTTAAAGCTTCGAGTGAGGCAAAGCCCGTAACCTATCCGGCGGACATAACTGTGATCCACAAGTCAATGGACGAGTACGTTGAGCTGGATGCTGTCAGGGTCGGTGTGAAGGTAAACCCAAAGATGGTGTTTGAGGTTACCGGCCAACCAACAGTGGCTGCGGGGGAGAGTGCGATTGTGACCTTCACAATCAAGAATCTCGGTGAGTTTGAGGTCAAAGATGCCATGGCGAGGATAACAATAGTTGATCCCTTCTCATCATCAGACGACTCAGCCTTCATAGGCAACCTCAAACCGGGAGAGTCGGCAAATGCAAGCTTTAAGATAACCGTGGACCGTGATGCCACTCCAAAGCTGTATGCACTGAACCTTGAGGTGAAGTACAAGGATCCGGAGGGTGAGTGGGCGATAAGCGAGCCTGCAAAGGCAATCATCAACGTAACACCCGCTAAGCCACCCTACCTCCTCTACGGCATTGTCGCTGCAATAATTCTGGCGGGTATAGCAGTCTATCTCAAGCGGAGGTAGGGGATGTTCGCTGAATTTCTTAGGGAGCTTGCCAGGTTTGTGGCTAAAAGACCTGGTCTGATTGTTTCCATTATTTCCATCGTGATAATAGCCTCCGCCATCTCGGCCCAGAACGTAAAGCTGACGTCAGGCACCGAATCGATGTTCAGCGAGGACAACGTGATCTATAAACAGTACAAGCTTTACCAGAAGGATTTTGGTGTCAGCTCCGACAGTCTTTTCATACTGGTTAAGGGCGACGATGTCGTTAGCAGGGATGTGTACAGCTATCTCCTCGACCTGCAGGAGAGGATAGAGAAGATAGATGGTGTTAGCGGCACGGTTTCGGCTGCATCCATAATCTCCGAAATCTACGGGTCTCTCCCAACGGACGAGCTGAAGTTGAAGGAATTGTCCGAGTTCTACGCACCCTCCCTGATCCCCAAACCAACGCTAACCCTCGTGATAGTCAATCTTGAGACTGCCGACGACAAAAAGCAGGAAGATGTGGCGATTGAGGTCGAGAAGGCGATAGAGTTCTCAACACCTCCCGCTGGCATAACGCTGCAGCTCACGGGTGGACCAGCTTTAAGCTACCAGATTGAGAAGGAAATAGGGAAGAGCTTTGGAATCACCATGGCTATTTCCATTGTCCTCATGGTCCTCATACTGTTCGCAACCTTTAGTGGAGCTGTCAGAAAGAAGTACACCGCCTTCATGCCGCTGATAATATCCGTTCTCTCCGTTCAGGTTGTTTACGGACTCATGCCAGTTCTCGGAATACCGCTATCTGAGCACACCAATGGTGCGCTTCCAATGCTGATAGGGCTGGGAATAGAGTACGGTGCCCAGCTTCAAAACAGGTACGAGGAGGAGAGAAGAGAAGGGAGGGATGTTGACGACTCCATAATGGTCTCAGTAACGAGGACGGGAGTTGCAATCGTTATGGCCCTCGTAACAACAGTCATAGGTTTCATGTCAATGCTTGCCCCCGGAATACCTGCAATGGCTCAGTTCGGGATAATATCGTCTATGGGGTTGATAATCGCCTACATTCTGACACTCACCTTTCTTCCGGCAGTGCTAAAGCTGATAGACCACTGGAATACCAGCAGATCAAGCAATCATATTGAGGTTAAAGAAGAGAAAATCGGCGTTCTCGAGAAATCACTCTCCGCTGTTGCATCTCTAACAGCCTCCAGACCCTTTGGAATCCTGATTTTCGCATCGCTCATAGTGGTATTCGGCTGTACGCTGCACCCAAGATCGGCCTGGAGACGAACTACCACAAGCACATACCCCAGGATCTCCCCGCAATTCAGAGGTTCAACGAGCTTGAAAGGGTTATGGGCGGTCAAACAACCTACACCCTCGTTCTGGTTGTTGACGAGCTGAATGCTGAAAAGCTTAAGGAGATCGACAATCTTGCGAAATATATAGTCTCCAAGGAGGACATGGTCTATGACTACAAGTTCATAAGCAAGGACATATCAAAGGTTATGGAGGCCTACAGACTGCAATCCCTCGACGACTCGATGCTGTCCAGAATGCTGAGCTCCATGCCGGAGTCTGAAGTCAAGCAGTACATATCCGGTGATCTGGTGGCAGTGCACTTCATGTCCGACGCGGACTCACAGGACGAGTACATTGCCCTCTACAACTCCATAAACAGGGATGTAAAGTTCTTTGGATGGGACAGCGGGTATTACATAACCGGCACTCCCGTAATCTACGGAGAGATGGGTAGGTTGATGACGTCTGGCCAAACAACAATGACTGTTGTTGCCTACATCCTCGTGATTCTGCTTCTCCTTGTTGTTTATCGCTCTCTGAGAAAGGCTGTGGTTCCACTCATTGCGATCTCCACGGTCATAGGCGTGATGAACACGATAATGTTCATCACGGGCACAAAGCAGACCATGATGTCCATCGCCCTCAACTCCATAACCCTCGGTCTTGGAATAGACTTCTCAATTCACGTTCTCGAAAGGTACTTCGAAGAGAGGGAGAGATTCTCCCCAATAGATGCCGTCAAAAGGACGATTGAAAGAACCGGCAAGGCGATAACAACCTCAGCTTTAACCATGGCGGGAGGGTTTGGCTCACTCATGTTCTCCACCTTCTCCATAGTCAGGAACTTCGGCTTCATCGCCCTTGTTGCCATAGTTTTCAGCCTCCTTGCAGCTCTAACAGTTGTACCAGCCTTCTTAGTGCTGACCGAAGGGATCTCGGCAAGGTTTGCGAGGGATGCCGTTAAGTGTAGCACATAATGAGAATGAGGGAAAGTTTATATATGGGGCTCTACATTTATCCATGATGGTAAATCTTAAAGATATCTACCTCAAACTCGGAGTTGGGGTCTGTCTGATCGAGGATGGGAAAGTTACCGATCGCTATTTACTTGCTGACGAGGACATCGAGCTGATTTCCGAATTCAGTTTTTTGACGACCTTCTTACCCAAGAGCTTCAAGTTTGGAATCTTCGAACATGAGAAGGGAAGATTTGCCATAATAAAGCACCAGAACAGTCTTCTCGGATTTCCAGTGAGGGAAGACAACTTCATGGGCCTCATAAAAAATGTAGAGGTGAAGCTCAATGATAAAATCCTACATCCTTAAAGTTGGTGACAACATCCGAAAGCAGGGGGATGTGAGTTATGAGAATCTGTTCGGCAAGCTCGATGAGGTTGGAATCGTTAAGGCTGTTATCATTACCGATAACGATGCGCTCTACTTTGAGAAGGGTAAGGTTTCCGTGATGGTCTGTGTAAACAAGGAAAACGTTGGAGCTGCAAAGATATTTGCCAGGAAAATTGCAAAGGAGGTTAAAAAAGTGGATCTGAGTTCACTGGAGGAAGCCTTTAAGTTTGCTGAGGAACTTGACAGAATGGATCTTGACGGAATTGCCAAATTCTTGAGGTGATAAGAATGCTCTATGAAGCTTTAGCCGTAATTTGTGGAGGTTTACTCGGTTTTGCAGCAACATGGAAGTTTGTAACTGCTGGAATGAAGGAAAAAAAGCTGGAGGACGTGGAGGCAAGGAGAGCAAAAATCTCGACGATTTCCGAGATGGTGGAGAGCAAAGCCGTGGAACCTGTCCTGAAGCCCCCGTCAGATCTCCGTGAGTTCGTGGACTATCTGAGCGAGAAGTACATGCTCGGCGAGGTGACGATCCTGACACCAGAGGGTTTGCCGATTGTGTCCAACAGTAAAACCGCAGACGAGGATGCTGCCATCGCACCCGAACTCCTGAAAGTTGCGAAGAGGTTGTTAAACTCCAGCAGAATTCTGCTCTCCGGTGAGGGTGGAAGAATTATGGTCATACAGGCAAATCCTGATATAATCCTGCATGCGAAAGTTGCGAGAGACGTGTCTGGAAGGGAGATGGATAGAATTCAGGAGGAGATAAACACGATAATGGAGGGGTTGTTGTGATACACCTCATGCTTTTGATGGTCGCACTGACTGCAATTCAGGCCAGCCCTGGAGATGTTGTGGACGTCAACGTAACCTCCCCCGCCCTGCTGTCCGTGGATGATGGCTGCATGTACTTCACTGAGAACCTCCAGTCCACAATCCACGCAACTGAGGGCGTGTACCATCTGAAGGTGGGGCTGAACTGCACACCAGGCCTGAAGGAGGTGAGGGCCGGCGATGAGGTTGTAATGCGGGTGGAGGTGTTGGAAGCCAACAGCAGCTACATCGCAAGTTACGCAGCGGATCTTGAGAAAAAGTATCTGAAGCTTGAAATGGAGGTTTCCGAGCTTCAGAAGAGTCTGAAAGACCTCAGTTCAAAGTACAGGGACGCTGTCAGGCAGAAGGAGATGGCAGCAATTCAAATTGAGCTGCTCAAGGACCAGATTGCCAAACTCAAAAACGAGATCAAAAAGCTGAAGGAGGAACTTGAGAGCAGAGAAAGCACTGTCAGCGACCTGCAGAAGGAGCTTCAGAACACGGTAAAGCAGAGCGAGGTCTATAGGGTCGCTACCTACTTCATGCTCTCGCTAATATTCGGAACCTTCGCAGCGCTCGTCTATCTGTCAAGAAAGGAATAATTATGGCTCAAATTTTTCATTTGAGTTTGTTGTGAAATTTTTCCCAAAGCTAACGTGCAGGATGAACCTGTAGTTCAAATCCGCTTCTCCGTGCATGAAGGCATCTCCGTAAGTCACATTGACAATCTCGCCAACAAACAGCGTGTGGTCCCCCACCTCTACCTCCTTGACGAGCTTGCACTCCAGGTTTGCCTGACACTCCTTTATGGATGGAACTTTGACCTTCTCGGACTTGATAGGAGTTAGACTCAGTCTGCCAAACTTGTTCTCTCTCTCACCGCTAACAGTTCCGGCAATCCAGACATCCTTCAGAAGCTCAAGCGTTGGAACAGCTATAACGAACTCTCCGCTCTCCCTTATCAGTCTGTACGTGTACCTCGTGTGCCCAACAGCTACTCCGAGAAGTGGTGGGCTGAATGAAAGTGGGACGACCCAATCGGCAGTCATAACGTTGGGCCTTTCCACCCCAGAAACCACCAGATACGTCCTGAGGGGATACAGGTACTCAAGCATAGCAACTACCTCCAATTCTAATTCTCCTTCTCCCTAAGCAGAGATATGAAATCCTTAGGACTGCTTACAGAGTACAGCTCCTCCTTCAGAACAAAAACCACGGAGTTAACCTTGCTTTTGCAGTCCCTGTCTGTGATGTAGGCAGCTTTAGTTTCCAGCGCCTTGGATATCTTTCCGAGAATTCTCGCCCTCTTCTCAATCTCCCTTACCTGCTTTACACCAGTCAGGATCTGCCTCTTTTCCACGCTTGAGACCGCATCAAAGGGTGCCTGCTTTACAGGATACACTGAGAGTCCAATGACCCTGAGCTGCTCAAGTATCTCGCCCTCCTTGCCCTCAAAGCAGGCTTCATCTTCGCTCACATCCTCATCAACAAAGTTCAGAAGGTCAATCTGCTTTATTGCAAAGGTGCCGAGAATCTCCTCTATTTTGGCGGCAATTGGTAGCGAGGTGTCCGTCCCCTCCTCGTACTTCTTTATCGTTCTTCTCGTCACTCCAAGCATTTTGGCCATCTCTCCAATACTTATGCCCAGCTTTTCCCTCGCCTCTCTGATCTTCTCGCTGTCAAGCTTGACGTAGTACCCACCCGGTGCGGAGTAGATGTAGGGTGGGATACCCTCGACAATGAAGTCGTAGAAGGTTGCAACATTTATGACTGGCAAACCGTACCTGGTGTAAACAACACCCCTCTCAAGGAAGTCAAACTTGAATCTCTCCCCCACAACCATTGGACTTGCTTCAAGCACCTTGGAGAGCTTTTTCATCTCGTCTGCAGCCTCTGGCTTGAGGGAATCCACATTGTAAAGCACCTTGAGGATCAGTATTAAATCGTCCCTTCTTGCAACTATATCAAAACATCTCGGTTTTGTTTCAGCAAGGTCAGCTACATTGAAATTCGCCTTTGAGAGTATCCTTACAACCGACTCCAGCAGGGCTGCGTGCATTTTTATTTAGTGTATCTGTAGGGCTATATAAGGGTTGTTGTTTCATTTTTGCAAGATTTGTTTTTAACTGGAATCGAAAGGGAAATTAACATGTTGTGGGGGTTTCAGGACATGGCTATGCTCGCCCTTCTGATACCACTGCTTTTCAGCATTCATCAGATACTGGTCAGGCAGGGGAGCAGGGATGCGGAAACAATGAGTGGCATTTACGTGAGCCTCGCAGCATCGACCCTAATTTTCCTCCCCTCAGTTCTGCATCCAACCCTGAACAAGCAGTTTCTTCTGTACATGACTGCAGCAGGGGTTATGCACTTCTTCGCCGCACGAATCTGCTTCTATCACGCCATAAGCAGAATTGGAGCCAACCTCTCAGCCCCTCTGTCAGCAACGAGAGTGTTCTTTGCGGCCATCCTTGGGATCTTCCTCGGTGAGTTTTTGACGTTAAAAACGCTTGCCATGTCCATCCTCATTTTTGCAGGTATCATCCTCCTCTCCCGCCCTTCTGGTAGAGTGGACTACCTTGGAATGCTGTTCGGACTTTCAACAGGTTTTCTTACTGCTCTTTCTTCCTTCCTTGTTAAATTCGGGAATCATGCTGAATATAACCCGATGTTTGCAGCTTTCGTGGGGTTTGCGGTCTCCACAGTTCTCATGACCCCTATAGCCCTAAAAAATTTTACACCAAAGGGCACAGGCTGGTACTTCGTCGCTGGTATTTTTGCAGCCTTGGCCCACCTCGTCAGGTACGTTGTTCTGGAAAGCACACCCGTGACGGTTGTTGAGCCGATAACGAGCTCCTATCCCCTCTTCACCCTTTTGTTGAGCTTTCTGTTCATAAGGGAAAGGGAGATCTTCACGAAGAGGGCGATTCTTGGCACTGCATCAATATTAACGGGAATCTTCGTTTACTACTGTTAGCAAAAAACGTTTATAGCCTTAACTCAACCACCAAGCGGTGGTGACGTGCAGAAGGAAGTGCAGGTTTCACTGAGCCGTGATCTTTCCTTTTTCGACATAACAATGATCGGAATAGCCGGGATGATTGGGGCGGGTATTTTCGCCCTCACCGGCATAGCTTCAGGAATTGCCGGCCCGGCTATCCTTCTCGCCTTCTTTCTTAACGGGATAATCGCCACTCTCACGGGCTTAGCTTATGCCGAACTCGGCTCAGCTTTGCCACAGGCTGGTGGAGGATATGTCTGGGTTAAGGAGGCGATGGGGGATTATGCTGGCTTCATGGCCGGGTGGATAGACTGGGCGGCACACACAATAGCCTGTGCTCTGTATGCGGTCACCTTTGGTGCCTTCTTTGCAGAACTCGTCGTTGGCTTTGCAGGCATTCCCCTCCCGCACACCCTTCTTGCCAAAGCCTCTGCCCTCGGGATGGTGTCATTTCTCACCTATGTCAACTACATCGGCGCCAAGGAAACGGGAAGGCTGGGAGGGTTTGTCACCGTACTGAAAATAGTCATCCTTCTCGTTTTCGCGTTATTTGGCATATACCGCACTCTCAGCTACCCTGACTGGATCTCTTCATATCAGCCCTTTATGCCCACAGGCATTGCAGGGATTTTGGCTGCGATGGGTCTAACCTTCATAGCCTTCGAGGGCTTTGAGATCATCGTGCAGAGCGGAGAGGAGGTCAAGGATCCTGACAGAAACATCCCCAAGGCCATCGTAGTCTCCCTCTGGGTTGCTGTTGCCATATACATCCTCGTAGCTTTCTCCCTGCTTGGAGCGGTGAAGGCTGACGTGCCAAGTTGGGTCTATCTCGGCAAGCTTGCTGAACTCAGCCTTGTTAAGGTGGCTGACGAGATCATGCCCTTCGGGGGGTTTATGATACTTGCAGGCGGTCTTATCTCAACGATCAGTGCAATGAACGCCACAATTTACTCGTCATCGAGGGTTGTGTTTGCCCTCAGCAGATCGGGATACTTAGCCAAGTTCTTCTCGAAGATAAACGAGAGGACGAGAACTCCCCACTATGCAATTTTCTTCAGCTATGTGATCGTGGCAATCGCATCGCTCGCACCAATCGAGGCCGTTGCCTCTGCTGCCAGTCTCATGTTCATATTTCTGTTCCTCACGGTCAATCTCTCCCTTATAATTCTCCGTCTCAGGAGGCCGGACATCAGGAGGAGCTTCAAGCTTCCCCTCGTACCCCTCCTGCCCTTTGTGGCTATTGCATTTCAGATAGTGATAACCTACTTCCTTGTCACCCACATCGAACACGGGATGGACGTTTTTCTCATAACTGTGGTGTGGTTCTTCCTTGGCTCCTTGGTTTACTATGCCTACTCTGAAAAGGAGATGGAAAAGAGGGTCGAGGAGGAAGTTCTGACAGTCTTCAAAGAGGTTCCAGTCGAAAAGAGGGAGTTCGTGATTCTTGTGCCGGTGGCAAATCCAGTGATTGCCAAGAAACTTGTTAGGTTTGCCGAACTGATCGCCCGGCAGAGGAATGGAGAAGTGGTCATTATGAACACCGTTGTGCTCCCACCCCAAACACCACTCTCAACACCTGCTAAGGACATTAAAGCTGCGAAGGAGATGGTTGAAAGCTTAATGAACCTGAGCGTTCCAGCTGGCGGTGTAGTTAAAGTAGGGCACAGCATCGCCGAGGCAATACTGAACGCTGCAGAGGAGTTCAAAGCAAGCATGATCATCATGGGGTGGAGGGGCAGAACCTTCCGCAGGGATGTCGTGCTGGGCAGCACAATCGACCCCGTTCTGATGAGGGCGAGATGTGATGTCATAACCATCAGATTTGAGCCGGGAGAGAAGATGCCGGACTTCAGCAGCATACTGATACCAACAATCGGCGGACCGCACGCTGATCTTGCCTACCAGATAGCGAGGGATATTGCGAGGGAGAGGAAGTCCAGAATTAAGGTGCTCTATGTTGGAACGTCCGAAAAAGAGAGGTCAAAGGCTGATGAGATTTTAAGTGATGCGGTCAAAAAACTGCAGGGGCTTGAAGTAGAGCCGGAGTTTGCTGTCAGCTCAAAGCCATCTGACAGAATAGCACAGGAAGCGGAAAAGTTTGATCTGACAATAATCGGAGCTTCCGAGAAGACTTTCCTCCACAACTTCCTGATGGGTCTGTTTCCTGAGAAGGTCGTCTGCAAGACCTCAAAAACCGTGGCCATGACGAGGAAATGGATAAAGATAATCTGATGATTAAATTATGATAATGTCGTGGACATTTCCACCTTTTATTTAGACCATGTTCGCCAAAACTGTAATGGTTGGTTGTGATCAATTAGAAGTATGTCGGAGGAAGTAATTGAGAAAATGGTTAGAGAGGCAATGGCCGCCCAGT
>CBEUCM010000024.1:0-28679 GCA_965541645.1 uncultured Archaeoglobaceae archaeon | reverse complement strand
TTGGGTTACTGCTGGAGGTGGTTCGATGGCAGGAAATAATTTTAGGAAATCACAGAACCCATATCAACATGTATTAGTTTCCCGGCGGGCCCGCTTCCACCGTATCCATTTACTGCGTTGGAGGAGAATGAGAAGAGGCTTGATAGTGGGTGACCGACTTCCCATCTCGAAAACATATTTATACCAACCTATACAACTCTATACATGCAACGCTACATTTATCCAGTTGATCTCACGGAAGTTGAGAGAGAGCTGAACTTCATAGTCGAGAAGCTCAAAGTGAGTAAAGCCGAGGCGATCAGAGAGGCAATAAGGTATTACGCCGAAGAGTTGAGGGGCCTTGAAGTTGTAGAACTGAGAGACATTCCAAGGGAGCAGGCCAAGAAAGAGATCGCAGAGTACATCAAGGGTAAGGAGAGAGTCTGGGCCGACGAAATAGCAGACGCTTTAAGGTCAACGACATCCTGATGGAACTCTGGAGTGAGGGGTATGTCGAGCCAGCTTGAGGGGGAGAAGATCAGGTGTGTTGGCAGGAGGATCAGCAAGCCTCGGTTAATTCATCAGACTGGAAAGCATAGGGCGATTGAGATTTTTATTGAGGGCAGACCTGCCAAAGCTGAAATCGTTAGAGCTTGGAGAGTTCTGAAGCAATAGTCGTTTTTGTTTCCCCCAAAGTCTTTTTAGCCTCTAACGGCAGAAATAATGATTTCGGCCCGAGCCAATGGAAGGAAATTTAAAGGAGATCACCCCAGACCTTTAAATATCATTCTTCGGCAAAGTTGAAAATGGGAAAATAACCAATTCAAAGGCATTTTTAACCGAGTAAGTTGATAAGGACGGGAAAACTGAAAGACAAGAGGCAGTCCCCAACGAAAGAGATATATATCAACTACAGCCAATTCCTAAGCAGGCTCCGGTGGTGTAGCCCGGCCAATCATTCCGGCCTTTCGAGGCGTTGCCGAAGAAAGCCGGCGACCCGGGTTCAAATCCCGGCCGGAGCATTTTCTTTTTGGTTTAAACCCCATTTAGGTTGTGGCCTTTAAGTCTGGAGCTGAAAGAAAAAGATCTGAAAAACATGAATTCGAGAAGAAGTTGGATCACATTGATGACAGAAACTTCTCGGTATAACAACAAAACCTATTAACCCACTCCACCAATTGAACCAGGTTGAGAGTGGCGATAGAAACCTACGGCTGCACGATGAATCAGGCAGACTCGGACATAATGCGGGGATTGATTTCAAGGGAGTTTGAGCTATCGACAGCTGAGGATGCGGACGTTGTTGTCATCAACTCCTGTGGTGTTATCGACTACACCGAGAGGAAGATCATCCGCAGGATGAGGGAGCTTAAAGCGAAGGGGAAGAAGGTGGTGCTTGCAGGCTGCCTTACGAGAATCAGCCAGCAGGCTCTTGAACTCTCCGACTCGGCAGTATCTCCCGACAACGTTCTTAAGATTGTTGAAGCCATACACGCATCATTGAACGGGAAGAAGATCTTCGCAGAAAGAAATCCTGTGGATAAGTCCAGGCTTTGTGAACTGAAAAAAAGGAAGAGGGAAAATGCAATAGCCATTGTTGCAATTTCCGAGGGATGTCTTGGGTCATGCAGCTTCTGCGCCACAAGATTTGCGAGGGGTAGGCTGAGAAGCTTCTCAATGGACGGCATTGTCGAGGAGATTAAAGAAGCCGTTAAAGATGGATACAGGGAAATACAGCTCACCTCTCAGGATACAGGGGCATACGGTCTTGATAGTGGTAAAGCGAAGTTACCAGATCTTCTGTTTAAAATTTCGGAAATCGAGGGGGATTTCAGGGTTAGGGTGGGGATGATGAACCCCCATCACGCCGTTGAGATTCTCGATGACCTTCTCAACGCCTTTGAGAGCGAGAAAATATACAAATTCATCCACGTCCCGGTTCAGAGTGGAGACAACCAAATCCTGCAGGATATGAGACGTCAGCATACAGTTGAAGACTTCGTTGAGGTCGTGTCAGCCTTCAGAAGGAGGTTCGATGATGTTCTCGTCTCTACAGACATCATAGTGGGGTATCCAAAGGAGAGTGAGGAGTCCTTCTGGAAGAGCTACGAGCTTGTGAGGGACGTAAAGCCCGACATCGTGAACATAACCCGGTTCTCCCCAAGGCAGGGAACCTTAGCAGCGAGGTATAAAGATATACCCGGGTGGATAAAAAAAGAGAGGTCCAGAAAGCTCACGGATCTAATGAAGAAGATCGGAGAGCAGAACAATGCAAGATTTGTTGGCAAAAAGCTGAGAGTTCTGGTAACCAGAAAAGGGAAAGATGAGACCGTCCTTGCAAGGACCAACTCCTACAGGGCTGTGGTAACCAGGGGGACTGTGGGAGAGTTCAAAGAAGTTCGGATCTCGGGTTACAGGTACAACTACCTGATCGGCCTGTAACTACAGACCCAAACCAGCAATCAAGGGTGCAAAAACAAGGGCTGGCAGCATGTTGCCCACCCTGAGCTTTCTGAGTTCAAGGAGGTTGATCCCAATCCCCATTATCAGCAATCCACCCGTTGCCGTGAACTCGTTTATGACGCTCTCCGTCATGTAGGGGCTGATCTGCACAGCTAAGACTGCGAAAAATCCCTGATAGAGGAGAACGCTCAGGGCTGAGAAGGCAACGCCTATGCCGAGTGCAGAGGCCAGTGCAATTGATGCGACACCGTCCAGCATGGATTTCGCCAGCAGCAGCGACATGTCCCCTGTCAGCCCCTCCTGAATTGGGCCGAGTATGGACATCGGGCCGACACAGTAGAGCAGGGTGGCGCCAACAAAGCCCTCCGAAAACTTACCCTTTCCGAATCTTTTCTCCACCCTGTTACCAAGCCTTTCCAGCCACCTTTCGATTCCCAGAACTTCCCCGACTATCGTCCCAGCAACGATGCTGATCGTGGGCACCAAAACGTTCTGCGTTTTGAGGGCCATGGTTATGCCTATGAGCAGCACCGGAAGGCCGAGAACGTTCATGATGCTCTTCCTGATCTCCTCGCTGATTGCGGAGCCTGCTAGGATTCCGGCAATCGATGCGACAACTATCGTTGCCGCATTTATCAGCGTTCCGGTGATCATCAGCTCACTTCCTGAAGAGTCCTCATCAGCTCTCCGTGAAGTCCATCAAACACGAATTCAACTGCTATTGCAGCCAGGAAGACCGCCAGTATTCTTGCCACTATGTCTGCCCCGCTTTTTCCGAGCAGTCTAATAATCGGAGCGCTGTAGATGTGGCTGAAACGGACTATTGCATATACAACTACAGCACTCAGAACGGCAATCGCCTTCGCAAAGATGTCTGGAGCCTGGGAGTAGACAATTATACCTGCAGTTATGGCTCCAGGTCCGGTGTAGAGTGGGAGAGCGAGAGGAAAGACGGCTATTGAGTCAACGTCAATACTCTCCTCCGCCCTCCTCCTGTAGCTCTCCCTCCTCGTTCCGCCGAGCAGGATGTCAACGGAGGCTATGAAGAGCAGAATTCCGCCAGCAACCCTCAGACTGTCTATGGACACTCCAAAGTAGTCAAGGATCTTACCTCCAGTCACCATCGTCAGCACCAGAATGCCTCCTGCAATCAGCGTCGCCCTCTTCGATATCCTCTCCCTCATCTCGTCGCTGAACTTCTCGGTTAGAGCTATAAATATCGGGAGATTTCCGGGCGGGTCGATTATGACAAAGAGCGTCGTGAAGCACTTCAGGAAGTAGCTCAGGTAAACGTTAAGCTCCATCGTCAGCCCTCAAAGCTGTCAACTGCCTTCCTAACATTCCCAAGTAGCTGAATCGCATGCTCCTGGCTCGGGAAGGAAAAGAGCCCGCAGTCCGGTCCTACGTAGGCCAAGAGATCTCCGAACTTTTTGTACGCTGCCTCCAGCCTTTTTGCTATTTTCTCAGCCAGCTCAACCTCTTCAATGGCCAGTGAGATAAGCTCATCATTTCCCCAGGCGTTAACGTTGTGGGCAGCGTTGAACTCTGCAATTATTCCGTCGATGTCACTTCTCGCAATACCTATCCTTAGCTTCTTCTCTGCAGACTCGACAGCTTCAGGATCGATAAAGTCCATGTTTTCCGGCTTCTTTGCACACTCTATGCCTATCACATCTATCGACGTTTCCAGAATTCTGTCGTAGAAGAGGGGTTCGTGAAGGTGGATCTGCACGTCAGCCTTAACCTTGTAATCGAAGGCTTTAACCACCAGCTCATCGTCCGGCTGTAAATCTGGTGCAATGCCCAGGCTCGGCTCGTCGATGCTGATGCATTCAACATTATCGTACCTGCAGGCGTTTTCTGCAAACCTTTTCACGGAGTCGGCAATGTTGAGCAGCACGTCTTCATAAATCACCCCTCCAAACTCCCTGTAGTAGAGTTCGAAGGGGCCGGTAATGCACACTCTAACACTGTCAACGTTCAGCTTCTCAACGTACTCCAGCTCAGGGATCACAGCTTTTTTCTTCTCAATCAGGTAGGCGTCTTCCTGGTTTGCCTTGATCGGTTCCAGAAACATCTCGATCATGTCCCTGAACTGGGGGTAGGTTGGGCAGTCAAGGTACTTGGCCTTCATCAGGAAGGCCCTCTGGACCATCTCCTCGTACTCCTTGCTCTGCAGATTTTGCTTAATCCATTCCCTGCTTATCCCCTTCGGCAGCGGGAAACTTCCTATGTCATCGACCTTCATACCTTAAAACTCCCGACCTTATTGCCAGCCTCTCAATCTGATCCCTCAACTCCTCAAGATTGTCCATCAGCTCCCTCCAAACCTCCTTGCTATCCTCGTTATTGATGAACCTCTCCCTCAGCTCCCTCAGTCTCAACTTTATCCTTCTAACCTGATCAGAGTACATCTCCTCCTGCTCCGTCCCATACAGCAGGTTGCTAACTCTGCCTATCGCCCCCCTTAGCAACCTTATTCTCTCCTCCACATCACCGCTGTAGTCGAAGGATTCGAGCAGATCCTCAAGCTGTTCTTTAAGGGCCATAGGCTATATCTGCTGATCCATTAAAAAAGTTTTGTCAGAGTTTCCACTTTCCGGATCCGATCCTTTGAGATCTGGTCCTGAAGTAGAGAAACAGGGCAGCGGACAGTGCAAGTATGCCAACCAAAATGATGGGGCTAATAGTAATATCGCCCTCACTGCTGAAAACAACCCTGCAGTGATCAGCATACCCTTCATAAACCTCGAACCTCTTTCCCTTAAACTCTTCAATGCCCTTGAATTCGAGCCCTGTCACGTTACTTACGGGAATGGACGTTAAAAGGAGAATTCTGTGTTTCGTGTCGTTGAACGCCAAGATGTTGGATTTCAGCCTGTAGGTGTAGGTTATCGTCCCGCTTCCGTTTTTTGGAACTATAACATCTCTGAATGTAGCCTTACCGTTAACTTTCACACCCACAAAGCTGAGTGTCGATTCTGTCACTGCAAATGCAGAATGATCTGGCAGAGCTACTGTCAGATCGCCCTCAAAGTTCATGCCCGCATTTCTGACCATCAGCACCTCCATAACTTCCCTTCCACCATAAACGATGATGTGCCTTGTTAGGGTGATGTTATCAGTTTTGTTTGTGAACCTGAGATCGAAAACCACTGTGGTGTTTCCATTAACCTCAACGTCCTTCTCAAAGGTCTTGTTTAGGGCAAAAAGTCTGAAGGTGTAGTTTCCTCCCGGCAGCGAAATCTGGCTTCCTGAGTTTACATACTGTTCTGTCCCGTTTACGCTGAGCAGAGCTGAGTTGTTGTAGCCCTCAATAACAATGGTTATGGTGTAGGCCGCTGCTGGCAGTATGGAGATCAGCAAGATTAGAGCCGCTCCTGCCCACATCAGTCTTGCCAACATCAGTCCACCACCCTCTGCATTGCACCCCACTTAACCTCCCTGTTCCTCCTGAAGGATAGCAGGGCATCGACTGCAGCTATCTGAAGCAGGAAGGCATGGATGAGCAGTCCAATGGTAACTTTAAGCTTGGACAGCTTTCTGTAGTGGTAGAGCAGGAGGAAGGGTGAAAGGAGTAGAAGGGGGGACAGCAGCATTGGCAGGTAAGTTAAAGTCAGGGCGAGATACCAGGAGAGCTTCACACCGAAATCAGCCTTGCTCATGAGCTTTCTATAACGCCATAACTGCAACCCGCCGTAGTACCACCTCTTCCTCTGGTTGTAGAGATCCCTCCACGTCAGCGGAGCCTGCTCCCTCAGCTTTGTGGATGTTACAAGCACAGCTTTAAGACCTTTGGCATGCATTCGGGTTGCGAAGTCCGCATCCTCCGCAACTGCAGCCTCGTTCAGCCTCTCCTCCATCAGCACATCTGCCCTAAGCACACCAATCATGCCGTTGAACTGCTTGAACTTGCTTTTTCCCAGCAAAAAGTTCAGCAGGTAGTACTCAGCTTCAATCGTCTCCGAAACGAGATTGATTCCATTGTAGATGTACCTCTTAGACGAGGCTATGTAGCATTTCTGGCTGCCTTCAAGTGCTCTTACGCACTCCACTACGAAGTTCCTCTCCGGCCTGGAGTCAACGTCGAAGATTGCAATATACTTGGGTGAGAACTCCCTTAAGTAGTCCAGAGCGTCGTTTATGGCCCCTCCCCTCTTCCCCCTTCTGTCATCCCTTGCAACAACGCTAATACCCATCGACCGTGCCAGCTCTACCCTCTCATCCCTCTCGCCACTCCTGTCAATCACGTAAACAAATTTAACATCAAAGTCATCGTAATCCAAGGCTTTCAGGTGTTCTATACTTTTTTTAACAACCTCCCATTCCTCAAAGGGAGAAACAGGAACGATGACGGCAATCCTCATGTAAGCATTTCTTCAAGGATCTTTGCTGTATCAGCCGGATCAGCTCTACCCTTTGTTTTTCTCATAACCTGCCCAACAAGGAAGTTCAAGGCCTGCTTTTTGCCGCTCAGGTAGTCCTCAACGGCCTTCGGATTCTCCTCTATCGCCTCCCTGCAATACCTGAGTATCTCCTCCTTGGGCAGAGCGAAGAGTCCCTTTCTATTTATTATCTCCTCTATCCCTCCACCCTTGTCGAGCTTTGTTCTTATGACCTCGACAACTCCTTTCTCCGTTATCCTCTCCTCCTCAAAGTACTTTATCAACCTCGCAAACTCCTCCGGACTGAAGATCTCCCAGCACTTTGCAAAGTTCCATCCCCTGTAGTTCAGCTCTCCTCTCAGAACGTCCACGACCCAGCTTGCTGCAATCTTGGGGTTAACGTGCTTGGCAACCTCTTCAAAGTAATCGGCCATTTTCACATCCAGGATCAGGACTCTGGCAAAGTTATCGCCAATACCGTACTGCTTCTTCAGCCTCTCCCTCTTCTCCTCCGGCATTTCTGGAAGAGTGCCTTCAACCTCCCTCAGAATCTCCTCAGTGAGCACCGGAACTAAATCGGGCTCAGGGAAGTAGCGATAATCCTGCTCCTCTTCCTTGCTTCTCAGAGACACGGTGATGTTCCTCGCCTCATCAAAGTGTCGGGTTTCTCTGACAACACTTCTGCCCCTCTGGATCAGGTTTTTCTGCCTCATTATCTCGTAGCTCAGCGCTTTTTCAACACCCTTGAAGGAGGAGATGTTCTTTATCTCAACCCTCCCGCTACCTCTTATAGATATGTTGGCATCAACCCTCATCGCACCCTCCAGATCACCATCGAAGACGTCCAGGTACTCAAGGATCATCCTGAGCTTGTTCAGGAAAAGCCTTGCCTCCTTTGGGGAGTTCATGACTGGCTCTGTAACGATTTCAAGCAGAGGAGCACCGCTTCTGTTGTAGTCGATCAGGGAGTACTTTGCAGTGGTAATTGACCCCTTGTAGCTGAGCTTTCCAGGATCCTCCTCCATGTGCACCCTTTTAAGCTCAATTCTCTTCTCCTTGCCATCAACTTCTATTGTAACGTAACCGCCAAGGGCCAATGGCCTGTCGTACTGGCTTATCTGGAAACCCTTGGGAAGATCAGGATAAAAGTAGTTCTTTCTATCAAAGACCGTGAAAGGTTGGATTTCAGCATTTAAAGCGAGAGCCACCTTTACCGCTGCTTTAACAGCCTCTTTGTTTATTACGGGCATCGCTCCTGGCATGCCCAAGCAGACGGGGCAAACATGAGTGTTTGGTGGGCTGTGGTGATAGTCGAGGGGGCATGAGCAGAAAAGTTTAGTTCTGAGCTTGTTTAGCTGAACGTGAACTTCAAGTCCGATCACGACGTCATCCATGCATCATGGAAATTTGGAGGTATTAAAAAGGTTGTGAAAGCATGAGGATAAGGCTGAGATTCCCGGTGAACTGGGACCTGAAAATGAAGTTTGCATTAGCTCCTGATGTTGTTGCAGGCAATAGATGGATGCGGGCTGTAAGGTGCGGAGATGAGCTCACCCCTATTGTAGCTCATCCCGTCAGTGAGAGGGAGATCAGCTTTCATGGGCCTGAGGAGCTTGTCGATAAGGTTGTGCAGTATTTGGGCCTTCATGATCCAGAAGAGCTCTACGCCTTCATGGAGAGAGACGAGAAGCTCAGAATTCTTAAAGAGAAGTTTTACGGATTTGGGCGAGCTGGATTGATGTCGATGACCGTTTACGAGGGATTCGTCAAAGCCATCATTCAGCAGCAGATCTCGTTCAGCGTTGCAGAAAAGATAACTGCAAGAATCGTCGAGAGGTTTGGTGAGCGGGTGGAATTTGAGGGGCAAAGGCTGTACGAGTTTCCAGCTCCCGAAGCCTTAGCTACTTCAGTCGATGAGCTGAGGGAATGTGGGCTGAGCAGAAGAAAGGCGGAGACGATAGTTGAGATATCAAAGACTGCTTTGAACTTTGACTTTGAAAAACTCAGAGACATGGACGAGGATGAGGTCTTTGAGATCCTCACGTCCTTCAAGGGTGTTGGAAGGTGGACGGCGGAGCTTGTCATGTCCATGGCCATAGGCATGAACGTTTTTCCTGCCGACGATCTTGGTGTGAGAAGGGCAGTGTCATCCATTTTCGACACATCCCAAGATCCGGAAACTGTGAGAGAAGTTGCAACGAGATTTGGAAAGTTTTCCCGGGACATACTCTTCTACCTGTTTTTACATGACAGGCTAAAAAAGAGCTGAAAAATTTTTAAGGTTGGTGACTACCTTCTTAAAATGTTTCCTGAGATTGAGGAGATCAAGAGGAAAAGGAAGAAGCTTGGAATCAGTCAAAAGAGGTTGGCCGAACTCGTTGGGGTTAGCCAACCGCTAATAGCCAGACTGGAGTCAGGGAAGTTCGATCCCAAGCTATCGCTCATAAAGAAAATTTACAGGGTTCTTGAGGAGATTGAAGGAAGTAGAGTTGACGCAAAGAGTGTGATGAACACCCCTGTTATCCACGTCAGCCCAACCGACAGTGTGAAGACAGCTGCGGAGATAATGATCTCGAAGGAAATTTCCCAGCTCCCGGTTGTTGATGGTGAAAAGGTCGTTGGCGGTTTGACTGAGAACGATGTTGTTAAGGCCATCGTCGAGAGGGATGCTTCTGAGCTTAAAGTCGGGGAGGTTATGGGTGACCCTTTCCCGATGGTCGAGCTGGAGGAAAGCCTTACTGTTGTGTCAAAACTCCTCCTTGAGTATCCTGCAGTTCTGGTGGTGGAAGGCAGTAAAGTGGTGGGGATCATCACCAAGCAGGACATCATGAAGTTCGTGACTAAGTGAAGACCCTTGAGAGGTTTGCACCGATTTTTGATGCCGCAATGATCAGCCACTTCATGAAGTCCAATGCATGGTAGGTTACGCTGCCTGCATAGCCCTCACAGTATGCTCCCGGCTGAATGCACTCGTACTGCTTTCTGAAAATGTAGGCCATGCCCCACCGCCCATCGTAGTCTCCAAAAAGGTAGATGGAGTTTCCGGCGAGCTTCTGCCACACGTCAACGTTGTAATGCAGGAGCGTGGAGTTGGCTGAAACTATGTTGACGGTATCCCTGAAAGCTTCGGCAAAGTACTTTATGAAGCCGAGAAGGTAGTAGATATCGAGAGCTGCAGCGTTGATGAGAGTGCCGTTTACAGCCACCATCTTAAACGTCTCAGCACCGAGCATGTAGAAAGATTTGGTGAAATCCAGTAGATACATCACCGAAGTGTTCACGTCCAAGCTATCACCCCGGAAAGAAGATTGGAACCTGCTTTAGGGCATCTGCAGCCAAAAGAATGGCGTGCTTTACCACATACCAGAAATTGCAGACGAACTCAGATGACACGTTGCTGGTAGTTATGCGGAGGAGGTAGGTTAGCCCCTCCTTTCCAGCAGGATCGCCGAGAATGTGGGTTGAATTGTTCGCTGCGATTACAAAAAGTTTAGAGTACTTGGCCTCAAGCGTTGAGTTTCTGTTTATCTCCCTGACATATCCGTCCAGGATGAGCTTTCTGAACCAGCTAACCACCGCACCGCTGTAGTACCAGGTCTCCCAGAAGCTCTGATACGCCCCTCTTGAAGCGTTGACTGCAGTCTCATTGTTCCCCGTGTATCTCAGCAGCACCATGAAGTCTCCTAAGGCCTTAAACACGGAGGACAGGGCCTGAACCATTACATTTCCAAGCTCAGATGCAGAAGGCATGTCACATCACTTCGAGTGTTCTTGCTATGAACATGATGCTGCTGTTTACAGCCCCCATAAACTCCGCTGCAACCTTCTCGGCAAGGGTGCTGTTATTTGCAAGCTGAAAGTAGGTGTGCTTGGCTATGTATGCCATTCCATCGGTGCCACTCAGGTCTCCAAAGAGGTGGGGGGATGAAACTGCGAGGGTGTGGAGAGTGTCGTTGAAAGCGTGAAGTGAAGTCACATTACCCTCAGTCCCAGCGAGAATTGCCGAGATGAGCTTTGCACCCCACGCCATCACGGCGAGCTGTGATTCGAGCAGCTTTACATATTCTGGAGAGACATGCCTTACTGCAGGATCGAGAAGGCCATGCAGTAATGCAAAGAAGTCACACATTGGAGAGATGATCGCATTCACAACGAACTCTCCCACTGTGGCAATCGCCATGCTATCTACCCCCGCTGAAGAGCTTTACAAGAAGCTCCACACCCAGCTTTGCAGAGTGCCAGAACCTGCATGCGAGGTTCTCGTTTATGCTGAGATTTGTCAGAATCTTCGCAACACCATTTTTTCCGCTCAAATCTCCAAAGATGTCCCTTGAATTTGACCCAACATAGTTGACAAGATCCGAGAAATGCCTCATTGCCGTCGCGTTTCTGGATGCTGCATCAAGAATGACACCATCCGATACGAATACTGCAGCCAGCCAGTAGCTGAATCCCGAAAAGCTGCGGATAACATCCAGAATGTCGTCCCGTTTAACAGCATCGTTTAACAGCAACAGCAACAGATTTGATGCTGCTTTCAGCCCGCTCTCGATTGCCGCTGTAAGTGATGCAGATATATCACTCACATTCGTGTAATTAGAAATTCAGAATAAAAAAATTTCGTATTGTTATAATTGAGCATTATTATGAGCATCGACTCTGAAAAGCAAACCGAATGAACTTTTATAAAGATGCATTAAAAGTTACAGTATGGAGGTTCTAACTCAGGTTGAGATGGATGGGATTACTCTGAAAGTTGTACAGGGTGACATTACCCGCTATCCAGCGGAGGCAATTGTCAATGCAGCCAACAAGAGGCTTGAACACGGTGGTGGGGTTGCTTACGCAATTGCAAAGGCATGTGCAGGAGATGCGGGTAAGTACACCGAAATCAGCAAGAAGGCAATGAAAGAGCAATTCGGAAGGGATTACATAGACCACGGAGAAGTCGTTGTCACGCCAGCCATGAACTTGGAAGAAAGGGGAATAAAATATGTCTTTCACACAGTTGGACCAATATGCAGAGGAAAATGGGACGAAGGGTTGAAAGAGAAACTCTTCAGAGCATTTCTCGGTCCGCTAAGGAAAGCAGAAGAGATGAAAATAAACTCAATAGCATTCCCGGCTGTAAGTGCGGGCATATATGGCTGTGAGCTGGAGAAAGTTGTTGAAACGTTCCTTGAGGCTGTAAAGAGCTTTAAGGGCTCATTTGTGAAAGAGGTAGCACTTGTGATCTATGACAGGAAATCTGCTGAAAGGGCTTTAGCAGTTCTTGAAAGCTTTGTGTAAACGCATATTCCATGCTCATATCTTTTCGGTTGGCCAATATAGTTGTAAATTCTGCCACTCCCTGATTCCCCTTGCCCCAATCAGCCCCCTATCAATCTCGAAGTCCTGCATAAACACAGGAGGGGTTCAGGAAGGTAGCGAAATCGGTGGTGCAGATGCGGAGATTTCAGAAGGTTATTTACTGATTCATCTGCCTTTGCGCTTCCTTCGCACCCTTCCAGGCGTTTATGGAGTCCATCACGAAGCTCAATCCCAGTCTCAGGGTGAAGTAGGCTATCGCTATGAACATGACGTAGGAAAAGGCTTCAGGATCAATGAAAAAGGTCGTGATCAGCATGTAGGGTGTGAGAAGGAGAAAGAAGAGCGAGGTTGTGAACATCATTTTCCTGAAGAAGAGGGGCCAGTACTTCTCGTTTGCCATCCTCTGAAATCCTTCATAAGCCTCCCTGTCCTTCATTGCGATGGCCAAGATTGATAAAGCATAGTACTCATTGAGTTCCTCCTCCATCCTCTGGATGTCCTCAATAAAGCCTCTAAAAAACCTGTGCAAGACAAAAGACTCTAACCTCTCAGTCGCAACGACAACTGCCGCCGTCACGGCAATAAAAAAGTAAAGAAAGGGTGGGTTCATGGTGGCAGGTGGATTCCGAAGAATCCAGCAGCAATGTACCTGGTTCCGACGTAGAAGGCGAGGGCACCGAATATTGCGAACAGTGCGTCCATTGGCAGGTACTTCTGTGTTCTTGGCCCGATGTAGCTGCCAATAAGGATACCAACCCAACCAATCACGATGGGCCAGACGAACTGCACACCTCTTGCCATCCATCCAGCAAGGGCTGAACACTGGTTAAGGAACACTGTGAGCGCTGAAACTGCTGGGGTTATGTACATGGGCCAGCCAATCGCTGTGAAGAACGGAACAATCAGGAAACCTCCGCCGACACCGATCAAGGTTGCGATGAATCCAATGAGCAGACCGTAGAAGAACGGCAGGTAGTTCTTTGCTACAAAGTGCTCACCGAAGAAGTCAAACTCCACCTGTGCAAGTGAGTACTTAACGTTCGTTATGCCCTCAAGCTCGTGCAACCTTCCACTCTTCCTCAGCTCTTCAACCCTCTCCTGGAATCTCTTAGCAGCCTCTCTACCCTTGGACTTTGAAGCTTTGGCCCTCGGGGTGATCTGGTAGAACATGTAGAACGACACTGCCCAGGTACACAGACCGAAAAGACCCTTGTAGAGAGCTACACCAAGCTTACCACCAGTTCCCCACACAGCTGCCTGTGCTCCTAAGATCATACCGAGACCCATCGCAATTGCAGCGGGCCAAACGAGTCTCTTCTGCGTGTACCAGTTTATCGTGCTTGAAAGCGAGTTGAGCCATGTGATTGCGGTGTTGGAGAACCTGATGTGGTCTGTGAGATATTTGCCAGCATCGCTGTACATACCTATGTTTATCGACTTGCCCTTCAACTTGCTTGCCCAACTACCGATGCCAAGAATGGATATGTGGCCCACACCGGCCATAATTCCTCCAAAAGCTCCAACAGTGGAGAAAATCCACCCAACCCAGATACACCACAGCAGGTACACAACGGCGTTTATTTTTATTGTCTCTCCTGCAATTTCCATCCATGTTACATCCAACATTCTTCAGCTCACCTCCTATTTTTTTTTAATAAAATTTTAAAAAAATTTAAGCTTTCTTCTTAATTCTCACCTTTATGTACTTCAGCAGCGGGTTCCCGCCATAGTGGTCTGCAACGTTGGGGGGCATCAAGGCTGCCACATTGAATCCACGATACTGCGGGAATCTTGGATCAGCTTCAAGCCCTCTCCAGTGCCCGAAGCCACCTGCAGCAGCAACGACACCCTCCCTGATGTTCCAGGTCACGTAGGCTGTGGTCTCAACCTTGCCCCACGGCGACTCGACTATGATCTCATCGCCGGTCTTTACACCGATCTTCTTCGCATCTATGGGATTGATCCATACTGGATTCTGACCACGCAGCTTCATCAGATGTGGGACGTTGAAGGTCGAGCAGTGCTCGTGCTCGAAGACCCTGAAGTTCTGCAGTATGAACGGATACTCGTCATCCGGCAGCAGGTCTGGATACTCCTCCTCGATTGGCTTGTAGTCCGGCAGTGGATCGATGCCCTTCTCCTCGGCAACGGGGTTCTTGAAGTTGTACTTTCCAGTCTTGGTTGTTCCTGACGATCCGTAGCCCTCAGGCGGGTTGAAGCTGCCCCACTTCTTGTACTTGTAGTACTCCGCCTTGTCGGTGATAATGTATCCCTTCTCCTTCAGCTCCTCGTAGCTCCATGGAGTGCCTTCAAGCATCTTCTTCAGGGCATCCTCTATGTCGTCCCACGGGAAGTACTCTCCATAGCCAAGCCTCCTTGCGATCTGTATGAAGATCCACCACTCGGGCTTTGACTCATACATTGGCTCGATGGCCCTGAAGTAGCCGGATATGAAGGCATCGTAGAGCCAGTCAGCCTTAATCTGGTCCCTCTCAAGGTACGTGCAGTCTGGCAGGATGACGTCTGCAAGCAGTGCAGTGTTGTTCATGAAGGCATCAACAACAACGACCCAGTCCAGCTTCTTGATCGCCTCAACCACAGCATCCTGGTTCGACCATGAGAGTACAGGATCGCCATAGTAGCAGAACAGGGCCTTGAACTTGCCCTCCTCAACATCTCTGGGGAAGAAGGCTGGAGCGAAGCCCTCCCACATCCTGAGCTTGTCCGGCTTGCCCTTTGAGTTGTTCGGCGGGTTCTTCTCGAAGGGCTTTTTCAGCTTCCTCTTGAATGGCAGCTGCGGACCGCCGGGTGCATCAAAGGTACCCTTGAGGGCGTTCAGCGCCATTATTGCCTGCGTGGCGTAGAATCCGTTCGGGTTCTGGGCTATACCTGCCCAGATCATCACTGCTGGATGTTCCGCATTGGCGAACTCGAGGGCGATCCTCTCGATTGTTGCTGCTGGTACTCCGCTAATCTTCTCGGCCCACTCCGGCGTTCTCGGGATACCGTCCTCCTCACCAAGCAGTCTCTTCTTGAAGTCCTCAAAGCCATAGGTCCAGTTCTCAACGAACTCCTTGTCGTACAGCTCGTTTTTAACGATCACATAGCACATGGCCATTGCAATCGCTGCATCGGTTCCGGGCTTTGGTGCAATCCACTCGTGTGCCAGCTCAGCGGTCATTGTCCTCCTTGTGTCTATCACAACCAGCTTAGCTCCCCTCTTCAGCGCATCTCTGAGGTATTTGACCTTCCTTCTGCCGTAGGATGTGGCAAGCTCGTTGACACCCCAGAGGATTATGTAGTCCGAGTCCCTGTAGTCTATCCACGGCCTCTTGTCGTTCAGGTTGTGTTCGTTGGCCATTCTTATCGCATTGTCGCACATTGGTCTGTGTGTGGTCTGTATAGCTCCGTACGCCTTCATCACAGCCTCTGTCAGCCAGTTGTTCCAGTCGTTTCCTCTGAGCCAAGCAACCTTGTTCGGCTCGACGCTTTTCATCAGTTCTATGACCTTGTTCAGAGCCTCATCCCAGGTTGCCTTCCTGAATCTTCCGTTCTCCCTTATCAGCGGAGTCTTGAGCCTGTAGGCGCTGTAAGTAAGCTGCCAGCCATGTGTACCCTTAGGACATACAAGCCCGTCTCCCTTGGGGTCTCCTGGCAGTCCGGTAATCTTTGTTATGATGCCATCCTTCACGTGGACAGTAATGCCACACAGCGCTCCGCAGATGTAGCAGTGGGACTTGACAGTCTTCTCCCCATCGTACTCCTTCACACCCTCTTTAAGCGTAACAAGTCCATCATCCATGTTCACGCTCTTAAACACGTTTGCTATTGCCGATACGGCATCAACAAAGGACTTTTCGGGGAGTTCGGCTTCTTTCAGCTTATCGGCGATCTCCATCTCCATCGAGATAAAGCCTCTAACGATTCTCGCTATAGCCTTGTAGAACTCCGAGTTCGAGCTGTCTTCGAGATTCTGGGCAAAGTCCTTAACCCACGAGAACCTCTTTATAAACTCACTCTGCAGCGCGGCAAAATCTTTGTTTGCCTCCACATTCTCACAGAGGTAGGCCATGAACTCAAACTCTACAGCTATGTGATCTTCAAGTTCAAAGTAGTCCTCACTCTTGTGAAGGCCAGCCTTGCTGTAAAACTCCCTTACTTCAAAAACCGGCTTTTGATTAACTAAAGGCTGCTCACCGATGTAGCATGACTCGTAGGGGAACACGGGTTTAATGCCTGCATTGAGGAAGAGGTCTGCATACTCGTACCTCAGCTCTTTCCACTCTTTTTCCACGTCTTCCAAAGATTCAACATACTTTCTCAGTTTCCTGAACCCGGGAAACGTTTCAGGAGAGATGCACTTAATGAGATCTGACATCTTCTCCCTGACTTCACTCTGCTTCAATTTCTCAAGAAGCTCCTTTTTTATCTCGTCCCTTAAAACTGCCGACAAGAATTTGTATATCGCTCCTCTATCTTTGCAGAATTCTATGAACTCTCTATCCATTTTTTCACCTCCCCACCCACGGAAGTGTTGTTTCTTTCCTTTCTCCCATAATCCCGGCCTGTCCCATCACTACTTATATTTTTCGAAATTTTTCAAATGTGTTTCTAAAAAATTTTAATAACAGAATTTTAGAAATCCTAAATTTGTTTATAATTCAAAAAAACTATCCCTAATTTTTAAAAAAATTTGTTCGCAAGAAATTCTAATTTAGTTGTAAAATTCATTAAAATTAGGATTTTAAAACATTGAATTTCAAATTATCCGAACCTCTCACACTGCATGGCAAAGTCCTCGAAAAGCTGTTTTCCTTTAGAGATTATGAATTCAGAGTACTCCCTCATTTTTCTGCTTTCCATTGACAATTTTGACGTAACGAAGTAAATATTCCTCTCTGATTTGAATCCTTCAATCTTCTTGGCTTTTACAAGCCCAACCTCGCATACTCTGCACACTGCTATTAACGACGTTATTGCAATGCCGAGACCGCTGCTTACAGCGTTAATTTTCGAGTAGAAGTCTCCGACAGTGTAAACAATGTTGAGATCCTCCGGCTTAACACCACTCGCAATAAGAGCCTTCTTTGTGCTGGTTGTTATCCCGTAGTCATCTGTAAGCATTATTATCGGATATTTCGAAATGTCATCGATTGTTACCACATCTTTATTGGCAAGTTCATGATTAACCGGTGTAATTAGAACGAGGTGGTCCTCTCCTAAGGGCTCATAGACCAACCTATCATACTCTAAATGCTCATCCAGCAAATCTCCGGCGATTGCAAAGTCATAGTCGCCGTTAAGCACCCCCTTCACACACTCGTGTGCACCCCTCAATGCAACGTTTACCTCAAGCTGAGGGTAGGTGGATTTCAAAAGAGTCTGAATGGTATGCACCAGATGCAAACCGACCATTCCTGAGGCTATTGTGATCTTGTCCCCTCTAATGCTCGATATCAGCTTTTTAGTCTCCTCTATGCTGCCCAAAATAGATTTCATGTTCTTAATGGCTATGTTTCCCTCATCGGTAAGCTCAACACCGTTCGTACTCCTTTCAAGAAGTTTTGCACCGTAGAATGATTCAATGGAATTTATCTGAAAGCTTACTGAGCTGACGGACATCCCTAAATTTTTTGCCGCCTTCTTCAGACTGCCGGAATTCACAACTTCAATGAATGTTCGCATGAAATCCAGCCTAACCATAGTTCTAAATTTTTGCAATGGATTTTTAAATTTTTTTAAAACTGTCGTGCAAGTAGCAAACTATTAAATACTTCCATGGACTTTTGAACACGGTGGTTGTATGGACAAAATCAAGCTGGGTATGGTGGTTGCGGAATTCAACAGAGATATCACGTACATGATGGAAATCCTCGGCAAGGAGCATGCTGAATTTCTGGGAGCGGAGGTTGCTGAGGTGATAAGGGTTCCCGGGACCTTTGACATCCCCATTGCGGTGAAGAAGATGCTTGAGAAGGGCAAGGTGGATGCCGTTGTTGCAATTGGCTGCGTGATTGAAGGAGAGACGGAGCATGACGAGATCGTCGCCCAGCATGCAGCGAGAAAGATCCTCGATCTCAGCCTTGAGTACAACAAGCCCGTAACGCTGGGTATAAGCGGTCCGGGAATGGGCAGGATTGCCGCCACAGAGAGGGTTGACTATGCGAAGAGGGCGGTTGAGGCTGCTGTAAAGCTTGTGAAGAGGTTGAGGGAGTATGATTCAGAGGGGAGCTAAAAGGATAGAGGTCGTACAGCCCTCAGCAACGCTCAGAGTTTCGACGATGGCCAAGCAGCTTGCCAGAGAGGGAAAGGATGTCGTTGACATGAGCGTGGGGGAGCCTGACTTCCCTACGCCTCAGTTCATAGTTGAGGCCGCATACAGAGCGATGAAGGAGGGGAAGGTGTTCTACACTCCAACCAAGGGCATTCCGGAGCTTGTTGAGGCCATCGTCGAGAAGCTGAGGGTGGAGAACGGCATTGATGTAACAGCAGAGAACATCATAGTAACACCGGGAGCAAAGTATGCAATTTTCGAAGCGATGATGTGTCTGCTTCAGGAAGGGGACGAGGTCATTCTGCTCGATCCCTCCTGGGTTAGCTATGAAGCCTGCATTTTGATGTCTGGGGCAAAGCCGGTGTGGGTTCCGCATGAAGCTGGATTCGAGGATGCTCCCATTGAGGATTACATCACAGGCAACACCAAGATGATCGTCATCAACACTCCGAGCAACCCACTGGGAGTTGTGTATCCGAAGGAATTCCTCAAGAAGGTGAGGGACATTGCGGTGGACAAAGATCTGCTGGTGATGTCGGATGAAATCTACGAGAAGATAATCTTTGAGGGAGAGCACTACAGCCTTGCAGCGATGGATGGGATGCTGGAGAGAACAATAACGATAAACGGCTTCTCCAAAACCTATTCAATGACGGGATGGAGGCTTGGCTATGCTGCGGCACCGGAATGGATAATAAAGCTGATGAACAGGATGCAGAGCCACTCAGTCAGCCATCCGACATCCTTCGTGCAGTATGCTGGAGTGGAAGCTTTGAAGGGGGACCAGAGCTTCATAAATGATATTGTGGAGGAGTTCAGGGCGAGGAGAGACATGATAATGGCGAAGCTCGATGAACTCGGAATCGAGTATGCCCCACCGAAGGGGGCGTTCTACATATTCATGAACGTCAACAGGGACAGCGGGGAGTTCTGCGAGGAGTTCCTGAAGAAGGAGTATGTGGCTCTGACACCCGGCTCTGCTTTTGGTATTGCTTACAAAAGCTGGGTAAGGCTTAGCTACGCAACATCGAGGGAGAGGATAGCGGAGTTCCTAAGGAGGCTTGAGAGGTTTTTGAGTTAGATTTCCTATCTCCTAATTTTCAATTATCCTCCGTTACCAGTACCCAAACCCTCAAATTTCTTGATCGCTTCCAGCTATATCAACTAAGGCTAAACTTTTCGAAACCTTTAACCCTTACTATTTCTCGGTGTATATCTTCCTCCTCGAACCACTGTGGGGGCAGAAGTGGACAGATATGTGTCTGACCTCCGGGTGCACTTTCCTGATTTCCTCAAAGATTTTCTCAGACAGTTTGTCGGCATCGGCAACGGTCATACTCCCGCTGACAGTTGCGTGCAGGTCGAGGTGTACGGAGTTCTCTCCTGTGTATATCCCAACCATGTCGTGGACACCTTCGACCCCATCAATCCCGGTGCAGATCTTCTCAATGCTCTCGTAGAACTCGTCTGATGGAGACATACCCAGAAGAATTCTGGCATTGTCCCTTACAAGCCTGAATGAGTTGTAGAATATAATGACCGCTATTATCAGCGTGGCAATGCCATCAAAAACTGGGTAGCCAGACCACACAAGGGCTATTCCGACAATTGCCGCAACCGTTGATAGAGAATCGTTCACACTCTCAACCAGCAAGGTCCTGTTTAAAATGCCGGATCTGCGGCTGGAGATTAAAGCCGCAATTACGAGGAGGAGCAAAACCAGAACTTCTGCAAACACCGCAATCTCTGTATTTGCATACCTGGCGGGATGCATTATGCGGATAACCCCCTCCTTCGCAAGTTCAAAGGACAGGAAGGCTATGAATCCGACCCCGGCAATGAGTGATGCAACGTTTTTGGCCATCTCATGGCCGAAGGGGTGATGCGAGTCGGCACTCTTTTTCGCAACCCTCTCTGAAAAGATCAGAATCAGAATCATGGTAATGTCAACAATCGAGTGTAGGGCGTCGGCAAGAACTGCAGCGTAGCCCGAATAAAGGTAGGCCGCAAGCTTTATGGCAAAGGTCAGGGTGTAGATGAGAAGGATGTCTATCAACTCAAATCCTCCTTACAAACTCCGCCGGAAGCTTCAGCACACTTGCAAGTCCCACCAGATTCTCCTTGGATATGCTGCCATCTGCAACTTCCTTCAGAACCTCCTTTGCATTGAAAGCAATTCCAAGCCCGGCTTTTTCGATCATCAATCTGTCGTTGGCCCCATCGCCCACCGCAACGACATTTTCTGGTCTTATCCCCTCCTTCTTCGCTATCTCCTCAACGATTCTTGCCTTCTCCTGTGCATCGATTATCCTTCCCTTTATTCTGCCGGTAAGCTTCCCATCCTTGATTTCAAGCTCGTTGCCGAATGCGTAATCCAAGTCCAGCTCTTCCTTAAGCCTGTCCGTGAAGTAGCTGAAACCACCGCTCACAACTGCCACCTTGTATCCCGCCTCTTTCAGGCTTCTTACCAGCTCCTTGGCCCCCTCTGTAAGTCTGATTCTTGAATATATCTTTTCCAGAACCTCAACGGGCAGACCTTCCAGCAACCTGACTCTCTCCTCCAGAGCCTCCTTGAAGCTGATTTCACCACGCATGGCCTTTGCTGTAAGCTTTGACACTTCCTCATCAACCCCTGCCTCCTTTGCAAGCTCATCGATTATCTCCGCATCTACAAGTGTGGAATCCATGTCGAAGACTATCAGCCGCTTCTCCCTCCTGAAGGTTGAGTAAGGCTGCATGACCACGTCCAAACCCAGCTTTTCTGCCTCCTCCCTCAGCCTGTTCCTTATCGCCACCACATCCTGATCACCGACATCCACAAGGAACTCGATTGATATCAGATCCTCCCTCGCTGTAAGGCTTGTCCTCTCTATGTTTATGCCGAAATCCAGAAACGCCTTGGTTATATCTCTCACTATCCCAACCCTATCCCTGCCAAGAACCGTGACAACATAGAGGTTCCGCTCTTTCCCCTCTTTCCTTTCAAAGGGTGTGAGGCTTGCATGAACGCCCTTTTCACTCGCAGCCACCTCGACAGCCTTTCTAACACACTCTTCGTCCTCAGTTTCTGCGACGATGAACATGACGAGCATTCCCTGGAGCACGAACTGCTCTATATCCACTATGTTGGCATTACAGCCAGCGATGGCTTTGGATATCTCATGGACTATGCCCGGCTTGTCCTGGCCATAGACGGATACTGCGATGAGTTTCACATAACTACTGAAACCCTCCGAATTTAAAAACTTGGGATTGTCGCTAAGCGGTGTACTGTGAGATGCGGACGATTAACTTCCCATTTAGTCGCTCAATATCTATGGCCGCACCACCTGTAAGTCTCTCTATGCAGAGGCACCTCTCGTCCTTGATCTTTCCATCCACTACAACCTTCACCCTATACCTCCCCGCCTCGTTAGTTATCGGCTTGGAGTGTATCCGCTCCTTTGGCCCTATGGTGTGATTAGCTTTGTAGATTATCTCCCCACTCTCAGCCTTTGCTATCTCGATGTAAACCTGATGGCTTGCGTTGTCCTTGTTGTGGATTGAGTAGTCGAGCGGGCCAATGGGGGCAAGGTAGTACTCGATACTTACAAGGATGTATCCAACCACATAGGTTAAAACTGGAAAGATGAAGGTCTGAATGAACAGCAGTATAGTAAGAACGGTAAGAGTGGCAAGTACGATTTTCAGCTTTTTCGAAGCCATATGTATCACCTACCTGCTATCTGTCTAATTGTTAACACACGAGATATTTAAGGTTATCGCTGAGTTAGCACAATTCAGTCCAAAACTACTGCAACTTGTCCTTTGCACCGATTGCAAGTTGAAAAAAAGGCCGTTAAAGATCAAATAACTCAAGATTTCCAAAAGCTGCAAAGTTCTCACTATATAGAACACCACCTCACCCTCCCAGAGTGATTGTAAACGGCAAGCTCGCCTTTCACTTTAATCCACCCGCTACAGCTGCAGTCTGCTTGAATCCAGTCCTTATAGGATGTCTGGTTCCAGTATCTGTAGCGCTGCAGAACCTTCCACCAGCAGTTCGACCCCTTCACCTTTACGTCAATGTGGATCTCCCCTCTCCCATTGCAGTCTGTGTAGATCACACTGTCGTAGCTGAGGCAGCTCGTCACATTTTCACAACTCGTAACATTGAACTTCGGCTTCAGAACAAATTCTGGTACATCGACTGGCTCAGAGACGTTCAGGCAGACCTCAATTCCTGGCCATTCGTCGCCGGGATGATACGGCAAAATTCTCCCCGTTTCCACTTTCAGCATCTTTCCGTACTCGGTTTCAATAATCCCCACTTTCCAGTTGCTCGGAACTGATGCCTCCGCGAGAGAAATCGTTGCGTTGCCATTCCATGGAAGTGGAAGGTAGAAAGTTCCGTTCTCCACGACAGAGTCATAGCCGGGAACTATGGATACACGATAGCACAACTCTCCTTTGTAGCCCTCGTCCTCCTCGCACATCCCCGGCTTTAGGGTGTGGAGGGTGTAGTGCGCTGCAAATATAACTGCGAAAATCAGGGCTGCCTGAAATGCAATCTTGGCGTACTCCTCAGCACCCGACATACACCCGACACCTGCTGTATAGCCTTTCGAAGGTGCTGCACAGATCCACGTTCATAACGAGAGCGATGGCGTCAAGGACTATGCCGACAGATATCCAGAAGGCCACGACTTCCAGCTTTCTGCACTCTCGTAGGCGAAGCTTGAGACTAAGCCAGCGAAAGCGTTGAGAGGTATGCTTAGGAGCATGAGTCCAGTATAGGTGAGAGGGGTAATGTGAAAGGCAAGACTTGGACAGACGCTGGACGTGCAGAGCAGGTAGATTAGAGTTGTAGCTCCAAGAACGATCTGAATCTGTTTATCTGCAGTGATCTTATCGAGGCAAATGCCGCTATGATTGCCCTGAACAGCAGAAAAATTGAGATTGCAAGGACCATCACTGCCGCATCTTTGTAGAACTCCGCAAGGATGTTGAGGAATTTGGTAAACAGCAGTAACACGTCACCACCCCAGAGACAGGCCTTCGAACCCGCCACCAGCATCATGCTTCCGTTTGCTTTGATCCATCCACTACGGTTTCCCTCGAAATCGACCCAAATCCGGTCGCTGTAGACATTCTGATACCATCTCTTGTACCACCACATGTTTTCCCACCAGTAGTTAGTTCCTCTAACCGCAACGCTGACGTGAACACTTCCGGTGGCGTTGCACTTCACATAGACTACGCTATCGTAGTTGAAGCATTTCCTCTTGCCAGCACCGCAACTCTCCTCCGTCAGGTTGAACTTCGGCTTCAGCACCCACTCACTGAATGGGGTGGTAACGTTGATTGGCTCAGCTACGTTCAGACAAATCTCAACTTTCAATTCGTCATGCGGTCCATCATATGAACGCAGCAATAATGCTTCCATTTTCAGCATCTTCCCGTATTTTGTGTCTACAACCGATACATTTTCCGGCGAGGGGATGATCACATCGCCTTTCCACGCAAGGGGGAGATAGAAAGTTGCGTTCCTGATTTCTGCCTCATACCCCGGATATACGGAGGCGTAGTAGCACAACTTCCCCCTGTAGCCCTCCACGTGCACCATAAATCCTGCGATGATTATGGCGAGATCTACTATAGCCAAAGCTACAATCAGCGACCACAGAATTTTATCCGTCTTACTGCCCCCTTCTGCCACGCTATCACCTCAGCACAGGTAGGGTGGCGAGCCGCAGAAGTACGGAATGAAGAAGACTGCAAAGATCAGCATCGAGATGGAGTTGGCAGCGATCCATGAGGCGACCAAATGTCTTCTGTTAACGTTCACGAAGGCAAAGGATGATGCGTAGCCAAGGATTGCCCCTCCAACTATTGCATCGAGTGATGCGAGCAATTCTCTGTACCTTGCAAGCCTGTCCATCATCCTCCAGTCGCCCCAGAGCCAGTAGGGAGCTCTCACGATAGTTCCGCTAACCAATCCGCCTATGAAGAGGGTTGCGAGTCCACGAAGACGAGCAGGAAGCTTATTGCCAAAAACCTCCTGTCGTCAAGCTCTGAGTTGAAGATGTAAGAGTAGGCGAGCAGAAACAGAGTGTTGGTTATGTAGGACGTCAGGAAGGGTGTTGCGACGTCGATGATCGGGAACCAAGGCATATAAAAGTTGACGAGCATATTGGATAAAATGTGGATGTCACAGTTCCCCCTTCTCAGCATCTAAATTGCACCAGCCTGGCCACATGATGCTGGTGGTCTCAACCTTGCTTCGTGAGCTGTCCTCTGCCACATCGCTATCTCGTTGCCCGCTCTACAGTTTACACAACTACCCATTTCCATCACCTCACACCCCCAAACATCCCCAGACCAACTACCCAACAAATCACGGAAACACACCTCCCAGAAGCATGTAGGCTGTGGTGGAAGCAGTGTTGGCGGAAATCCAGGAGGCTGCAAGAACCCTCCTGTCTGCATTAACGAGAGCGAGAGATGATATGTGAGCTAAAACAGCTCCCTCCATTACGCAGATGAAAACGAGCAGAAGGTAAGATGTCAGGTCCGCTGACACTGAAAACAGCTTGTAAAGCAGATACGGGATCGGAGATATCAAAGCAAGAAATATAAGCGAAGCAAAATCAGCTACGGTGAGCAGTAGGGTGACGGGTAAGAATCTCTTTTCATCGATTTCCACCTTAAACAGCTGCGAATATGCCAGCAGGAAAAGTGTGTTGACGACGTACGACGATGAGGGCAGCAGAGCTACGTAAATAGGAAACGGGAGTGGGATTGCGGGGGTTAAAAAATTGAAGAACATCAGATTTTCCCCTAAATATAGATGTTGCAGTTCCCAACCTCTCTGTCCAAATCACAGAACCATGCAGCATTGTTCGCTTCGATTCTCGCCTCATGGGCTGTTTTCTTCTGGTAATTTACATCAGAGTTTCCGGTTACGTGATCCCAGAAGACATCTGCCCAAGTTCTGCATGTGGGTAAACCAAACGCATCGTAGTCGTGTATGCTGCCTGTTGCACCAATCACACACTGCACACCTTTCTCCACCAGCACATTGGCAGGAGAACCTGGATTATCATCGGCCGCATACCAGGCTTGTATTACAAACAGACGGGTTTGCAGGTTGTTGCCGACATCTTCTTTGCAATACCATACCTTAGGGTCCTTTCCTTTCCAGTGCCTTTTAGAACTATGCACTCCCCTTTATCATATCCGTTACCCGGCTTGTTTCCGTGCCCTGAGTAGAGAGCTCCAACATTCCAGTCATCAACATGTAGATCTTTGTAAATCTCTCAAATCTTATCCCTGGCATACGTCACACCCTACAGAGACTTACCATTCCATTACGAGTTACTGGCACCATACACACATCAGGCATTCCCCATGACATTCCTTTTCTGTTTCCAGCCTGCCTTCAACTTCGAGCCATCCAGCCCTTTCAATGCTGGCATCGACCCAGTCCTTGTAACATTCGCATCTCACAGCTTTTTTAGACCACAGGTAGAATTTTCTGTATTCATACCAATGGTTCTCTCCAACAATTTCGACGTGCACGTTTGCTGAGCAATTGCCGTAAAATTTGTCGTGTATCTGCTCGTGCTAAGGTTGTATCTGGGCTCAAGCAGGTACTCCGGATGTTTCGTGTTTACGGGCTCATCTGGATAGAGATGTGCTTCAAACGTACCGCTCCCTGTTACATTCAACTCCAGCATCTTTCCGTAACGTGTGTTTACAATCGACCAGCTCCAGTTTTCAGGGGCGCTCATGAGAGCGGGGTTAAGTTCCATAACCTTACTGTCTTTACTTGGAACAGGCAGATAAAAGGTGCAACTGTCGTTTGCGTGGACTTCAACGAGGTACCTGTATACGCTGAGCTCCATTTTAATTCCCTCGATCGTCCCTGTGCCAACGTAGGCGTAGTAGTGTATAAGGAAAATTGCAGCAAAAACCACAAGCGAGAGGATCGAAATTAAAGCGTAAAACTTTCTCTCCACCATTGCGATCACCCTTTAAAGTGCATAAGATCGAAGCAAACTCTTACGTTGAGCTGCATCGCAGCAGCATCCAAGATCAGTCCGGTGATTATCCAGAAGGAAATAATTTCCCATCTTTTGCAGTTTCCGTATGCAAAGCTTGCGATAAATCCAAGCACGGTGTTGAACATCACTCCGACTGATACGACGATATGCTTGGTGGCGTAAAGGTCTAATAGACAGATCGCACCCACGCTTGGTACTCCCACAGCGGCCATCGCAGTCAGCACGAGCCAAAACCTTTCCTTAACGATCTGCAAATTCCTGATAGCTGCAAATCCGGTGAGGAGCGATGTGTAAAGTGATGCAATCGATGCAGTAAAGATTACAGTCGCTATCTTAGCGTCGTACACAGTCAAAAAAGTAAGGAGAGAAGTTTCGAGCAGCATGGTCAGATGTAAATGTCACAGTAACCTTTCTCGCTGTCAAGGTTGCACTCCTTCTTCCAAACGGCCGTGTTTGCAGCAATCCTTGCCTCGTGGGCACTCTTCTGATAAGCCACATTAACGTTCCCTGTCGCCCAGTCCCAGAACCTGCCAGCCCAGTCTGCACAGGCTGAGTATCCCCACCAGTACTGGATATCCGCTATCTCGCCAGATGCACCAATAACGCACTGCACGCCTTTCTGAACAAGCATATCGCTAAAGCTGTTTCTGCCAGCATAGCACGCTGAGACCACGAAGAGTCTTGTTTGTCTTCCGCTCGCTATATCATAAGTGCAGTATGTACTACTGCTTCCAATCCCACCCAGAGCTATGCAATAGCGGTTTCCATGTCCAGAATAATAAACTGCCTCGAAATGGCCGAGAATATAGTTCACAGTGCTATCGCTACTTACTATATCATAGTCATCTGCATCATCATCCCACGACCAAGGGTACCAGTAGCTGTATGGCGTTTCCATCGACGCTTCAGCAGCATCGATATCATCCTTGCACATGTCATCGTCAGCTCTGAACACCGCTCCCTGATCGTTATCCACTCCTTCCGAACTCATTTCAGACTTAACTTTCTTCGCCCACACTTCACTCTCAAGTTTCCCAAAATCCACCGTAGTCCTATACTTTTCCTCCATAAACCTCTGAAAGTCATCGCCCAAAATTTTCCCGCTCGCGGCATCAACCGCATATCTGTCAGTGAACCACACAGTACCGATTCCAGGGACTATGTAGAGCTTCGCAGTTCTGGCTTTTGCAATCTTCAGAGCTCCTTCCTTCTTTACTTTGACAACTGGCTCAACCTTAACCTCCTCAACCGGCATTTTCCTGAAGGCTGCAATTTTGCCAGTCATTCTGTTTACCACAACGTAGCAGTCCTCGCCGAAAACGGCTATTCCGTTTATCTGTCTTTCAAACTGCAAATCGTAGTCGTAGGGGTTTTCAGTAACCCCTAATGAGCGTGTAATCCTCGCCACACAGCTCTTTGGCAATCTTAACGGCCTCATCCTTCGTTACTGCAGGCTTACCATCCAAATTCTCATTGATGGCTGTGTGGTTGAAGTAGAGGATCGTCTGGTTGGTTTTCACGTCGATTAGCATGTAGCCGTGCTCGTTCGTAATAGCTTTTACTGGAATTCCTGCATAGAAATCCGCTGCTGTCGTTGCCAGTGCATTCGGCACGGCTACAAGCAGTCCCAGTACAACCAACCCCACTCCTAACCCCACGCTGTCCATGATAATACGTTGCATAGCAAATATTTAAATTTTTCGTTAAGATTTATTTTAAAATTCAGTAAAATGCTGAACGTTAAGGGATTCGCTTAACATTCAGTAAAATGCTTAACGTTGCAACGATCAGATACCAGGATCTTTCATGATGCCTACAAAACCGAAAATCAGTTGCACGCCTGCTGGAAAAGCTCATCGACTACACTTCCATCTATCCCGTAACAGTACCAGCCATCCTTGAGAACTGCAATAACGCCCATTTTTCCGCTCTTGAATATCAGAACCTTTTTAATTTCTCCTGACTTGTACTCCACCTCTATCCAACTTGTGTTGTTCTTCAACCACTTGTAGTACTCACCGTCTATCATCAGCGTCAAAACGCCAAGATCCTTGGACAACGCATCTTCAACGAAGCTCAGGACGACATCTTTTTTGGGTTCGCAGACATTCGATGATACCTCCACGTTTTCAGGCGTATGCATAATCATCCAAACTACCAAAGCTAAGGCAAACAGGCCGAAAATAAAGAGAAGATGTCTAACCCTCACCGCTAACGACCTCC
>CBEUCM010000023.1:0-28935 GCA_965541645.1 uncultured Archaeoglobaceae archaeon | reverse complement strand
TTTACCGGTAAATTCATGCGGGGGGAGGGATTCGAACCCTCGAACCCCTACGGGAGTGGATCTCTCCCCCACCAGGTCTTGAGTCCACCGCCTTTGGCCACTCGGCAACCCCCGCTCTAAGCAGGGTTGAACAACCTGCATATCAAAATTTTGGTAGCAGCCTTTCAAGCTTCTCAAGAACCTCCTCCTTTGTTGCACTAACTTTCACAGTTTTAACTCTCGATTTCTCTCCACTCACAATCTCCGCCTGACCCAGCACATCCGAGAGAAGCTTTAAAAGCTCTCTGTTGGCCTTCCCAGATTGAGCGGGACTCTTAACCTTCACCTCTATCGCCTTTCTCCACTCATTGTATCCAAATCCGACCTTCTTGGACCCTGGAGTGACCTCAACCCTAACAAACGTCCCGTCCTTGCCCTCACTCACAGCATCCTCGATTCCCATCGCAGAAAACTCTATATTTTGCGTCTTAACCTTTTCTCCATGAAGGTAGGAATAATCGGAGCAAGCGGATACACAGGATCTGAGCTTCTCAGAATTCTTGCCACTCATCCCAAAGCTGAGGTTGTAGCAGCATCATCGAGGAGATACGAGGGGCAGGAAATATGGAAAGTTCATCGCTTTTTGAAGGGTTTTTACAGCCTTAAATTCTGCACACCCGAAATTGACAACTTCAGCGAATGTGACGTTGTTTTCACAGCAGTGCCGCATGGTGAGGCGATGAACTACGTGCCCAAGCTCCTCGAAATTGGGATTAAAGTTGTTGACATCTCCGCAGACTACAGACTTGACAGGGAAACCTACGAGAGAGTTTACGGGAAGAAGCATGAGGGTTACGTTGAGGCTGTGTATGGGCTTACGGAACTTCATAAAGATGAGGTGGCGAGAGCAGAGGTGGTGGCGAATCCCGGCTGCTATCCAACTGGCACGATTCTTGCAGTTGCCCCACTTGCAAAGCTGGAGCTCGTTGATAGAGTTGTATTTGACTGCAAGAGTGGCATCACTGGAGCGGGAGAGAAACCTTCTGCCTTCACCCACTACCCCAACCTCCATGAAGCTGTTGTGCCCTACAAGATCACCGAACACAGGCACTACTACGAGATGGTGCAGGAGCTGGGAAGGCTCCAGTCCGACATTAAGATATCTTTCACACCGCAGGTCTTTCCGGGATCTCGAGGAATATTGACCAACGCACACGTCTTTTTGAGGGGAGAGCTTACGAGAGAGGAGCTGTACGATATTTACCAGAAATTCTACAAAGACTGCTACTTCGTGAGGTTGCAGGATGAGGTAAGGCTGAGCCAGGTAAGGGGCAGCAACTTCTGCGATATCTCTCTCCATCCAGACAGTGAGAGGGTTGTTGTTGTTTCAGCAATAGACAACCTGGTGAAGGGGGCAAGTGGACAGGCTGTGCAGAACATGAATGTAATGGCAGGATGGGGTGAAGAGGAGGGGCTGAGATTTCCACCACTTTTCCCCTGACTTTTTCCTACTTTTCCCTAACCTTTTCCTGAGTGAAAAATTTTTTAGACCGCTCGTTGAAAGTGGAAAGTGCAAGAGAGGGTAGGGGGAAAAGGAAAGATGGGAAAGAAAAAGAGAAGGGTGGATGATGTGGTAACGATAAATGTTGGTAAAAACGGTGTGACGGAAAATTTAATAAACGAGATAAATTTCCAGCTTGAGAAGCGCGGGGCTGTGAAAGTTAGGATGCTCCGTAACTTTAGGGAACCCTCCGGAAGGCATAAAAAGGAGCTTGCAAATGAGATAGCTTCGAGGGTTAATGGCAGACTTGTGGATTTCCGCGGGTTCGTGCTAACCTTTGAGAGGTGAAGGTATGGCGACGGTGTATGATGTACCGGCAGAATTGCTGATAAAGAAGGTTGCTGAAAAGCTGAAAGATATGGTTGCCCCTCCTGAATGGGCGAAGTACGTCAAGACAGGGGTTCACAAGGAGAGAAGCCCGGAGCAGGATGACTGGTGGTACCTCCGATTGGCCTCAATCTTCAGGAGGATCTACATTGATGGTCCTGTGGGCATTGAGAGGCTCAGAACGTACTACGGTGGAAGGAAGAGAAGAGGATCCAAGCCACCAAAGTTCAGGAAGGGGAGTGGGGCAATAATCAGGAACGCCCTTCATCAGCTTGAGCAGCTTGGCTTCGTTAAGAAAACAAGGGAGGGCAGAGTTGTAACTCCGATGGGTAGGTCGTTCTTGGACAAGATGGCTACAGAACTGAAATCTGAGCTTGTGTCCCAGCTCCCTGCCCTCGAAAAGTACTGAGGGTGGTTGTATGGATGAACTGGAGGAGATAAGGCGAAGGAAGCTGATGGAATTGCAGAGGCAGAGGGAGCTGGAGGAGCTTCAGAAAGAGGAGATGAGAAGGCAGTACGAGGCTCAGAAGAGGGCGATTCTGAGGGTCATTCTTGAGCCGGAAGCCAAGGAGAGACTGTCACGCCTCAAGCTTGCCCATCCTGAGATTGCTGAGGCTGTTGAGAACCAGCTCATATACCTCGCCCAGTCTGGTAGGATTCAGAGCAAGATAACCGATAAGATGCTTGTTGAGATTTTGAAGCGTGTTCAGCCGAAAAAGAGGGAAACGAGAATAATAAGGAAGTGATAGTTATGGGTAAGAAAACATTGGGTGTAAAAAAGAGGCTCGGTAGGGCGTACAAGCAGAACAGAAGGGCACCAGTATGGATAACAATGAAGACAGCCAGAAAAGTCTTCGGCAGTCCGAAGAGAAGGTTCTGGAGAAGGGGAAGGCTGAAGGTGTAAAGTGAAGGTAAGGTGAAGGTAAGGTGGGGTGATCATCTTGGCCAAGGTTGAACTGGAAAGGGTTTACTCGATAAGGCTGAGACACAAGATGAAGAGGTATCCGAGATGGCTCAGGGCGAAGAAGGCTGCGAAGTACGTCAGGAAGTTCCTCAGCAGGCACATGAAGGTCGATCCCAAGAACATAAAGATCGACACGGCAGTGAACGAGAAAATCTGGGAGAGGGGAGCAGAGAAGCCACCAACCAGAATCAGGGTGAGGGCTGTAAAGTTCGATGATGGAATTGTGGAAGTTGAGCTGGCTGAATGAAGCTTGCTGTAAACGGTAACCCTCTGATAGGCCTGTATGCAAAAGTTTCAGAGAATTTTGCGATTGTCGGAGTGAGGGATAGCGGGCTGATAAGTGCCCTCCAAGAAAGGCTGGATGTTGATGTAATACTGACCAAGATCTCCGGATCGGAGCTGGTGGGAGCGATGGTGGCCTTGAACTCCAGTGGCGCTGTTGTAAGCAGCTACATAACATCAGATGAGCTGAGAGTTCTGGAAGCTAAGATGGATGTTCTGGTGGTTGACACTCCAATGACGTGCCTCGGAAACAACCTCTGCATCAACGACAGGGGAGGAATAGCAAATCCGGAGATGGATGCTGAGCTAATCCGGAAAATAGGCGATTTTTTGAACATCGATCTTGTGCCGGGGACTGTAGGAGGGATAAAGACTGTGGGCATGGCTGCGGTTGTGACGAACAGGGGCGGTTTGGCGAACCCGAACATAAATGAGTGGGAAATTAAGAAGCTTGAGGAGGTTACCGGAGTTGAGGTGCTTACAGGCACGGTGAATTTTGGAAACGATATGGTTGGCTCAAGCCTGATTGCAAACTCCAAGGGGTATGTTGTTGGTAGAGATACAACGGGCTTTGAGCTGGGCATAATTGAGGAGGCACTCTTTATGGGGTGATTGGTATGAAGTTCGAGATTGCGGGCAGGTTCAAAACGTCTGAAGGATGGCAACCCTTCAAAAAAGTTGTTGATGCCAACACTGAGAGATTTGCGATTGAGAAGGTGTACTCCCTCATAGGAAGCAACCACAAGGTCAAGAGACATCTTGTGAGGATCGATGAGGTAAAGCAGGTGGAGTAATATGACAGACGAGCAGAAGATGCAGGAGAAACTTGCAGCCCTTCAGTATCTCCAGAGTGAGGCGGAGGTTTTGCAGAGAAGGATAGTGGAGCTGGAGCTGCTTGAAAACGAGTACAGAAAAACTCTCGAAACTCTTGAGTTCTTTGAGTCGATTGACAGCGATGTTGAGGCCCTGATGAATCTGGGTGGTGGTGTCTTTGCCTATGTTGATGTCAGGAACAGTAAGAAGATGCTGGTGGACATTGGATCCGGGGTTGTGGTTGAGAGGGAAGTTAAGGAGGCTATAGAGTTCGTCAAGAACAGGATAAAGAAAATTGAGGAGAACTCCAAGAACCTTACAGCAATGCTTCAGCAGGTTCTTGCTCAGGCTGCAAAGATTCAGGAGGAACTCTCCAAGGAGAGAGAGTAATGTTCAAGGCTTTGAAGGAGAAGCTAAAGTCTCTCAGAAGTAAAATTGAGAAGGAGGAAGAGAAGGAGATAGAGGAGGAGCTGAAGAAGATAGAAGGAGAGGCTGCTGAAACTGCTGAAAAAGTTAAACTGCCAGCTGCTGACGTTGCTGGAGAAGCTGCAAAGGAGGCAGCAAAAGAGGTAGTTGAGGTAAAACCAGAGAAAAAGGCAAAAAAGATAGGCGTCCGTGAAAAGCTTTCCGCACTGATTAGTAGAGAAGTAGTCATTGACGAAAAGAAGGTTGATGAGATACTCGAAGAGCTTGAGATAATACTGCTTGAAAGCGATGTGGCATTTGAAGTTGTTGATGCTATTTCAGATGCACTGAAGCAGAGGCTCGTTGGCAGGCGAAAGAAGATCACCGAGAAGCTGTCAGACATCGTTATAGATGAGCTGAAGAACATAGTCCGTGAGATACTGGATAAAAACAGGTTCGACTTCGATGAATTTGTCGCTGAAAGGTTGAAAGAGAAGAGGCCCTTGAACATAGCCTTTGTGGGCGTAAATGGGACAGGAAAGACAACAACGATAGCGAAGGTTGCCCACAGGCTGATGAATCAGGGATATTCAGTTGTGTTGGCTGCTGGCGATACCTTCAGGGCGGGTGCGATAGAACAGCTTGAGGAACATGCAAGGAGGCTTGGAGTTAAGATTATAAAGCACAAGCAGGGAGCGGATCCAGCAGCGGTCATCTTCGACGCCATAAAGCATGCCGAAAGCAAAGGTGTGGATGTTGTGCTTGCAGACACTGCGGGAAGGATGCACACCAAAAAGAACCTGCTCGATCAGCTTGAAAAGATAAAGAGGGTGACAAAACCCGACCTTGTGATTTTTGTTGACGAGAGCATTGCTGGAAACGACGCTGTGGAGAGGGCGAGGATGTTCGCTGAAAGCGTTGGCATTGACGGCAGCATCCTTACAAAGCTCGATGCAGATCCAAAGGGAGGATCAGCCATTTCAATAAGCTATGTAACTGGAAAACCCGTCCTCTTTTTCGGTGTGGGCCAGAGATATGAGGATCTTGTTAAGTTCGACACCGAGTGGCTGATTGAAAGGATCTTCTCATGAGAATCGTCATACCCTTCAAAGCATCCAACCCAAAATCGAGGCTTTCGAACATTCTTAATGCTGAGGAGAGAAGGAAGCTTGCTGAACTCATGCTGCTCGATGTGGTTGAGGTGGCAAGGAGCTTTGGCAGGGTGGTGGTTTTAACCAATGCATCAATCAGCGTAGATGCCGAAGTTGTTCGGGATGATTCGGACCTCGATTCAGCAATAAACAAAGAGCTGCTTGACACTCCAGTAGCCATTATAATGTCCGATCTCCCCTTACTAAACCACGACACGCTAAGGAGGTTTTTTAGCAGTAATGGTGATGTTGTCATTGCTCCCGGGCGGAAAGGTGGAACCAACATGCTCCTCGTCAGAAAGAGGGGGTTCAGGGTGTCCTACCACTACGGTAGCTTTTTCAAGCACCTTAACTTTGCCCGAGAAAATGGATTTGAAGTTTCAGTTTTCGACTCCTTCTTTTCCTCCGTGGATATAGATGATGAGAACGATCTTCTGGAGCTACTACTGCATGGCAGCGGTAAAAGATCCTGTGAGTTTCTCAAACGGATCGGATTTTCGGTTAAATTTGAGAAAACACCCACGATTGAACGCAGGTTTTTTATGCAATCTTAATTAATAAAGAGCAATGGAGGACTTTGAGATCTGGGTTGAAAAATACCGCCCTCGCACCCTCGATGAGGTCGTGGGGCAGGATGAGGTTATACAGAGGCTTAAGGGCTACGTTGAGAGGAAGAACATCCCGCATTTGCTCTTCTCAGGCCCACCCGGAACCGGAAAGACTGCAACATCGATAGCTCTGGCGAGGGATCTGTTTGGAGAGAACTGGAGGGACAACTTCATAGAGATGAACGCAAGCGATGAGAGGGGTATTGACGTCGTCAGGCACAAGATAAAGGAGTTCGCCAGAACCGCTCCGATAGGTGGTGCCCCCTTCAAGATCATATTTCTCGATGAGGCTGACGCTCTTACAGCCGATGCTCAGGCGGCATTGAGAAGAACAATGGAGATGTACTCCAAGAGCTGTCGATTTATACTGAGCTGCAACTACGTTAGCAGGATTATCGAGCCGATTCAGAGCAGATGTGCAGTCTTCAGATTCCGTCCAGTACCGAAGGAGGCCATGAAAAAGAGGATCCTTGAAATCTGCGAGAAGGAGGGGGTAAAAATCACAGACGATGGACTGGAAGCTCTGCTGTACATTTCCGGTGGGGACTTCAGAAAGGCCATAAACGCCCTGCAGGGTGCTGCGGCAATAGGAGAGGAGATAACTGCAGACACCATCTACCAGATCACAGCCACAGCAAGGCCCGAGGAGCTTGGAAAGCTGATTGAGACTGCCTTAAAGGGCAACTTCATGGAGGCGAGGCAGATACTCGACAGGCTGATGATAGAGTACGGGATGAGCGGCGAGGACATAGTGTCTCAGCTTTTCCGTGAGATAATCTCATCTCCTCTCAACGAGAAGGTCAAGGTTTTCCTGATAGAAAAGCTTGGAGAGGTAGACTTCAGGCTGACTGAAGGGGCAAACGAGAGAATACAGCTCGACGCATACTTGGCCTACCTTTCATCTCTGGCAAAGGGCAAGAAGCAGTGATGTGGGAGGAGTATAGAAAGAACAGGCTGGACGGTTTTCTGGAGGCTCTTGAAAGAGGTGAAGTTGATAGTGATATAGTCGATTTGCTGAGCCTGATAAACTCCTTTGATGAGTATGTCACTCTATCAAGCTGCAGTGGCAGAATTGTCGTGTTAGATCTGCCGGAAATTGGCGACAAGAGATCTTCAACCTTTCTTGGAAAGTGGCACAGGGAGGTGGACAGCAGGGGAGTTGTGCAGGCAGCATTAAAGTGCAAAACCTACGCATGGCTGATCCAGTACCCCCCAATCATCCACGTCGCATGCAAAACTTTGCACCATGCCGGGGAGCTGATTAAAGTTGCAAACAACGCTGGCTTTCGGAGGAGCGGGGTAGTCTCTCTGAAGAGTTGCGTCGTGGAGATCTCATCCTTGGAGAGGGTGGAGCTGCCCTTGGCATTTTCTGGAAGGCTGATCGTTTCTGAAGAGTACATAAACACCGTTGTGAGATTTGCAAACGCCAAGCTGAGAAGAGGCAAAGAAAAACTTGAAAAACTGAAAGAGGCAGTCAGAACCTCCTTAGGGTGAAAACTCCCAGTGCTGCAATCACTATTGCACCGGCAATTGATGCAGCAAGCTTCTGCACTGCTCCCTCTGCCTGAGGATCTATTATGTAGCTCGATGAGGCCCATACGATCAGTCCAAAGGCTATCAGCAGGAAGATCATCGTGAAGTACTTGCTAACTTTTCTGCCCTCCGCATACGCATCTGCGGCCCTTGCAAGCAGTGTGAATAACCCGGATAGAACAAACCACCAGGTGCTGTAAAACACGAAGACCGCAACCGCCATGTACGCCTCACTACCCATCGCGGCATTGACCCCATTGATCAGGCTGATGACAAGCATTATCGCAGAGGTCACGTAGAAGACGAAGGACAGTCTGCCCTCAACCAAGGACAGTTTTATGGTGTCGAGAAACTCTCCGATGTTTTTCTCCCACCCGTAAGCTTTGACGATAAAGTATATGCCGAGGAAGAAGATTATGCCTCCAATTCCCCATTCAGGATGCTGCAATACAAGGAAAATGGCATACACCAGAAATATCATCCCGAGAGGTGCCAAGGTGATTCTGGCAATCTTCGGGTCATTCAGCATTCTTCTTATCAGAAAGTACGTGCTCTCTATGGTCTTGCTCTGCTTTACAACCACCCTGTGGATGGAGTCTATCTTTACCCTTGAGGATATAAGCGGAAGAACGAACTCGTCTTCAGAGCCATCTGTAACAACAACGGCACTTGACGGGTTGAGCCTCATTACGATCTTGTCGAGCTGCTCTGCAATTTTTGTGTCCGAAGAAACACCAACGTTTTTGTCCCCGCAAACTGCAACAACCTCAACATCCTCTCCCGAGCTTTTCAGCTCATCGTACACCTTGACTGCAGCAAACAGGGCATTGACGTCGGAATCTTCAGGATCCGCAGTCCCGAGCCTTACCGCTGCTGAAATGATGTTATCCTTTCCTATAACCGGAGAGGATATCTTCGCCTTCTGCCCCAGATCGTCATCCCTGTCAATTACTATTACGACCTTTTTCACCATTAAAAAAAGGTCTGAAAAATATATAAAAAGCTATCTGAACTTGCCCAGAATATCTCTCGCTATTGTGTTGAGCTGGATTTCCTTTGTCCCCTCATAGATTTCCGTGATCTTGGCATCCCTGAAGAACCTCTCAACCTCGTACTCGGCAATGTAGCCGTAGCCACCATGCATCTGCACAGCCTCATCACAGATCTTCACCGCAAGCTTTCCTGCATAGTACTTGGCCATCGATGTCAGTCCAGGATCGATTCTGCCCTGATCGTAGTTCCATGCTGCCTTGTAGATGAGCAGTCTCGCAGCCTCAAGCTGGGTTCTCAGATCAGCGATCCTGTGCTGCAGGGCCTGAAAAGCCCCAATAAACTGCCCAAACTGCTTTCTCTGCTTTACATAACTTACAATTCTGTCAAAAGCACCCTGAGCGATTCCCAGAGCCTGAGCGGCAATTTCGATCCTGCTCTCATCGAAGAACTCAAGAACCTGATAAAAGCCCCTGTTCAGCTTGCCTATGAGTGCAGACTCATCAACCCTGACATCCTTGAACACCACCTCTGCGGTTGGTGAGGCCCTTATCCCCAGCTTGCCGGCAATCTTGTTCGTGCTCAGCCCGGGGGTGTCTTTCTTGACCAAAAAGGTCGAGAAACCCCTGTATCGTGGCTGAGCATCGGGATCTGTTACAGCCAGAACGATGTAGTAGTCCGCAATGGTGCCATTTGTTATGAAAGTCTTTGAACCGTTTATAACCCACTCATCCCCATCCTTCTCAGCCCTCGTTTTTATCGCTGTGAGATCACTGCCTGCTTCCGGCTCAGTGTAGCAGCCTGCGGTAATTGCCTGTCCCGAGGCGACCTTTGGCAGCACCTCTTTCTTCTGCTCCTCGCTGCCGAACCTCATCACAACTTCAGATGAGAAGTCGGACAGGATTATCGCACTTCCAATAGTGCTGTCAGCCCTGCAGAACTCCTCGACGATCAGGATGTTCTCAAGAACACCCATTCCAGCTCCACCGTACTCCTCGGGGAAGTGTACACCAATAAAACCGAGTTCACAGGCCTTCTTCCAAAGCTCAAATGGGAACTTCTCCTCCCTGTCGTACTCCTCAGCCCTTTCCTTTGTGAACTCGTTAACTGCAAACTCCCTTGCAGCGTTCTTTATGTCCTTCTGTTCCTGAGTCAGCTCGAAGTTCATGCCAGATGTAGTTGGAGATTATTTAATATTTTACGCTTTTTCGAAAGAGGAGTATGCTCAGGTTTTAACAAGTAATGGGAAACCTTTTATTCCTGTCGAAATAGTTATGCCGATGAACCTCGTGTACATGCAACTGCTGCCGGGTGGACAGGAATGGTTACTCCTCCTTCTGCTGATCTTCATACTGTTTGGAGCCAGCAAACTGCCAGAGGTTGCGAGAAGCCTCGGTAAGAGCATGGGTGAGTTCAAAAAAGCACAGAGAGAGGCAGAACTTGAGCTAAGACAGTTTGAAAGGGAACTCAGGGAGGGGAAGTACAGCAGGGATGAGAAGAGGGCAAAGCTTGAAAAGATAGCGAGGGATCTGGGCATAGATCCCGAAGGGAAGAGCGACGATGAGCTTCTGGAGGAGATAAACAAGGCTCTACCCAAAACTGAGAAGGCAGAACCATAATTTTTTTATTCGCTTCATTTTCCGTTAATCATGCTCATTGAAATTACAATATACTGCAGAGGGGGACAGGGTGGAGTTACCGCTGCAAGGTTGCTGGCCACTGCGGCAATGATTCAGGGCTACTACAGCCAAGCGATGCCGCAGTTTGGGCCAGAGAGGAGAGGAGCAATGGTCAACGCCTATCTGAGAATCTCAGACAGACCGATCAGGAGAAGGTCCAGAATAAGAACTCCGGATGGTGTTGCAGTTTTTGAGAGCAGAATTGAGGCTGGTTCAGGTTACAAGTTTGCTGTAATAAACTCACCCGAGCCTGTGAAAATTGCGGAGAAGGTTTACTATGTTGATGCCACCAGAATTGCCGAGAAACACGGGCTGGTTAATGCGGGGTGGGCAATTATAAGCGCTCCAATGAGCGGTGCGATTGCGAAAGCTCTTGATATTGAATTGCCCTCTCTTAAGAGGGCGATGTACGAGGAGCTTGGAAGTCGTGCTGATGACAGCTACAGGGCTGCCAAGGAGGCGTACGAGGTGGTGAGATGGACCTGAGTCCGCTGATATCGAAGGCTACCGTTGCTTCCGCTGGTGAGACTGGAAGCTGGAGGACGTACAGGCCTGTGGTAGATTATGACCTCTGCTCAAAATGTGGTAACTGTCACGCTTACTGTCCTGAGGGTGTGATCAGCAGGGATATTGAGGTAGATTACAGATTCTGCAAGGGGTGTGGAGTTTGCGAGGAGGTTTGCGAGCAGAAGGCAATAAAAATGGTTCCGGAAGGAGAAAGCTGTTAACGAGCAACGAAGCCATAGCGGAGGCTGTGAAAATAGCAAAACCCTCAGTAATAGCAGCGTATCCCATCACACCCCAGTCACCCATCGTTGAGAGGCTTGCGGAGATGGTGGATGGTGGGGAACTTGATGCGAGCTTCGTCAGAGTTGAGTCTGAGCATTCTGCACTGGCTGTCATTCACGGCGCTGCAACAGCAGGGGCGAGAGTTTTCACCGCCACCTCCAGTCATGGCCTGGCGTACATGTACGAGATGTGCTGGTGGATCGCAGGCTCTCGATTGCCTGCCGTAATGGCCGTTGCGACAAGATCCATTGGTGCCCCGTGGAACATACATGGGGACCACACGGACATAATGCTGCTGAGGGATGCAGGCTGGATAATCGGGATGGCTGAAAACGCTCAGGAGGCCTTCGACATGACCCTCCAGGCTTTCGTTGTGAGTGAGGAGGTGAATGTTCCCTTCGCCGTGGCCATCGATGCCTTCACGATGAGCCATACCGCAGAGGTCGTGGAAATTAGGGAAATCGAGCTTCCCGAAAGGAAGCAGGCGTACAGGGTTCTTCCCGGAGATGAAATAGCCGTGAATGCCGTTACCATGGGGGAGGCGAGGATGAAGGCGAGATACGATCTGGCAGTTGACGTGGAGAAATCTGCAGAGATAATAGAGAAAACTGACAGGACCTTTGGTGGCCACGGAGGGCTGGTTGAAGCCTACAGGCTCGATGATGCTGAGTACACTGTGGTGATGGCCGGAGGATGGTGTGGTGATGCAAAGGATGCAATAGACATCCTGAGGAATGAGGGAATTAAAATCGGGATGCTGAGGCTGAGGTTCATCAGACCCTTCCCTGAGAAGGCTGTTAAGAGATTGAGGGGGGAAGTGATGGTTGTAGACAGGGCAAACAGTGGCTTTAAGGGAATTCTGGGGATTGAAACTGCGGCTTGTGGGGTTGATGTGAAGAACGTTGTTGCGGGCATTGGTGGGCTTGATGTTGGTGTTGACGATTTTTGCAAGCTCTTCAGAAGGTTTGTGAACGGTAAAGTTGGTGATGTGGAGTGGTTGATATGATTCTACCCGGAAATGCGAGCTGCCAGGGATGCCCGATCTCCCTCGCCATGAGGTGTCTTGATGAGATAAAGAATCCCGTGCTCGTCATCCCTGCAGGATGCTCCACTGTGATCGCAGGCCTCCACCCCCACTCTGCAATGCGGGTGCCTGTGGTGCACGTCCCCTTCCCCTCAACGCTGTCAGTTGCCAGCGGGTTGAAGGAGGCGTACACGAGGATGGGTGTGAAGGCCAACGTCGTTGCCTGGATGGGAGATGGGGCTGCCGACATAGGCTTTGCAGCGCTGAGCGCTTCAGCAGCGAGACACGATGATTTAATCACCATCGTTGTGGACAATGAGGCCTACATGAACACTGGCACACAGGCGAGCCTCAGCACCTTCTGGAAGGCGAAAACAACAACCTCTCCAGCTGGTAAGGGTGAGGAGAGGAGAAACCTTGCGCTGATCATGCTCGCCCACAGGGTTGAGTATGTCGCCACCGCAAGCGTTGGATACATCAGAGATCTGAGGAGGAAAATGAGGAGGGCTGGGGAGATGGAGGGCTTCAGGTTTATCCACGTCCACGCTCCCTGCCCGCCCGGATGGAAGTTTCCGAGCAGCAAAACCATTGACGTCGCAAGGAAGGCCGTGATGAGCGGCGCCTGGATTCTGTGGGAGTACGATGGAGAGCTGAGACTTTCGAAGGCTGGGGAGAAGTACGCATGTAAGGAAAACAGAATTCCGCTCAGCGAGTACTTAAAGCAGGGACGCTTTTCCCACCTTAGCGAGGAGGACATAAAGGAAATTGAGAGGAAAATAGATGAAGACTGGCAGCTTCTGCTCAAACTTTCCTGAAGCGCTTTCCAATGAAGTATATTTCCGCACTTCTCTTTCTTGATGCCTTGGGGCTGTGAAACTTCCTGAATCTGAAGTGGGGCTTGAGCTCATTGAAGAAGGTCTGAATCTCCTCTCCCTGAAAAACCTTGACCACAAAGTTCCCTCCTGGTTTTAAAACCTCCTTGGCAATGTTGAAGCTCGCCCTTGCAAGATCAACCGAGCGGAGATGGTCGAGAGTCCACTTTCCGGTGATTTTTGGTGAAGCGTCGCACATGACAACATCATAATCCGCTGAGATCTCTCTTATCCTTTCAAGGGTCTCAGGTAGGGTTATGTCGCCCCTGATGAAGGTTACGTTTTCAATGGGTGGCATTGGGTTGATGTCAACGGCAACAACTTCAGCACCAAGCTCTACAGCTACCTGACTCCATCCTCCAGGTGTTGCACCCAAGTCAAGGACCAAATCCCCCACCCGGATTATCTTAAAGGTTCTGTTCATCTGGAGCAATTTGTAAGCTGCCCTACTCCTGTACCCCTCCCTTTTCGCTCTCCAGTAGTAGTAGTCCTGTCTGTCCTTCATACAACCCTCACATACACCCTTCTGTTTCTCGGACCGTCAAATTCTATGAAAAGTATTCTCTGCCAAGTCCCGAGCATCAACCTGCCGTCTTCCACCGGAACAACAACTGAGTTGCCAAGCAAGCTGGCCTTAAGATGAGCATCGGCGTTGCTGTCAATTCTGTCGTGCTTGTAGCCAGCATTCCTTGGTACCAGCTTGTTCATGAACTCAAGGATGTCATCAAGCAAACCGGATTCCGCCTCGTTGATTATTATTGCTGTCGTGGTGTGGGGGGAGTAGATAACCGCCAGACCATCCCTCTTTTCCAGATTCTTCTGGACAAGACCTGTGATGTCGATAATCTGTACTTTTCTGTCAGTCCTGATGTCTATCATCGAAAAATTAAGGAACTCTCACTATATATTCCTTCCCTTGTGCCAGTCTGAACTCCCCGAACTCGATTCGGTCGAAATTTCTGTGTCTCGTTTCCACCACCAGTTTTTCGGCATCTCTAAGCAGCCCCATGCCCAGATACCTCTTTCCGGAGTAGAGGCCCAGAACAAGCCCGTCAAGGTCATCCTTGGAAATCAGGTAGATGTCCTCTACCTCGTAAAGCTCTTTAAGACCCCTTATGACTTCAGAACCGACGTTTACACTCTCTTCTGTGAGCACAACGAGGAAATCTGGACCCTTCCTGACGGAGATCACCCTGCAGTCAAGTATATCTTCTATAAAGTCCTTTGGCAATGTCTTGCCGGAGAAGAGGTTCGTTTTGAGCTTCACGTTTGATGGGACCCCCACAAGGGTGGCACCCTCAAGCTCCCGTGAGTACATCTTGATTCTGTTTTTTGCTCTCTCCTCCCTGCTTCTCTCAACCACAAACCCCCTCTCAACCTCAAAAACCTTCCAGTCTTCCAGCACTGGGTCGGAAGTAAAGGTCGCTACCAGATCGGGCTGGATTATCTCAAGCTTTGCAAGCTTGTACTCCTTAGCTTTCGCTCCCCTAACCCACCCGGTTGTGTCCACTATTTTCCTGCCCTGCAGACCCTCAAGCTCCCTCCAGAGTTTAGCCACACCTCTCAGGCATTTTGCCTCCCTACCCATGGGGGAAATGCAGCCGGTAAAGAAACCGTTAATCATCTCAGCCTGCGACAGTGAAACGCAGTCCCTCACAAAGCCGTAGCCCATGGCTCCGGGATGGGCTATGTCCGCCTGCCCTATGTCCAAGTCGAGTACGTAGCAGCCACCGCACTTGTTCGCTAAGTAAGTTGCGAGCGTGCTCTTCCCGCAGTCCGTGCTGCCAAAAATGAATAGGGTGTCCCAGTCCATCTTCGCCAGCTTTTTCCAGCTTTCCGGAATCGTGCATCCATCAACAACCCTGTACTCCCCCTCAACGTCTATTTCGCAGTCCTCATGACAGTAAATCGGAACGAAGTTTGCAGATGTAGACTCATCAAGCCAAGTACCAACTACCTCCGCACACCCTCTGATCCTAACCTTACCCTTTGCCAGCACCGTTTTTCCCTTGTCGACCCTCATGAGGTTGTGTTTACGACTATGCTCCACTTCAGTATGTTGGGCCTTGCATTCAGAACCTTTGTGAAGTTCGCATCCTCCATTACAGCTATGCCAAAGTTGTCTTTGAAGTTTTTGACCCTGTAGTACTGGAAGTTCTTCTCACTCTCGTTCATTCCTCCGAAGAAGAAGTTTCCGAGGAAGTGGATGGCCCAGACCTTCTCATAGGTGTTGTTCTTGAAGTTATACCTGTATCCTTCAAAGAAGAAATCGCCCACACTTTCGTTTCCAGCCCTCATTGATGCCCTCGCAGTGTCCCCATACATAAACGTGGCGTACGCAAAGCTTCCGTTTATGCGTGATAGATAGCGGTAGGTGAAATTTCCAGCGGAGTTTCCGTTCCCGGAAATCAGGTCTGTTGCATTCTCAACCAGCGGTTTGTATCCTATGATGAAGGGTGAGACCTCTCCAACAAAGGCTATACCACCCCTCCTCACCTGAAGCGTAAACTCACCGTGCTTTATTTCATCTTCCTTTGCAAAGTAAACCTTCCCCATGTTTGCATCCACGAAGTAAAAAGGTATGGCAGTCATGTAGTTCGCAATAAGGATCCTGTGGATCCCCGATGATGTCTCCAGAACGGTACGGCTGAACACTGCACTTATTAGAGCATTCTGCATATTGTCATTTACGAACTTGGCCATTGGATCGTCAGTATCGAGCTGAGACAGCTGGGTGAAGTTGAAGTACTGGAAGTAGTAAACACCATCTGGAGTCCAGTTAACGTACTCCCTAAAGTCATCCAGCCGGTACTTCACCTCTCTCTTTTCAGAGTAACCTCCTCTCATCATGTAGGCAAAGACGGAACCGATCATTATAAGAGCAAGTATTAGAGCAAGAAGTCTGGCAGACTTTTTTTCCATTTTACGGGCCATGGAACTACGTTTTGAGAGGATAAATAAAATTTATTGTTTGGTCTTAGTACTGGATGGTGGCGTTTTAGTAGTGGTTTATGTGAATGTGTATCTTGATTAAACTTCACTTTGCCCGGCTCAGTGATTCAGATATCCCGGTCCCGGAGTTAAGCTTGAGTTAAAGCTCAAAAAGAGGGGAGAAAGGCCAATATGCCGGGATGCAAAAGCAAGCGAGCGAGTGAGCGGAGCGTAAAGAAACCTTAATATTCTCCTAATTCCAATAATCTTTGTGATTGCGGAGAAAGAAATCAACGACCTTGCAGAACTTCTCGGCGTGAGCAAGGATGAGGCGCTGAAGCTTGCAATAAAAGAGGGGATTAAAGAGCTTAGGCTGAGAAAAGCCATTGAACTGTATGTAACTGGGAAGAAGAGCATGAAGCAGGCTGCGAGAATTGCAGGGGTTAGTTTAGCTGAATGGTTTGAGATTGCCAGAGAGAAAGGGCTTCTCGTTCAAATAAGTCCAGAGGAGATCGAAGAGGAGTTGGAAGCGTTGAGTGATTGAATGATTGTGAACTCAACTGTTATAATTGCCCTTGGTAACATCGGTAGGCTTAATCTTCTGCGTCCATTTCCGCTTTTGATTCCGGAAAGAGTGATAGCAGAGATAACAAAAGAGCCAGCTAAAACCGAATTAGGAAATCTAAACCCAAAAATTATCATTCCAAGCGATGATGCAAGAAGAAAGGCTATGGAGATACTGCAGGATAACGTGGAGAGTGGGGACACTGACGTTATTGCTGCACTACTTGAGCATCCATCAGAAGTTGTAGCGACTGACGACAGGCGTTTAAGAGTTGTTTGCAGAGGCTTGGGTGGGAGAGTAACAGGAACTCTTGGGATAGTTATCCACTCCGTTAAAATTGGTAAGATTAGCAAGAAGGAAGCTTTTGAGGTTCTCAGAATGCTTGATAAGACGGGATTCAGAATGAGTGTGGAGCTATACGAGAAAGTGAGAGAAATTATTGAGAGAGGAGTTAATGGTTAAATTTCTGTTGTTCTCTCAATCACAAACCCCACAACCCTCTCAACCCTCGAAAAGGCTTTGAAGATGTATTCCTTCACGTTACCCAGCGGGATTCTGTATCCCAGCAGACAGGCTATGACGGCAGCGCTGAACTCAGCAACGACCTCCTGCAAAGGAATCTGACCGGCATAAACGCCGTGAAGATGATCATCAACTGCATGTGCCAGTTCGTGCAGGAAGACGATGAGTTCTGGGGAGGCAAGTTTGGTGACCTTGCTCTGAATACTGTAACATCCGTAAAATCTCCTGAAGGGTTCTGTTTCAACTTTCAATCCGAGTTCATCGATTATTCCCTGAAATTCGCATGGGATCTCGAAATCAAACTTCTCTTCTGGCAGTGGCTCACCCTCTGTATCCTCGTAGCGGAAGACTGGGATGGGTTTGAAATTCACGAGCTTTTCCACTGTTATAGTTTCTTCAATCTCCACTTCTACAATCTTCCCACTTTCGTCTTCTATCGCCTCAACCCTTCTCATCCTCACCGGAACCTTCTTCCTCACAGGGGCAAGGATGTAGAAAGCCTTTGCTCCTTTCTTAACTCTCCTGCCTGCTTTCTCCCACTGTCTGAACCCTCTTGCATCCTCAGTTTCGTTCATCAGCATTATCAAACGATTGAAGAAGCTCCAGCTATCTGATGGCTTTCCACTTCCGCGGAAAATGGCAAGAGCAACTTTCTCAGGATTTGACTTGAAAGCCTTTAGCACTGTCTCCATCGCTTCCCTTATCCTGCTTCCCCTAACTTCGTCCATTCTACAACCTCCTCAGCGGGCATTTCTGAAGCCCGCCTCATCGAGGTTGGCGGGCTGAATTCTGAGAGTTCAGCCAATATCTCCAATGCCAAAAGCGAATTTCAATCTTTCCAGTCTGCACGCTTCTTCAAAATCTCTGTCGAGAGATGCAAGCAAATCGATTTCGTGAAACTTGCAGGTGGCAAGGATTATCGCATCGTTTGGCAGCATGTTGTATTTCCTGATAAAATCGTATGCCATATTAACAATACTTTCATTGACATCCAGGACTCTGAACTGATCGATGAACTCCCTTGGATCCCTTTCGTTAATGTATTTCCCTACTTCTTTCTTCCCTTTCATTGTAAGTGGGGATAAACTGGATTTAAGAGAGATGTAGTGAAAAATGAACTCGCTGAAAACTATGTCGTTGATGTAAACTTCTGTACCGAGTTCAAGCAAACGGGTTCAGAATCTCTCTTGCTTGTTCATTTCCCTTCACAAATTCAATAAGAACTGAAGAGTCCACAAAAACCTTCATTGAAGATACCATTCTTCCTTTCTGATCTCTCCTTTGTACTTACCAAAGTACTTGTTGAGGATATTCCTGTCCAGCTTTTTTGGTTGTATGAGTTTCTTCACAGTCTCTTCCACCAGCTTTTTGACTTTGTCTTCCATCCCGTCAGGCACCTTCAGCTTTATGGTTATTTCCGCCATTTGTTCTACTTTGCTTGAAAAATATTTAAGTTTGATGTTTGGATTTTTCTCGTGTCCTGCCATTTACCTCTACCTCTGCAACCGTATTACCATTTAGCATCTTCGTTGCAGCTACAAAAGCTGCCTCGATGCTTGCAGGTTAACTGACCTCATCACCATGCTTTGAATAATCAGGGCAGGTACATACCCACTTGTAGCCATTCCATCGAACAGCGTATTGCTTGGCAGATCCAGCAGTTGAGTCTAGACTGAGAACGCTGAATCCGTTCTCAACTCTCATAATGAGCATTCTGTAGTTTTTATCGGTATTCGTGAACTTCTTGACGTAAACTTTGTTTTTGTTGCTGTTATTACTGCTACTACTGCCGTTTGTCAGCTTATCTGTAAAGAGCTTATAAAGCTCAACACCCTATTGAATGTTACGGGAGGGCATAAAACCAGAAATACTTACGCCGCCGGCAGGATTCGAACCTGCGACCGTCCGGTTAACAGCCGGACGCTCTACCAGCTAAGCTACGGCGGCTCAGCAGGGAATTGGTCTCAATGAATTTAAATTTTGTCCTGACAGTTAATTTTAAATAATTGTTAATTATAACCAAAATTGGTGATGTAAATGCGGTTTGTAAGGGGATTTCCATCGACAATGATGGACGACTACCAGCTGAACATGATAAACATACTCAGGCATGCAGCAACGAACTTCCCCGAAAGGGAGGTTGTGTCGAGAAACCTTGATGGGAGTATTTTTAGATACAACTATGGCGAAGCCTTCAGGAGGGTTTCAAAACTTGCCAACGCCCTTGAGAGCATAGGTGTTGATGTCGGAGATAGGGTTGGAGTTTTGAGCTGGAACACCCACAGGTTTTACGAGCTTTTCTTCGGCATCTCCGGAATTGGAGCGGTGCTGCTTGAGATGAATCTAAGGCTCCACCCGAAGGAGATAGCCTACGTCGCCAATCACAGTGGGGCAAAAGTCATTTTTGTTGACGAGTCTCTCCTGCCACTGGCAGAGGCGATAGCTCCCGCAATCAAGGCAGAGAAGTACGTTGTCATGGCTGATGGAGATATTCCGGAAACCAAGCTTCCTGAGGTTTACAGCTATGAAGAGCTGCTGAAGGAGGCAGATGACAGCTACGACTTCCCAGTGGTGGATGAAAACTCCGCCTACGCCGCCTGCTATACCTCAGGTACAACCGGAAATCCGAAGGGAGTCTATTACTCCCACAGGTCGATGGTTTTGCATTCTCTGATAGCAGCCTCAGGGATGGGTTTAAGGCCCGACGATGTTTACATGCAGCTTGTTCCAATGTTCCATGCCAACGGGTGGGGCGTGTTCTTCGCCGCAACCCTTGTTGGAAGCAAGCTCGTCTTTCCGGGAAGGTATGGGATCGACAACCTTGCTCCGGTTGTTGAACTCATGCAGAGCGAGAAGGTCACGGCAACCGCAGGTGCACCCGCAATATTCATCCCACTACTGAACTACCTGCAAAAGCTCGATCCAAAACCGAAGTTCAACATTAGGGCGTGGAGCGGAGCCACCGAACCACCGCTCGCCATGATGAAGGGTCTGATGGAGTTCGGAATAGAGGTCATTCATGCCTACGGTGCAACAGAAACCTCCCCGTTGGTGTGCTACAACTACATCAAGCCCGAGCTGAAGGAGAAGCTGTCAGAGGACGAGATGTGGGACATGAGGAGGAAGCAGGGCATTCCTGTGTTTGGCGTTGAGGTGATGCTCGTCGATGATGAGGGCAAGCCTTTGCCGCACGATGGGAAGTCCATAGGAGAGCTGTGCATCAGGGGACACTGGATAACCGGCAGCTACTACAAGGATCCGAGGACCTTTGACTCCTTCATCGAAGATGGAATTTTGAAGTGGTGGAAGAGCGGTGATGCAGCAACAATCGATGAGTACGGCTACATAAAGATCGTTGACAGGTTCAAGGACCTAATAAAGAGCGGTGGAGAGTGGATAAGCAGCGTTGACCTTGAGAACTATCTGATGGCCCACCCCAAGGTTTTCGAGGCGTGCGTTATCGGCATTCCACATCCAAAATGGGAGGAGAGACCACTGGCGATAGTCGTGCCGAAACCAGACTTCAAGGACAGCATAACCAAGGATGAGCTTTACGAGCATTTAAAGCAGAGATTTGCGAAATGGCAGCTCCCCGATGACATAATAATTGCTGATGAGATTCCGAAGACCAGTGTTGGAAAGTTCAGCAAGAGGACGCTGAGGGAGAAGTACAAGGATTACTACATGAAGTAGATCAGCCAGATGGCTGCAGCTACGACAAGAACCACCCCTGCAAGCTGCCTGTAGGTTCTGCTGATATCAGTCCCAAAGTACTCCGCTGTAAGAACGTAGCAGAGGTGCATGGGGGAGAGCATGACTCCCAGATAGCCTGCAGCTATGACCAACATCAAATTTTTAAAGTTGACGACACCTGCACCTGTAAAGCAGGTCAGCAATGGGAGGGCGATGGACGAGTAGCTCATCTCAATTCCGGTTGAAAAACCCACGACGAGTGTCAGAATGAAGGCCGCTGCTGGAGCTGGAAATTCAAGAGAGATGTCTGTCAGAAGACTTTCGGCCACACCACCTGACTCGATTACTGCTTTGTAGCACATCACCGCGAACACTAAAACGATTATTTTTTTGTCTATTGTTTTACCCAGAATTTTCGGGATATCTGCTCTTCTGGCATGCTGGTGTATGTAAACTGCAGCTATGCAAACAAAAAGGGAAAGTAGTAAAGGTAGTTTAACCACAACGGAGAGCAGGATCAGAATGCCAATCGGGTAGAGATTGACAACAAGAGCTTCAACGGTTTTTCTGGATATTCTGAACCTGATATCCAGACCCTTAGTGAGTAAAAGTCCTGCCAGAAAGGCGCAGATTGAGATCGGCAGGGTGGCACGGGCGAAGGTGAAGTAATCTATCTCCAGAACTGCTGCACCGATTATGACGCTCGGATAAAGGGGCCATACCGTGACCCAGATGTGTCTGAACCAGTAGTTCAGGATCGTGGCCTTTTCCGCGGAAACTGGATACTTCCTCAGGAGGGGAGCAAGCATGACAGCAGAGATGAGGGCTCCGCCCGGCATTGGCAGAAGTCCGATAAGCAGAGGTATAACAACGAGGCTCAATGCCCCAAGTGAGTTTGAAAGTTCATCCGCCAGCCTGTTCAGCATCCCGAAGTATTCCATCGAGTACCCCAAAGTAAAGGCCAGCACAACTATTGTGACAATCTCTAAGGTTTGGAGAGAGACCAGAGCTTCGAATATGACCTTAAATCCCTCAGTTCCTAATATTAGGTAGGCCAAAACGGCCGAGCCGATAAACAGCGAAACACCAATGCCGATTTTCCTTATCAGTATCAGAACCAGCGCAATCGAGATGAACAGTGCGAGAGTTTCGTTCATCTTCTATGCTCTCTTTCACAGGTTTTATATTTCTTCCTGCAATTGCAGCCTTGTGAAGGACATTGTAATGAAGTACGTCGTGGCGAATGCAGTAAAGTACGGGAAGGCAAACGAGAAGGCAGTCATGGGGAAGGTGATGGCCGAAAACCCGGAGCTTAGAAAGAGGGCCAAGGAGGTACTTGAACTCGTCAGAGAGTGCATAGCTGAATTCGAGAGCCTGAGTGAGGAGGAGAGGCAGGAGCTGATCAGAAAGTTTGGAGAGGTGGGAAAGGACAGGAAAAAGGAGAAGGAGAAAGAGATAACCCTCCCACCGCTCGAAAACGCTGTTAAGGGAAAGGTGGTGATGAGGTTCGCCCCCAATCCCAACGGCCCCCCAACTCTCGGCTCGGCCAGAGGAATAATCGTTAATGGAGAGTATGCGAAAATCTACGATGGGCGCTTTATAGTGAGGTTTGATGACACTGATCCGAGAACCAAGAGGCCGATGCTTGAGGCTTACGAGTGGTATCTGGAAGACATTGAGTGGCTGGGTTACAGGCCAGATGAGGTCATCTACGCCTCCAAAAGGATACCCATCTACTACGACTATGCCAGAAAGCTGATTGAAATGGGCAAGGCCTACACCTGCTTCTGCAGCCAGCAGGAGTTTAAGAAATTCAGAGACAGTGGTATCGAGTGTCCGCACAGAAACATCAGTGTTGAGGAGGCTCTGGAAGTATGGGACAAGATGCTTGATGGGAGATATGAGGAAGGAGAGGTCGTGCTGAGGATAAAGACGGACATGAGGCACAAGGATCCTGCTATAAGAGACTGGGTTGCCTTCAGGATAATCAAGGAAGATCATCCTCTGGTTGGAGATAGGTTTGTTGTTTATCCAACTCTTGACTTTGAATCCGCCATAGAGGACCACCTCTGCGGGGTGACGCACATAATAAGGGGCAAGGACCTCATCGACTCGGAAAGGAGGCAGAAGTATCTCTACCAGTACTTTGGCTGGGAGTATCCGGTTACAAGACACTGGGGGAGAGTTAAGATCTTCGAGTTCGGAAAGCTCTCAACGTCCGGAATTAAAAAGGAGATAGAGACCGGAAAGTACTCTGGCTGGGACGATCCAAGGTTGCCCACGATAAGGGCTTTCAGGAGAAGGGGTTTCGAAAGTGAGGCCATAAGGAAGTTCTTCCTCTCCTTGGGTGTTGGTGAGAACGACGTTTCCATCAGCCTCAAAAACCTCTATGCTGAGAACAGGAAGATAGTCGATCCCAAAGCCAATCGCTACTTCTTTGTGTGGGATCCTGTGAAGATCGAAATCGATGGGCTTCCTGAGGAGATCGAGGTTGAGCTACCCTTAAATCCATCCAAAGGCGGGAAGAGGAGGCTGAAAGGCAGTAGGACTGTGTATATCACGAGAGACGACTTTGAAAGACTTAAAGGCAGTGTTGTGAGGCTGAAAGACTTCTGCAACATTCTCTTAGATTACAGGGCAGAGTTCAGGGGATTTGAACTCGGTGATGTCAAGAAAGGCAAGAATATCATACACTGGTTGCCTGAGGATGGAGTTCTGCCGTGCGAAGTTTTGGGGGAGAAGGTGTTCAGCGGTGTTGTGGAGGAGAACGTGAGGCAGGATGTTGGAAAGGTTGTGCAGTTCGAGAGGTTCGCCTTCTGCAGGGTTGAGGCCTGTGATGGGCAGGTTAGGACAATCTACACCCATCCATGATTAATACACGAAAATCTTTTTAAAGTGTGTGACAACTTGGTTTATGCCATATGTTAGGAACAAGGGAGTCAACATCTATTACGAAATAGATGATGGACCTGAGCCTGCAATGGTATTCGTCCACGGATGGACAGCAAACATGAATTTCTGGAAAGAGCAGAGGTCCTACTTCATGGGCAGGAACAAGATGGTCTTTGTTGACAACAGGGGGCACGGACAGTCGGAGAAACCCCTGGAAAAGGAACTCTACACCCTTGATCACTTCGTTTCCGATCTTGATGCTGTTGTTAGAGACGCCGAACTTGACAGGTTCATTCTTATCGGCCACTCACTGGGGAGCATGATATCCCTGAAGTACTGTCACGAGTTTTCTGAGAAGGTTATGGCTCTGATTCTGGTTGGGGGAGGAGTTAAAATAAGGACCTTCCATCGATACGGGTATCCTCTAGCCCTGCTCCTCGGTAAGCTTGCCTACACTTTCTCATCCAAGTACGTTGCCAACCTCAGCTTTGGTAAGGAGTCAAAGGAGCTGAGGGAGTGGGGATGGAAACAGGCAATGGAGTTCTCACCCTCCTACGCTGTGGTCAACGTGTATAGAACACTGGCCAGGGTGGATCTGCGGGACGTTGCGAGAGAGATAGATGCACCCACTTTGATTATAGTCGGCAAGGAGGATAAAGCCCTGCCAGTCTCAAAGTCCTTGGAGCTGAACAGGCTGATCCGCAACTCGAAGCTTGTTGTAATTCCAAAAGCTGGCCACTGCGTCATGCTCGAAAAGGCTGAGGAGGTGAACAGGGCAATAGACGAGTTCATTCTCGACCTCAATGTGGACGAGCTGTATGAATCGGGAAAAGTTTTAAACAGGGAAATTTGATAACAGATATCCATGAGACCTCTGGGTGTCACAATATTAGCTGTGCTGGGAGTGATAGGTGGTGTAGCTTTCCTGGCACTTGCAGCGTTTTTTGCAGCCCTTGCACCAACGTTTGCCGGGGAGATGGAGGTATCCATGCCATTTCTCTCGTTGCTATTTGCACTTGGCAGCATAGTCTTCGTCGTGATTGGTATCGTGCAAATCGTGATCTCCTACGGGCTGTGGAAGGGGGCTACGTGGGCTTGGTGGATATACATCATACTTCTGGCGTTGGGCATTGTTTCATCCCTGCTGTCACTTCCGCACGGTGTTATTGGCATAGTGATTAACGGTATCATAATCTACTATCTCACGCGACCACATGTGAAGGAGTACTTCGGCGTATGATCTGGGAGATAGTTAAAGAAGGGTGGAACGCCTGGAAGAGTCACAAAGTGTCTGGAGTCCCATTTTTTATTTCCGGGATTGTATCAACCTCGATATTCTCTGGTGCGGCCATCCTACTCATCACTCTTATCTCGCCAGAGCTGTTTGGGGTGGTGCTATCTGGCGAGTTTACCGAAGAGTACTTAGACAGACTGATCGAAAGGTACATGGAAAACTCGGACCTCATAGTCTCGGTGGCCCTTGTAGCAATGGTCTTGTTTACGGTTTCGGATACCTTTTTCAGAGCATGGGGTATAAAGGTGTGCAGTGACTCTCTGAGCTGCCAGGTGAGTCTCTCTGCGTGTCTCAAGTATGCCAGGTCGAGGTACCTGCCCTACCTTACCTTCTCCCTCATCTTGCTGGGTGTAAACCTTGCAAGTTTGCTGCCCCTCTACAACTTCTTAAAAGGGGTGGACTGGTCGGGTGAAGAGGGTATTGTTGCAGCAGTACTCTTCTTCGTGGTTTATGGACTCCTGTGGCTCGGCTTCGTGCTCTTCATCACCTTTCTGGTAACCTTTGTCCCGTATGCGATCGTTCTTGACAGAGAGGGTGTTGTGGGTGGCATCAGAAGGGGGTTCAAGATTCTGTCGAGGTCGCTGATGGAAACCATAATATTCTGGCTGATCGTAGCTCTGGTGGGTACAGCTGTTGGTGTTCCCTTTTACCCGCTCAAGTTCCTCGGCACGGCTGGGGAGATCGCAAACTTTGCCCTTACATCAGTTGCGAACTGGTTGGTGGCAATGCCCATAACCACGATGTGGTGGATAGGTCTTTATAGGCGTAAGGCTTCACAACTTTAAGAAAAATGCTTTAAACCCTTCTAAGGATGTGGGGGCATGGAGAACGTTCTGAGAAAGATTACGGATTATAAATGGGAGTTGCCAAAGGGTTACAAGCCCGGAATGAAGGTTCCCGCTTACTTTTACATAAGCAGGAAGCTGATGCAGATTCTTGAGAAGGATGCTGTGGAGCAGGCTGCGAACGTCGCAACGATGCCGGGAATACAGGTAGCTTCTCTGGTCATGCCCGACGTTCACGTTGGTTATGGATTCCCAATAGGTGGTGTTGCTGGCTTTGACGTTGAAAACGGGGTTGTTTCCCCTGGCGGTGTTGGATTCGACATAAACTGCGGCGTCAGACTTCTCAGATCCAACCTGAAAGTTGACGATGTTAGGCCGAAGATAAGGAAGCTGATCGACGAACTCTTCGTTGCCGTGCCGTCTGGAGTCGGCAGTGAGGGCAGGCTGAGAGTTAGCGATAAAGAGCTGGACGAGATATTTGTAACCGGAGCAAAGTGGGCTGTTGAGAACGGATATGGGAGTGAGGAGGATCTGAAGCACTGCGAAGAAAACGGTGCGCTGGATGGGGCAAGGCCGGAGGTCGTGAGCAAGAAGGCGAGGGACAGAGGTAGACCTCAGCTCGGAACGCTTGGAAGCGGAAACCATTTCTTGGAGGTGCAGTACGTGGACAAGATCTTCGACGAGAAGGTTGCAAAGGTTTTCGGGCTGGAAGAGGGCATGGTGACTGTGATGATCCACTGCGGAAGTCGTGGTTTGGGGCATCAGGTGTGCACAGACTTTTTAGAGGTTCTGGATAGGGCCGTGAGAAAGTACGGAATAAAGCTCCCGGACAGGCAGCTTGCATGCGCTCCGATAAACAGCAGGGAGGGGCAGGACTACTTTGCGGGGATGGCTGCATCAGCCAATTATGCATGGTGCAACAGACACATCATAGCCCACTGGACGAGGGAGACCTTCCAGAAGGTCTTCGGCATGAGTGAAGACGATCTGGGCATGGATTTGATATACGATGTTGCGCACAACATTGCGAAGTTTGAGGAGCATAAAGTCAACGGCAGAAAGGTGAAGGTTTGCGTCCACAGAAAGGGAGCCACGAGAGCCTTCGGGCCTGGGAGCAAGGATATACCCTCCGACTACCGTGATGTTGGACAGCCGGTTCTGATTCCGGGCAGTATGGGAACTCCAAGCTACGTGCTCGTTGGAACAGCAAAGGCAATGGAGGAGACCTTCGGTTCAACGTGTCATGGAAGTGGAAGAGTTATGAGCAGGGCAGCAGCGAAGAGGAGGCTTAGAGGAAATGTCGTGAAGCAGAACCTTGAGAGAAAGGGGATCTATGTCAGGGCTACACATGGAGCTTTGCTTGCTGAAGAGGCTCCGGAAGCCTACAAGCTCAGCGATGATGTTGTCGATGTTGTGCACAGGGCGGGGATTTCAAGGCTCGTCGCAAGGTTGAAGCCATTGGGAGTTGCTAAGGGGTAACTTACTTACATTTTTTCCTCCCTTGCATCACCATGCTTCTTCCACACGTAATTGGCCCCAACAAGCAGCTCGTAAACTGTAAGCGAACTGACAACTACATCCTCGCATCCTCGCATTCACCTTTTCGACTCTCTAAGGCATCAACAGCCTTCTTGTTACTTCTCTTGAGTTCAATCAGAAATGAGGTGTCAAGCAAAATTTTCAAAATCTCACGGTGAAACTCTCTCTGATAACCTTAGAAACTCTCTCAAGTTCATTTTCGTATCCTGTTTTCTTGGCAGATTTTATCAGCATTTCAATCCTCTTTTCCACGTTTTTCCTTATCAACTCGTCTATAAAGGTTTGCGCTATGGAGAAAGTTTGATGAGAAATTGCAATTTCATCAGAGAAAATAATAAATAAAAAAACATTAATACATGCAGCGATTGTTGTGATAATAAGCCGAGATTTGTTGTGGATAAAAGTTCCCTGGCTGATCGATGCTTTTGGAGAATATTGGCTTGTATTACACTCGCCAAGGTAGTGTTTGTGCTAAAAGGGATGAGTTCTACTTCACCCATACGCGTCTTCCTTCCTCCACAAATATAAGTCGTGCACCGATCTTCGCAAGCAGATCGCCGATTCTCTCGACGTGTCTTGTTGTTAGCACGGCATCGACATTGCAGTTGTCATCCAACGCCTCCATCGTTTCAACGTAGATGTCGTCAATTCGAGTGTCCAGTTCGACGAGTCTTTCCCTCAGACCCTCCGTTTTCCTGTATCCGCTCTTCACAACATCGAACATTTCCATCAAATACCTCTCAGCTTCGAAGAAACTTTCCGGCATTCTGCACTCGTATAGTGCGATCTCTTGAGCGAGATCGGCTATCCTCTCATATGAGGAAGAAATTCTAATCATGCTCAACGCAAACCTCAGATCTCGCGCAACAGGTTGGAACAGAGCTATGAAAGTCGTGCAGGCGAAGTTTATATCCGTGTCGAGCATGTCAGTGTGCCGTTCTATTTCCGAAATCTCTCGAATGATGCTTTTATCTCCCTTTATCGCTTTAAAACTCAGCTCGACAGCCTTCTTGCTCAAGGCATGCATCTGCAGGATATCTTTTCTAATCGCTTTGATCCTATCATCAATCCTCCTCATCCTATCCTCCCCGTTAAATACCTCTCAGTTAGCTCGTTTTCCGGCTTCTCGAAAACCTTCTCCGTCTTTCCAACCTCCACGAGCTCTCCAAGGTATAGGAAAGCAACGTAATCGCTGACCCTCGCCGCCTGTGACGGCGAATGGGTGACGATTACTATCGTGTAATCTTCCTTAAGCTCGTAGATTAAATCCTCTATCTTCTCCGTCGCAACCGGATCGAGATTTGCAGTCGGCTCGTCCATTAACAGAACCTCCGGCTTCATAGCCAATGCCCTCGCTATGCAGAGCCTCTGCTGTTGCCCTCCGCTTAAAGCCGATGCAGGATCGCGAAGTCTATCCTTAACCTCATCCCAGAGTGCTCCCCTCTTCAAAGCCCACTCCACGATCTCGCGCAACTCCTTCTTCGACCTAATGAGACCGTTCAGCTTCAAGCCGAGAGCGATGTTGTCGAATGCGCTCATGTGCGGGAAGGGATTCGGTTGCTGGAATACCATTCCGATCTTCCTCCTGACTTCGATCGGATTCATATCGTAAACGCTTTTCCCGTAAAGCCTGACATCGCCTTCAACCCTCGCGTTCGGGTTTAGTTCGAGAAGCCTGTTGAATGAGCGGAGAAGTGTCGACTTCCCGCATCCGCTCGGCCCCATTATCGCAAATAC
>CBEUCM010000022.1:0-29676 GCA_965541645.1 uncultured Archaeoglobaceae archaeon | reverse complement strand
ATGCCGAGGGCGGGATTCGAACCCGCGACCTACGGATTATGAGTCCGTCGCCCCAACCAGCTAGGCCACCTCGGCTCAATTCGAGCACTGCAATCTGAATTAAAACTCTTTCGCTTAATGTTTTTATAGCCTGAAATTAACAGAACGCAATGGAACTTCTCAGAGACATCAGCGAAGAGTTGAAGAGCTCCTACATCGATTATGCAATGAGCGTAATAGTTGGGAGAGCGCTTCCCGACGTCAGAGATGGCTTAAAACCCGTTCAAAGGCGAATACTCTACGCAATGTATGAGATGGGGCTGCTGAGCAACAGACCATATCGCAAGTCTGCGAGAATCGTTGGGGAAGTGCTGGGTAAATACCATCCCCACGGTGATTCTGCGGTTTACGATGCCCTCGTCAGAATGGCCCAGGACTTCACCATGCGCTATCCGCTGATAGACGGCCAGGGCAACTTTGGGAGCATAGATGGTGATTCTCCTGCTGCAATGAGGTACACCGAGGCGAGGCTGGCGAAGATCGCTGAGGAGATGCTGGCAGATATCGACAAGGAAACTGTAGATTTCACCCCAAACTTCGATGCCACACTGAAGGAGCCGACCGTACTGCCAGCAAAGATTCCAAATCTGCTCATAAATGGTTCAAGCGGTATAGCTGTGGGCATGGCCACAAACATCCCTCCCCACAACCTGACGGAGATCTGCAATGCGATAATTGCCTACCTCTCCAATCCAGAGATCTCAGTTGAGGAGCTGATGAAGCACGTCAAAGGGCCAGACTTTCCAACGGGTGGCATAATCGTAGGGAGAGAAGGGATAGTGGAGGCGTACAGGACGGGGAAGGGCAAAATTGTAGTCCGTGGCAGGGTTGAGGTTGAAGATGGCAAGATAGTGATAAGGGAAGTGCCCTACATGGTGAACAAGGCAAAGCTCGTGGAAAGCATAGCTGAGCTTGCGAGAGAAGGGAAGATCGACGAGATCAGGACAATAAGGGATGAATCTGACAGAGAGGGGATCAGGGTTGTCATCGAGCTTAAAGCCGGATGCAACCCGGAGCTTGTTATAAAAAAGCTCTATGCTTACTCCAATTTGCAGACTACTTTTGGCGTGATTGCGTTGGCCCTCGTGGATAACGAGCCGAGGATTCTCAACCTCAGGGAGATGATTGCCCTCTACGTTGATCACAGGAGGGAGGTTGTAAGGAGAAGAACTGAGTACGAGCTTGAGAAGGCGAGAGACAGATTGCACATTGTTGAGGGGCTTAAAATTGTTGTTGAGGACATCGAGAACGCTATAAACCTCATTCGTTCCTCACCATCTCCATCGGAGGCCAAAAAGAGGCTTGTGGAGGTTTATTCTTTAACGGACAAGCAGGCGGATGCAGTTCTTCAAATGAGGCTGCAGAAGCTCACCGCAATCGAGATTGATGCCCTGCTTAAGGAGTACAAGGAACTTAAGGCAAAAATTGCGGAGTATGAGTCCATACTCGCAGATCCCAAGAAAATTGACGCCATAATTACGAGGGAGGTTGAGGAGATTAGGGACAAGTACGGAGATGATAGGAAGACAGACATTGAACTCTCACCGGATGAAATAGCAGCAGAGGATCTCATAGAGGAGGAGGAGAACCTTGTGGTTATAACTCGTGAGGGCTTTGCGAAGAGGATGTCTCTCGATGAATTCAGACTGCAATCGAGGGGTGGTGTTGGAGTAATAGGCACGACCTTAGGGAAGGAGGATGAGATCTCGGTTTTCAGAGTGTGCAGGACAACTGACAGACTCCTTCTCTTCACAAACACCGGAAGGGTGTTCTGGATCCATGCTCACGAGATACCGAAGATGGACCGAACTGCTAAGGGATCAACTCTTAGGAAGCTGATCAGGCTTGAAAACGGAGAGGTTGTGGTTTCAGCCATTGGGGTTGACAGATTTGACGATAGAACTGTTGTCATCCTCTCACCAGATGGATACATAAAAAAGGTACCCCTCAGCGAGTTTGAAAACGCTAAGAGAGCGGGGATCAGAGCGTCATCTGGTGACATATCCAATGCTGAGCTGGTTGAGGGTGAAAGCATAGTGATCACAACCTCACAGGGATACGCTGTCAGATTGAGGGAGGACAGTATTCCGGAATATGGAAGAAACGCCAAGGGTGTAATAGCCCTCAAACTCAGAAACGGGGATAGGATAGCGTCCATGACCGCAAGCGACGGCAATTACTTGCTTATGCTGACTGAAAGGGGCTACGGGAAGAGGTGCCACATTGAGGAGTTCAGGTTCACAGGGAGGGGAGTTATGGGCATGATAGCCTACAAGGTCACGGAAAAAACTGGTGAGGTTGTTTTTGCCCACCTCTGCGATGACGGAGAACTTTTTGCAATGAGTGAAGACGGTTACTGCATAAGGACCGATGTTGGAAGTGTTGCGGTGCAGGGCAGATACTCGTCTGGTGTTGTGGTGGCTAAAAAGGGTGTGAAAAAAGCTGCAGTCAGGAGGGCAAAATAATCAGAATAGATCTTTCAGGTCCCACAGCAGCTTCGGATAGGCCTTTAGCAGCTCCTTCATTATTGCCGCAACACTCATCTCCTTCAGATTTTTCCCTGCGACCGCTGAAGCAAGCTTGTCCATCGTCTTGTCATCCATTTCAAGGAACTTCTTCTGCAACTTCTTGTTCCTGCTGAGCCTCTTTCCAAAATCTTTTTTCCACAGCTCATCGTACTTTTTCAGAAATCTGGCCGAGAAGTCTCCCCTTTCAACAGCCTCTGCCGCAACCTTTCCTGCATAGTAACCCGCAGCTAAGGCGTTGGCAATCCCACCACCTGTTATTGGATCAGCATGGTAGGCAGCATCACCTGCAAGCATGATGTTGTCCGCAACTGCAGTCTCAACTTCACCGTAAACTGGAACAGCGCCTGCAACCACCTCCACTATCTTGCCCTCAATACCCTCTCTCTCTATGAAGGCATCCAGATACTCCTTGGCGGTTTTCTGGGCCATCTTTGGGAGCACACCTATGCCAACATTTGCCGATCCGTTGCCCTTCGGAAAGATCCAGGCGTAACCGCCGGGTGCAACCTCCCTACCAAGGTAGAAGTAGGTGTAGTTCTCATCAATATCAAGGCCTGTCATCAGGTACTGCGTGCAGCTCTCAACTTCATTCATCTTGAGTGTTTTGATGATCCCCGCCTTCCTCCCTATTCTGCTCTCAACACCATCGGCACCGATCAGAATCTTCGTCTCAACCTCCCACTCCTCCCCGAGTTTTCTGAGCTTAACTCTCAAAGCACCATTCTTTCTCTCAAAATCTGTAACCGCAGTTTTGACATAAACCTCCGCACCCGCCTTTGCTGCGAGCCTTGCAACATGCCTGTCAAATATCTTCCTCTCAAGAACGTATCCCACCTCGTTTCCGGCCATTTCCTCGGACATAACGACCTCTGTCTTGTCGGGAGCGTATATCTTTGCTCCAACAACCTCAGCAGCAATCCATTTTTTGTCAACTTCAAAAAATCGCTCGATATTTTCTCTGCTTACACCTTCAGCGCACCTCACCGGAGTTCCGATTTCCTGCCTTTTCTCAACAAGCAGAACATTCAGGCCAAGTTCTGCTGCAGTTTTCGCTGCCATGCTCCCTGCCGGGCCGGCACCAACAACAACGACGTCGTACATCGATCACACCTCCACCAAGTTCAAAGCACCCATTGGACAGGTTTTAACGCAGATTCCACATCCATTGCAGTCATCGTAAATTTCAAGATAGGTCTCAACGAGCTCGTTGGCGTTGAAGGGGCAAACAGCAACACATGCACCGCAGTAAGCACATTTTCTCCTGTCAACGACTGCTTTTTTGGCCATGAAGAAAAGCTGAAGGAATAAAATATAAGGGTTTTGTCAGCTTGCTTTCAGTTTACCTCAGCCAACTTTCTCCTCGATTGTTATTGCATCCACAGGACAGTTGGCGATGCAGAGCCCACACCCTGTGCAGTCCAAGCTGAGTCCACCCTCAGCCTTGCCATTGACGATTTCAATAGTTCTTCCATTTTTGCTGACCGGACAGATGCTCTCACAGATCCCGCATCCAATGCATGCATCACTAATCTTTATGACCCTCTCCCTCTTTCTACCATCCACCGATCTGAACTCCATTTCAATGTCGCCAACTGCCCTCTGAATCTCTATCGCACCGCCAGGGCAGTATCTCTCACACGTTCCGCAGAAGTTGCATCTGTTACTGAACACAACTGTCTTGCCATCTTCGTAGCTGTAGGATATCGCCTCGTTCGGGCAGATGTCCCTGCAGACCGTGCAGTCCTCAAAGCATCTGTCTGCATTCCACCTCTGCTCACCGAAAAACATCTTCTCAACTTTTATAGCCCCAGTCGGACACACCTCGCTGCATATCCCGCATGCCGCACAGCTCGACTCGTCAACCACCACCTCTCCAGTAACGGCATCCTTGCCCTGCCCGACAATTCTGCACGAGTCGCAGCGGATTGCAATGACACCCATCGAGCATATCCTTGAGCATATCTCACAGTATATGCATTTGCTCTCATCAATTACAGGTCTGCCATGGTATATCCTGATGGCCTTTGTTGGACAGTTCTCAACACAGAGTCTGCACTCAATACACCCATCACCAATCTCTATCTCTCCTCTTCTCAGCTTTTTGAGATCCACACTTCTTATTACATTTATAGCGTCATGCGGACAGTTTTTCATGCACAACGCACAGAGAATACAGTCCTGAGCATTTACATCAATTTTCTTGAATCCCAACTCATCTTTCAAAATTTCAGAATAGATTCCACCCTCCTTTCCATTCCTGTAGAACTTCAACGCCCCAAACTGACAGAAGTCGCTGCATGTTCCGCAGACAGCGCAGTTCTCCCCTACTCTAACCTCAAATCCCCTGCCATTTCTGTAAACTGTAATGGCCGATTTGGGGCAGACGGTTTCGCACGTACCACATCCTACACACTTATTCATGGTAAAGTAGAGATAGTTTCCCCTCTCTTCGTCTCTTGCCACCTCTATGATGTTCTCACCTCCCAACTCCCCGCCCCCTTTCTCTGTTTTAAAGCGTTTTGGTTGATTATATGTTGTTTTGTATGTGAATGTATGTGCGAGCTGGAAGGTTATTTAAACGGTCATCCTATTGGGAACATGGATCCGCTTTGGAACTTCGTGAAGGAGTACTACATTGATTCGATAGTCTATAAGGAGGGGTACAATCCTGTAAACACCCTAACGTGGGCCATAATTCTGATTGTGGCTGTGGTTTTGCTGTACCGCTATCTTGAGAGAAGGGTTGAGATTGACAGCAGATTCGTTTATGCCAACATACCCTTCATCTTGCTCGGCTCATCTGTAAGGGTAGTTGAGGATGCCGGTTTCCTCTCGCCTCCGATTTCCTATGTCTTTATGTCTCCCTTCATCTACATCCTTATTTTCCTGATAGCCTTTCCAACTCTGATTCTCTCATTGAAGGCCTTTGGCAGAGAGTACTACAAACTCTACTCGGCAGTTGGGCTTGTGCTGAGCATTGTTGCGATTGCCCTACTCCTCACCAATCTTCAGGTGGTCAACTGGTGGGTTCTGCCTGCTGGCATTGCCCTGGCTGGGGGTTTTGCTGTGCTGTACTATTTCATTGTCCCACATCCGATGAAAAACCAGCTCAGTGTGCTTACTATTTTCTCCCACATGCTCGACGGTTTCGAAACTTACTTTGGCATAACCTACTTAGGATACTGGGAGCTTCATGTCCTGCCGAGGTTCCTCATCGAGAAGTTCGGTGCCCTATCTCTTCCAGTTGTAAAATTTCTGGTTTTCCTTGTCATACTATATCTGCTCGACATGGACGAGGAGAGTGAAAGACTGCGAAACTTTGTGAAGTTCGTTCTCATCGTTCTTGGTCTCGCTCCCGGATTGAGGGATGGGATAAGGATGGTGTTCGCCACATGATAACCCTGCTGACGGATTTTGGAGACTACTACCCCGGAGTTATGAAGGGAGTTATCATGAGCATGGCCAACGTGCCAGTGGTGGATATCACCCACAACGTCGAGCCGCAGAACGTTTACCAGGGGGCCTTCCTGCTCTACCATGCCTACAGGTACTTCAAAAATGCAATCCATGTTGCGGTCGTTGATCCTGGAGTGGGGAGCGAGAGAAGAGCTCTGGCAGTCTTAACAAGAAATCATGTATTTATTGGCCCTGACAACGGAATACTCTATCCCTCCGCATCTCAGGATGGTATCGTGAGCATACACGAAATTGATCCCAGTATCTCCGAGTTTGTTGGTGAGTTATCAGCAACCTTCCACGGGAGGGACATCTTCGCACCTGCGGCAGCCCTTGCAGCTAAGGGAGAACTGCTGAACTTCTGCAGAGAAGTGGGAGAAATGCAGGAGCTGAACCTCTATGACTATACAGTTCTTGAAGACAGGATAGTATGCAAGGTCGTTTTCATCGACAGATTTGGAAACCTCATCACCAACGTGAAGGCTGAGGATGTTAAGGGGAAAGCCTTTTACCTTAAAGATGTAGAGTTTCCACTGGTGAGGACTTACAGCGATGTCGATGTTGGAAGGCCCCTTGCCCTTATCGGGAGCTTTAACACCCTTGAACTCAGCCTTAGGGAGGGTAATGCCTCAGAGATGGTCGGGATTAGGAAAGGAAACGTTGAAATTGAGCTGGAGGTAGTGAGATGAACGAGAAAATGCTTGCAAGAATGATTGAGGCTGTTAACAGACACATGCCAGCAAAAACCAAAAGCTTGGCGGAGATGCTGAAGGAAAAGGATCCGACGATTAGGGCGAGAGACGGAAATGAGTACTACATTGAGAAAAGAGAGCTGGAGTTCATTGCTGCATATGTTGACGAGATTGACTGGGGAAGGTTCAGGATTCCCGTAATTCTGGAGATGAACGACATCGGCGGGGAGAGAGTTGTATATGTGAGGGACAAGCTTCACGCCGAGTTCATAAAGAAGGCTTTCGGCTACGATAGGGTTCTGAACGGGATTCTGACCCTTTACATGTACGAGCTTCCGGAGATCAGGAGAAAGCTGAGAACTGCAAGTCAGGTCGTTTTCAGGATATCTCTGAAATGAGAGTCGAGGAGCATTAAAAATGCCGGAACGATGGATATCGCCGATATCAGGCTGAAGATTACTGCGATAAACGCCATGATCCCGAAATTGCTCAGAACGGGGAAGGAGGAGAAAACAAGCGCTCCGAATCCACCCGCTGTTGTGAGGGATGAAGTTACAATGGCCTTTCCAGTCCTCTCTACAGTCCTTTTTACGGCATCTTTGATTCCAAGCACCCTTCTCTCCTCGTAGTACCTCTCCGAGATGTGTATCGAGTAGTCTATCCCTGTGCCGAGAACTATTGAGTTCAGGGCAATTGAAACAGTCGTTTGCTTTATGCCCAGCAGAAGGGCAGAGAGATTCATTGCCGCTATTGCCACCGAAATGCTGACGAGTGGAACTGCAGCACGTACAGGAGAGCGATAGACAAGAAGGAGGAAGGCCAGGATCAAGACGTAGGCTACTGCCGTCATAAGGCTCATGCTGCTGAAGAGAACCTCGCTGAGGTGGGCCAGAATTACCGGAAAGCCCGTGATGTAGTACTCTCCGTCCCACCCAAAAACTCGATGTCAGCTTTGATGTTCCGGACTGCCGCCTTAACTTCCTCTTCCGTCTGGGTGTTTGTGTACAGGAGGATGACAAGCTGGTTTCCAGAAACCAGTCTGCCTGCGTCAGGCACCAAAAGCAATCCTTTCGAGAGTGTGAGATCATCATGTGGCAGGTAACCGAAAAAATCGATGAATAGCCTGCCGATGGTTTTGTAGGAGTGGACGAAGTTCTCTCTGCTTGCAATGTAGTTAGCAAGCTCCTCAACCTTCCTGATGGTGTCGGGATTTATGTCTGCGGAGAGCACGATAACATACACGTACTGTGGTGAAACCCTCCTCTCGAGCTCCTCGAACTTGAGCAGTGCTGGAAGATCGGGTGGTGCGTACTTCCTTCTGTTTGTCTCAAGCTGAACGTTTGCCGCAGCATACGCCCCAATCAGAATCAAGATCACAGTTACGATCAGGATCTTCCTGTGATGGGATATCGTGAACTCTGCAATGGAGGAGAGGGCAGCCTCAACAATCCCTTCACCCAGAATTCCCTCAGACCCGGCCTTGTCTGTGAGAACCAGCATGGCCGGAAGTAGGATGAGGGAGAGGAGAAAGGCCGAAACCAGCCCGATGGACATGAGGAGGGCAAACCAGAAAAGAGACGGAATCATCGGCGCAGCCATCGATGCAAAACCTATGACTGTCGTTGCCATGGCCATAAAAAGGGGCATCCTCGTAGTCTTAACGGCAGCCAACATGGCCTGCAGAGTCTTTCTACCCTCCCTTCTCTCCTCCTCGAATCTGTTCTGAATCTGAACAGCGTAATCGATGGAAAGGCCTATCAGGATGGGTACTGTGGATGAAACGTACTCGGTCATCTTTATCCCAAGGATGGGCATGCTTCCGACCATAATCACTACCGATAGCAGGGATATGAGGAGAGGGAACAGAATTGTCCGTTTCCTTCTAACAACACTGCTGAAAACAGCTATTAGGATGGCGACCATGATCATGGAGGCCAGCAAAAAGGTTCTGTAAACGTCCTCCTTCACGGCCTGGGTGATCTGGTACATCAGCACGGCTCCACCCGTAACATCGACTGTCACCCCGGGAGGTGCGGGAACGAACTGTATAGTTCTTTCAATCTCCTTTGCAATCTCCATTTCGCTGCCAGCCGCTGCTATTTGCACCGTGATCAGAATAAGATCCCTGTCAGCCACCCATGACAGTGTGGAAACTACACCCTCCACGTGCCTGAGATTCCGCTCAAGATTTGCTGCATACTCAATAACATCATCACTCAGGCTCTCAGCCTTAATGAGGACATAGACATCCTCTGGTGACAGACCAAAATCCCTGTAGTAGCGCTCGTACGTCATGTACACTTTATCCCATGGTGGAAAGCTGTCCGAGTACTCCCTCGACCCAAATTTGAGATTTAAAGCTGAGATTGCAAAGACTGCAATTATAGCGAGTACGCTGAGGATCGTGAAGAGTGGCCTTCTCACATAGAGATGTTTGCAACAAAACCTTTAAGATTGTTGGAGGAAGAGGAGGAGCTATGAGAGCCGGAGGGGCAGGAGAGCTTTTTGGAACAAACGGTGTTAGGGGTATTGCAAACTCAGAGCTGACTGCAGAGGTCGCACTGAATCTTGGCAGAACCATCGGCACAATGAAGTACGGGAGAATTGCCGTTGCATGTGACACCAGAATCTCAAGTTCGATGCTCAAGAGTGCGGTGATGGCGGGTATAATGTCAACGGGCAGCGATGCTGTTGATGTTGGTGTAGCACCAACCCCAGCGTTGCAGTACTTTGTGAAGGAGTCGGAGTGCAAGGCTGGAGTTATTGTGACTGCAAGCCACAATCCAAGGGAGTACAACGGCATAAAGTTCGTCCAGGAGAATGGTGTGGAGTTTTACAGAGAGATGGACGAGGAGAGTGAGAGGGTTTACATCAGCAAGAAGTTCAGGATTGCAGAATGGGATGGCGTTGGGCAACTTTACCGGGATGATGCTGTTAGACCGTACATCGACGCAATTGCAGACAGCGTGGAGCTTGACAGAAAGTACAGGGTTGCGGTTGACTGCGGAAACGGTGCTGGTAGCTTCACAACCCCTGAAATTCTGAAGAGGTTGAGCTGTGATGTGTATGCAATTAACTGCAGTCCTGATGGGAGATTCCCCGTCAGAAATCCCGAGCCGGTTGAGGAAGCGCTCGACTTGCTGAAAAAGGCGGTTGTTGATTTCAAGGCCGACATTGGTGTTGCACACGATGGTGATGCAGATAGGGCGGTCTTTGTTGATGAGAACGGAAATTTCGTGAGTGAAGATGTAATGCTCGCCCTTGTGGCGAAACACTACGTTGAGAAGGCAGGTGGAGGGATTGTTGTCACGCCAATATCATCGTCAAAGTGTGTTGAGGATGCAGTCAGAGAGGCTGGTGGAGAAATAATTTACACGCCCGTTGGCTCACCAGTTGTTGCGAAGGTTATGATTGAGAAAAATGCTGTCTTTGGTGGAGAAGGCAACGGTGGCTTCATCTTCCCAGAGCACTTGGTTGCAAGGGACGGTGGGATGAGTGCTGCCAAGGTCCTTGAGCTGATGGATGAGACTGGCAAAAAGCTCAGTGAGCTTGCGGCTGAGATACCAAGATACTACATGGTGAAGGGGAAGGTGGAGTGCAGGGACAAGAAGAGGTTGCTTGATGAGCTTAAAAAGGAGTTTCCCGACGCAAATCACTCAGATGGGGCGAGAATAGACTACGAAGATGGCTGGCTCCTCATCAGACCATCAGGCACTGAGCCAATCGCCAGAGTGTATGCGGAGGGAAAGACGGAGGAGAGGGCAAGAGAGCTCTACGAAATGGGAGTAAAGGTTGTGAAGAAAATATTAGGATAGAATGCTCTGAAACTTTCGGGCCATTCGTATTCCCTTTATCTTTAGCTTTCCCTTTAGAATCCAGCTTAGAGTTTTCAGCATTCCCGCCTTGCCAGTTGACAGTGCGTTGATGGTCTCGAAGTCCGCTGAAATTAAAGCGAATTTCCCCTCCACAGGCTCACCGTTGTAAACCGTGATCCTCTTCCCCCTGAATTCTACCGTTGCACTTGCGTCCATGTCTCTGACGTGCACAACTATTGAACCCTTGATCTCCCTCGCTTTCTCAACCTTCTGGGGGTTCTCGGACAGGGACTGCTCAATCAGCTGCCCGAGGATGGACGCAAAGCCCCCCTTTTCGTACGTCACCTCCACAGGCTCTACAGGCGGTCTTCCAAAGGTGTCGTCACTCACCTTGAATATTGCGGCAAAGAAGCCGAAGAACATCAGAAAGAGTCCAGCAAAACCCGAGAAGAGGGCAAGTGCTCTAATGCCTGAGATGAACAGAAAAACTCCTCCAGCTACGAGCAGAACGCCCGCAACGAACCAGAGCATTCCGAAGATGAAGGCCTTCAGGGCGAGTCTGAATGCCATCCCCCACCTCATGTTTGCTATTGATGATGACGAAATTTTTAAGGCTTTCCATGTTATCGCAATACGCAAAACCTTAGATGCCCAGCACAACTTTCAGTTTTATGGAGATCGCTGTCCGCATCCCCGACATCTGCTTGGGTGTTAACGTTTTGAGAGGTGTTGAAGTCAGAAAGGGCGATGCGAAAGTCAGACGTGTCATGGACGAGGTTTTGGAGAAAGTGAGGGGCAGGATGAAGCTGGAGGAGCTTAAGAACGATCCAGTTGTGAGAGCGTACAGGGACTTCTACTGGAGAATTGGTATCGATCCAACCAAGCAGAGGCCGAGCGGCGAAGCTCTTGTCAGGAGAGCCCTTAGGGGCAATATACCGAGTATAAACAATGTTGTTGATGCTGGAAACCTCGCCAGCATGGAAACTCTGATTCCAATAGGTCTTTACGACCTGGACAGGGTGAAGGGAGGACTGGAACTCAGGTATGCGAGGGATGGTGAACTTTTCCTGCCAATTGGTGGGAAGGAGGAGAAACTGAAAAGTAACCAGATAGTTCTGGCCGACAGTGAGAAGGTTCTTCACGTCTTCCCGCACAGAGATTCGAGAATCACCATGATAACAGAATCGACGAGGAACGTGCTCGTTGCTGCCTGCGGTGTTCCCGGTGTTGAGAAGGAGAGAGTGCTGAAAGCCTGCAAAATGGCAGCGGAGTACATTAAGGAGCTTGCAGGTGGAGAAAGCGGAGAGTGCAGGATTATGCAGGGCTTGTAGCTCCGCCAACCGACCCGGGATCATGCTTTTCACCCGGGCGTGAGAGGCGGAGCCAGTTGGTAATTGATAACCTATACGTTTAAATTTTTGCTTCCTTTGAAAGCATTTTCATCGTAATGGAAATTTAAAGGCTGAAAGTTACATCCATCTCCCGAAAAACTTATAGTTTGTTATAATAACGTCCCAGCATGAAGCTTTTCGAGCCGATCGAGATTGGTGGGATGGTGGTAAAGAACAGGATCGTCATGCCTGCAGCCGAGACGAACTTTCACACGCCAGATGGTGGAGTTACAGAAAGGCTTTTGGAGTTCTACAGGGAAAGGGCAAAGGGAGGAGTGGGGTTTGCAGTAGTCGGTGTGGCCAAGATAGAGCCCTACTTCTTCGGAGGGTTGGCGATTCACGATGATAAGTACATCCCTGATCTCAAGAAGATCTCCGACGTCTTCCACGAGTACGATGTGAAGTGTGCGGTTCAGCTCTGGCATCCGGGAAGATACGAGATATCCTTCGATCCAAATCGAACCCCGGTTGCACCATCACCCATCCCCCCACCGATATTCACCAAGAAGGTTCCGAAGGAGCTAATGAAGGAGGAGATTCTGCAGATTGAAGAAGAATTTGCTGACGCTGCACTGAGGGCAAAGAAGGCAGGTTTCGATGCCGTTGAACTGATAGGATCTGCCGGCTACCTAATCTCCCAGTTCTTCAGTCCGGCAACGAACAAGAGGACGGATGAGTATGGCGGTAGCCTTGAGAACAGGACGAGGTTTGCTGTGGAAATAATTCAGAGGATAAAGGAGAAGTGCGGCGAAAGCTATCCAGTTCTGATAAGGATTCCGGGTGATGAGTTCATAGAGGGAGGTAACACGGTCAGGGAAATGAAGCAGATAGCGAAGATCCTTGAGGATGCGGGAGTTGCTGCAATAAACGTCATGGCAGGATGGCACGAATCGAGGAGGCCGTTGGTGACAATGCTCGTTCCCAGAGGAGGTTTTGCCTATCTCGCTGCTGAGATAAAGGAGGCTGTGAGCGTACCAGTGATAGCGTCGCACAGAATCAACGACCCACTGCTTGCTGAAAAGATCCTGCAGGAGGGCAAGGCAGACATGGTTGCGATGCTTAGACCCTTGATAGCGGATCCCGAACTGCCAAAGAAGGCCAAAGAGGGAAGGTTCGATGAGATCAGGTTCTGCGTTGCGTGCAACCAGGGATGCATGGACATGGTGATGCAGGCCCAGCCGATAACCTGCCTCGTCAACCCGACTGTTGGAAGGGAGGCTGAATTCAGGAATCTGAGAGCTGAGAGGAAGAAGAAGGTTGTGATCGTTGGTGGTGGCCCTGGGGGCTGCATGGCGGCAGAGATGCTGGCAAAGAAGGGACATGAAGTCGTGCTGTTCGAGAGGACAGACAGATTGGGAGGGCAGCTGAACATCGCTGCCAACTCACCCCTCGCCTACGAGTTTGCAGAGGTTGGGAGGTACTTCATGAATGTCCTGCCGAAGATGGGTGTGGATGTCAGGTACAGCACAACTGCAGATGCGGAGAAGGTTCTCGCAGAGAATCCGGATGTTGTGATAGTGGCAGTTGGGGCATCACCGCTGATTCCGTCAATACCCGGGGTTGAGAATGCCGTAACGGCCTTTGATGTTCTTGCAGGAAAGGTGGAGGTTGGAGAGAACGTTGTGGTGATTGGCGGAGGAGGAGTGGGCTGCGATACTGCTGCAAAGCTTGCCGAAGAGGGAAAGAGCGTTACGATTGTCGAAATGCTTCCGAAGATTGGGGCGGACATTGGCATAAGCACGCGCTGGACTGTTTTGCTGTACCTCAACCAGAAGGGTGTGAAGATGCTTACAAACACAAAGGCTGTCGAGATCAAGCCCAATGCCGTTGTTGTTGAGCAGAATGGAGAGAAGAAGGAAATCGGGTGTGACACTGCAGTCATAGCTGTCGGAACTAAGCCGAACGATGGGCTTTATGACGAGCTGAGCGGAAAGGTGGCAGAGCTTTACAAGATAGGTGATTGCGTCAAGCCGAGGAAGGCCTTGGATGCGACGAGGGAGGCAGCAGATCTGGCCCTGAAGATTTAGCCTTCAATTTTTTCTAAGTCGTATTTACAACTGTAGTGAAATTTTCCTGTGATTATAAGTAATTTTATCTCCATTCAAATGCCAAAACTGGAATGAAAAGGTAAATCTTAAATAAAATCATTCTGAAAATTGATAATGAAGGAGGTGATCAGTTGGCGTCGATAAGCGAATGCAGCGTTTACCTTCCAGTATGGAAGCTAAAGAGAGATGAAATTTCAAAGGAAACCGGAATGCCATCACTTGGTGGAGAAAGAGCTGTAGCCCACTGGGATGAGGACAGCATAACCATGGCGGTTGAAGCTGCAAGAAACCTCGGTGGAAACTTTGATGCTGTAATATTCGCATCCACCTCCCCAACCTTCAGAATAAAGCAGTGTGCAAGTTTCGTAGCCTCGGCCCTCGATCTCGATAGCAGTGTTTTTACAATGGATATCACAGACAGCATGAGGGCAGGAACGGATGCCCTCATCACTGCAAACGAGTTCGTAGATTCCGGGAGGTTTAGCAGGGTTCTGGTTGTTGCCGCAGACTGCATACCCACAAAACCTGGAACGCTTTACGAGCAGCTTTACGGGGATGCAGCAGCGGCAGTTGTTGTTGAAAAGGAAGGGGGAGCGAAGATTCTCGGATACAGCACCTCATCAAGACCTCTCCCCGGTTCGTGGATGCTTGCGGGTGATGATACCGTCAGAGACTACGATATGAGGGTTGATGCGAGATACGGCTATGCTGCCAGCGTTCAGCAGGCTGCGATGCCCCTCTTTGCAAAGCTCGGTCTAAGTCCAGCGGATATCGACAGAATCGTTGCCTCTGCCCCCGATCCAAAGAGCTATGCAGGGTTGATGAAGGCCGTTGGTGCGAGGGCTGAAGAGTTTTACTTTGGGAGTGTGGGCATAGCTGGAACCGCCCATCCCCTGCTACTGCTGGCCTCTCAGCTTGAAAAACCGGGTAAGATCCTGCTTGGGGGTTATGGAGAGGGGGCTGACGTTATAGCAGTTGATATTGAAGAGGCTGTGGAGAGCAACATCGGCAGAATGCTGGAGAGCAGAAAGGAAATCAGTTATGGTGAATACCTTTACAACAGGGGTCTGATCGGGATAAGGGATGCCCCAGACCGCCCCTCTCTGACCAAGTTCTGGAGGGATGAGAAGTCGATTATAAGGTTCTACGGGATGAAGTGCAGGAAGTGCGGGACTGTGAGCTATCCTATCAGCAGGTGCTGCATTGAATGCGGGGCAAAGGATGACTACGAGGAGATTAAGCTGGGTGAGAGGGGGAAGGTGTACACCTTCACAATTGACTACTTGGTTATGCCTGGAAACTACACGGGGGATGGTGTGCATCCTCATGCATTGGCGGTTGTGGATCTTGAGGGAGGAGGAAGGGTACTGTTTGAGGTTACCGATGTGCTGAAGGATTTTGATGGTATAGAGTGTGATGCTGAGGTTGAAAGGACCTTCAGGCTGCTCTTCGAGAAGAACAGGTTCAGATACTATGGCTGGAAAGCCCGTTTGCCGAGGTGATGTCCATGCAGGAGGTTGCTGTTATCGGGTGTGGTGTCACGAAGTTCGGTCACCACTGGGAGAAGGATCATGAGGATCTGCTCGTTGAGGCCACATACGAGGCAATAGAGGATGCGAACATCGAGCTGAAGGATGTTCAGGCGGTGTGGTGCGGCACGTTTTACCCCTCAACCGGAATAAGCGGCAATGTTTTCAGCGACACCATCAAGTTCTTCGGAAAGCCGATAACCAGAGTCGAAAACTACTGTGCCACAGGAATGGATAACATCAGAAATGCCGCCTTCGCCGTTGCAAGCGGTGCTTACGATCTTGTGATTGCTGCTGGAGTCGAAAAGCTGATGGATGCTGGCAGCAGAGGTCTGCCACCGATAGAGGGCATATTCAGTGTCGGAATGCCCTACGTGAGTGCTCCGGGAATGTTTGCAATGGCTGCAAACAGGGCCTTTAAGGAATGGGGATGGACGAGGGAGGATCTGGCCTTGGTGGCTGTTAAGAACCACTACAACGGTGCAAGACATCCCAAGGCCCACTTCAGGAGCGAAGTCACGGTTGAAAAGGTTCTGAAAGCCCCGATGGTTGCGTACCCACTCGGGGTTTATGACTGCAGCGCTGTAAGCGATGGCGCTGCTGCAGTTGTTCTAACAAGGCCGGAAATCGCGAGGGAAATCGTGGGAGATGACTATGCTGTAATCAAGGCTGTAGGAATGGCAGTAGAAACCATGCACCCATGGCACCGCCCATCGGAAACATTCCTCAGCTTCCCAGCAACCGTAAAGGCAGCAAAGATGGCCTACAAGATGGCGGGAATTGAGGATCCGAGAAAGGAGCTTGATTTCGGCATAGTGCACGACTGCTTTACCATAACCGAGCTGATTAACTATCAGGACATGCAGCTCTGTAAGCCGGGTGAGGGGGCGGAGCTGATAAGGAACGGTGTTACGGCCATAGATGGTGACTTCCCCATAAACCCGGATGGTGGACTGAAGTCCTTTGGGCATCCAATAGGTGCAAGTGGGGTTAGAATGGTTGCGGAGCTGACGAAGCAGGTTCTTGGAAAAGCTGAGGGGTTGCAGGTGGAGGATGCTGAAGCGGGCTTTGCTCACAACCTTGGTGGCCCCTACTCGGTGGCAACCGTGGCGATAGTGTCGAGACGTTAAAAAATTTATTTTTTAAGGTATATTCTGACAATTTTTCCGCTCTCACTCTCAACAGTAAAGCTATCGGTTGAAGCTGGCACTAAGCAGGAGTAACCGCGGTGCAGATCTGCAGTTTCTTCCCCCTTCAGAAGGAAGTACCCTTCGGCGGCATAAATGATGTTCATCACACCTCCTGTCTTGATCTCTGCAGACCCGGAAACCTCTATAACCTCAACACCAAAACTTTCGGTCTCAGCCTTCCCCTTCTGGCCCTTGATCTCGTACTCCTCAACTTTATTGGTTTTCAGCGCCTTCTTCACCTTCTCGAAGTCTTCCTTTTTGAAGAAGTACATCAGGGTGGAGTTGGAGGAAACCTCAAGCACCCGGATGGATTCGGCTGCGTGGGGTATGCCCGGTTTAAGGATGTAGGTGTCGTAGGGTGAACTGATGAACCTGTTGAGCAGCTCCCTGAAATCAAAATCCTCCTCGAGCTTTTGTTCCAGATCTTCAACCTTCACATCCTCTTTAAAGCCAGCATACACCTGCCCCTTGCTGAACGCCAGCCAGATAGCCTCAACCCCACCTTCACTCTCTCCAAGACTCTCAGCCACCTTGTCTGAGGGGTGGACGTGTACAGGAGCTGAGCCAGCTACATCGGCAATTCTCACGAGGATCGGAAATTTCTGGTATCCTTCAACTCCAAGAAGCTCTTCTCTATATTTTGCAAATAGCTCCAGCATGCCCATCTGCTGACCCTTAACCAGAACCTGGGAGGGGTTGGAAGGGTGGGCAGAAAACTCCCACGACTCTCCAATACCGCTTTGCCTGAAACCCTTAAGCATTGCAATCCACTCGCCACCCCATGGTCTTTCTACAAGATTTTCCTGAGCCTGAAAGATAAAACTCGGAAGCTCCATGCACAAACTTAGGGGTGGGAATATATATAAATTAGCATTGATAGGTTCTGTTCAAAAATTCCCTGATCTTTTCCGATTCCACCCATCCCCTCTCAAGTTTCCTAACGAGTTCGACTATCCTGTCCAGCTGGTGCGCTATCTTGTCCCTCACCTCTCCGTTCTCCACATATACGTCCAGATAGCCCCTTGCTGCGGCAAGCGGGTTTCGTATGTGATCCACAAGAATTGCAAATTGCTCAATGTTGTGGTCTATCTGTCTCCGTGCCTCCTCCCTCATTTCGTTGAGCTGGTGGAGATGAAGAGACAGGGCAAGCTGGCAGGATACCTCCTTTATAAGGTCATCCTTCTCCGCAAATGCGCCAGCCTTTTTGGAGAACAGGAAAATGGCACCTATAACAGTCCCCTCAACAACCAGCGGTGAAATCACGTACGACCTGAAACCGGCATTTATGAGGGCCGTTTCCTGAACTCCCAACTTCTGGAGTGCGGAGATGTCGTTAACGATCGTCACATCTCTCTGGATGTCCGTTTTACGGCAGAACTCACAAACATCACTTAGCTCAGCATCCTCCTGACAGTATATCTTTTCAAGCCCTCTGCCGGGCATGAAGAAAACAGCCACATCAGCTCCAGTTATCCGTGCAATCTCGTTGATGGCGAAGGATGTGATTGTGTCCAGACTGTCCTTTGCCATGATCCTCGCATCTATCTCGTGCAGAAGCTCGAGCCTTTCAATGGCGTAGTTCAGGGAGTCTATGTACCTCCTCCTTTCAGTTGTATCACGCACAATGGTGAGGTAGCCGAAGATTTGTCCATCCCTCTTCAGGAGTATGGGTGTGACCTCTATCCATCTCACTCCAGTTTTTGTCCTTATTCTTAGCTCCAGCGTATCGACTTTCTCCTCCAAAAACCCTCTGAAAAATTTCTGCAGCAGATCTGGCACATCCTCCTCATAAAGAATGCCGAGATCCACAAAGTTCCGACCTACCACCTCACTTTTCTCCACACCAGCAAGTTCCAGCGCTGCGGTGTTACACTCTATAACTGTACCATGAAAGTCCGTTATGACGATGGCATCCCTTGACGAGTCAAAGATCGTGCGATAAAGAACTTCTGCTTCTTTCCTCTTCGTTTCCTCCTCTCTGAGTTTGGTGACATCTATGAGAGAAGCTACAACGCGTTTATTTCCTTCAGGGAAGGGTGTTGCCGTGACCACGACATTCCTTCTTTCACCACTTGCGCTAAGCACGGAAATTTCATTTGGAAAAGAATTTTCATTCATTTTTTCGTAAAGCTCCCGCATCCTGCGTTTTTCATCATCTGGCAGGAACTCAAGGAAATCCTTGCCGAGTACGTGCTCCCTCATATAGCCGAACTGCCTCTCCACCTCTCCGTTTGCGAAGGTTATTCTCCTGTTTTCGTCTATTACAACTATGGCCGTGCCGGTGCTCTCGACAATGGTCCTGTACATCTTCTCCGTCTTAATCCTGTCTCTCCTTGTTCTGAGTGCTGAAATTGCGTAGGAAACGTTTTCGGCCATCCTCCACAGAGTGCTAAGTTCGTCAATACCACCACCACTCAGTGCAAGTATTCCAAGAACCTCGTTCGAATATATGAGCGGGAGCAGCATAACGTTCTCTCCATTTCGGTGCAAAACAGGCTCGTTGTTTTCAATAGCCTCCCTCAGCAGGAGTAATGTCCCCCTCAGATCAAAATTCACAACCCCGTATTTGTGCAGGGATGTCAGTTTGCCATCTTCGAAGATGCACATCCACGCCCCACTATATCCACCCATCTCCACGAGTATCCTGCACACCTCCTCAGCCAAGTCCTCCTCGCCATCTGCTCGGATTATGGCATCATCAACTACTGTAAGCAGTTCCAGAGCCTTCTCAAATTTTTGAGCTTCCATGTGCTGCATTTCTACATACACGGGCACGATAATCGTCTGTACCCTCTGTATGCCTTTTAAAAGATCCAACACCCTGTGTGGATCGGCGACACTTCTTTCAAAAATTTCTGCAAGCAACTCAAGCTTTTTCAGTACATCTGTAAGCTGTAATCTGCCACACATTATAGCTATTGCCTTCCTGATAAATCTTTCATCATCTGTTCCAACAGTCCCACCTTCGGCAAGGTTTAGAATCAGACTGAAGATCTTTCTGCTGGCAATCTCGGAGAAGGGTAAAAATTCGGCGATTTTTGGATCCGCCTCAAAGGCCTTTTCGAACCACATGTGCCAGATTATGTCAAGATTCTCTGACATTCACTTTCATGTCATCTCAAAAATGTATATACTTTTTGTTATGCATTAAGTATTTCACTTTTGCATTATCAAAAATAGGATTTCAGAGATGGACGTAGGTTGCGTCAATTATCCCATCAAGCTTCACCATCTCATCCAGCACGTCCTTTGATGGCGGGTCATCCACAAGGAGGAGCATGAGCTGAATGCCCCCTGGTTTATCCCCACTCCTTCCGACGATCATGCCTGCAATGTTTATGTTGTTCTTGCCAAACAGTGTTCCAACTCTACCTATAACTCCCGGTTTGTCCTCGTGGAGGGAGATCACGTAGTGGCCCTTGGGGATGAAGTTCACATTGTACACATCAATCTTCAGAACCCTGTACTCACTGCCAAAGCACGTGCCTGCGAGGTACATCTTTTTGCCGTTACTCTCAACCTCAACTTCAAGCAGGCTTTCGTAGTGCTCAGCACTCTCGACCTTACTCTCTTCAACCGTTATCCCTCTCTCAACAGCAACAGGCTTTGCTGAAACGAGGTTGATCTCGTTGCCCAGTATCGGCTCGAAGAGACCTTTAAGCAGAGCTCTTGTTACAAACTCCGTGTTCTTTGTTGCGAGTTTTCCGCTGCAAGTTACCTTCACCTTTCTTATGGCCCCACCAAGTCTCGTGCTCGCTATTTTGCCCATCTTCTCAGCCAGAGTCAGGAAGGGCATCATGTACTCAAACTCCGATGGCTCGATGGATGGGAGGTTGACGGCGTTTCTGACAGGCAGACCTCTGCCCATCTTCACTATGTCCTCGGCTATGATCATTCCAACGTTCAGCTGCGCTTCCTTGGTTGATGCGGCAATGTGTGGGGTTGTTACAACATTTTCAAGCTTTAGAAGTGGATTGTTCGGGTCTGGCGGTTCCTTCTCATAAACATCCAGCCCTGCTGCTCTCACCTTACCGCTTACGATGGCGTTATACAAGGCTTTTTCATCAACAATGCCACCTCTCGCAGCGTTTATGACTATAACCCCATCCTTCATCTTCTGGAACTGCTCTCTACCGATCATGCCGATCGTTTCCTTTGTTCTTGGAACGTGGACAGTGATGACGTCTGCCTGAGACAGGAGGGTGTCAAGATCCACAACCGCGACACCGATCTTCTCTGCTCTTTCCTTGGACACGTAAGGGTCGTAAGCCAGAACGTTCATCTCGAGGGCCTTACAGCGCTTTGCAACCTCAAATCCGACCCTCCCAAGTCCTATAACTCCCGCAGTCTTTCCTCTCAGCTCGACGCCCATGAACTTCTTCCTCTCCCATTTACCCTCCTTAACACTTCTGTCTGCCTGTGGTATCTTTCTCGCTGCTGCGAGCATCAAAGCGATGGCATGCTCGGCGGTTGAAATCGTGTTTCCGCCCGGTGCATTGACAACCACTATACCCTTCTGCGTTGCTGCAGCGATGTCGATGTTGTCAACACCAACTCCCGCCCTGCCAATAATTTTGAGGTTTTTTGCTGCCTCAATCACTTCTGAATCAACCTTGGTCTGACTTCTCACAATGATTGCATCGTATTCAGCGATTGTGTTCAGAAGCTCTTCTCGGCTCATTCCTGTTTTTACGTCCACATGAAGCCCGTTCCTCCTCATGTACTCCACGGCCTCATCACTGATCGGCTCTGCAACGAGAACCTTCATACTTCAGGCGCTTGTTAGCTGGACTAAAAACATTTACGCAGCATTTTTATTTCCGCACACAAACTCTGCATGTGAAAATTGCTGTTACAGGCAGGCCTGGAATAGGGAAAACAACGCTTTGCCTGAGGGTTTATGAAATGCTAAAGGATGCAAAGTCCGTTTCAGGATTTATAACAAGAGAGGTTAGAGAGGGAGGGAGGAGGGGTGAGGGTGGGAAGAGAGTGGGGTTCAAGCTCGTCAATCTTGAGGATGGTAGCGAAGCTTGGCTGGCTAAGGTGGGTGAGGGCAGAATTAAGGTTGGAAGGTATGTGGTGGATGTGGAGGCACTGGAGGACCTTCTGCCCAGGGTTAACCTGAATTCCGATTTGCTTATTATAGACGAAGTAGGGCCGATGGAACTGAAAAGCAAAAAGTTTGTGGAGTTCGTTAAAAGAGCCATGGAGAAAGATAACATTTTGGTTACTGTCCACTACCGATCCAAGCACTGGCTGGTTGAGAAGATAAAAAGGGAGTTCAAGGTTTTCGTTCTGGATGAAAATAACAGAGATCTGCTTGCCAGCAAAATTGCGGAGGAGCTTGGATGATTGCTGAGGGCAGAGCGAGGATCGAAACAAAAGGTGTTTTCTACAACCCCCGAATGAAATTTTGCAGAGATCTGGACATGCTTATCTATGCGGAGCTTGATTCGGAGGAGTACTTCGATGCCCTCTCGGCCACTGGTATCAGAGGGATCAGGGCAAGTCTTGAGGCGGGGAAGCATGCGATTTTTAACGATATAAGCTCTGAGGCTGTGAAAACGATCAGGGAGAATATGACGCTCAACGGGGTTGAGGGGGAGGTTTTCAACGTGGATGCAAACGTACTGATGAGACAGAGATCCTTTGAGCATGTTGACATTGATCCTTTCGGATCTCCAGCATCCTTCATGGACTCAGCATGCTTCTCAGCCAGAAGGTATCTAAGCATCACTGCAACTGACACTGCTGCTCTGTGCGGAAGTGCCACCAACTCCGGATTGAAGAAGTATGCAGCGTATGCTGTAAAGACAGACGTTTACCACGAAACAGGGCTGAGAATGCTGATAGGTTTTGCAGTGAGGGAGGCAACAAAGTACGAGAAAGTTCTTGTCCCCCTCCTCTCTTGGGCCAGGGAGCACTACTACCGCGTTCACTTCAGAGTCAGGAAATCCACCTCAATGGCGGCAAAAATGTACGAGAAAATTGGTTTTATAGCCTACTGTCCTCAATGTCTGAGAAAGCTCGCTGTTGGGATGGGTGAGGGCTTGGACAGGTGTAGGTGTGGTGAAAAGCTAATTATGCTCGGACCGCTGTGGCTGGGGGAGCTGAAGCAGGATGATTTTGTGGAGAGAGTTGCTCGGAGAGCGGAAGGAAAAATGCAGGAATTCTTGGGCAAGATTAAGGAGGAGGTGGATGTTCCGCTGGCATACAACCTGCAGCGCTTGGCAAGCATCGCAAATGCGACGGTTCCACCAACCTTGGAAGTTGTGGAGAGGCTGAGGGAAAGAGGATATGCAGCATCAAGGACTCACTACTGCGGCTTTTGCATAAAAACCGATGCAGACGTGGGAGAGGTCCTAGAGATAATAAAAAAGGAAGGTTAGCGAACTCCGAGAAGGTGCCTTGCAACGATCAGCTTTTCAATTTCTTTAGCTCCTTCATAAATTTCGGTTATCTTTGCATCCCTGTAGAACTGGTTTATTGGATATTCATCGATGTAGCCATAACCGCCGTGGAACTGCAGGGCCCAGTTGCAGGTTTCAACCGCCACCTCGCCAGCATACCACTTCGCCATCGCTGATAGCATGTTGTCGGGCTTCCCCTGCTCAACCTGAACGGCTGCGGCCCTGTAAACGAGAGTTCTTGCGGCCTCAATTTTCGTTGCGAGTTCAGCCAATCTGAACTGGATGTACTGGAAGGTTGCAAGCGGAACGTTGAAAGCCTTCCTCTGCTTTACGTAGTCAACAACAAGCTTCAATGCTCCCTTCGCAATCCCCACAGCCTGAGCACCAACCCACACCCTGCTTATGTCGAAGAACTCCATCATGTAGTAGAACCCCTTGCCCTCCTCGCCAACGAGATTCTCCTTTGGCACCCTAAGGTTGTTGAAGCTCACCTCAGCCGTATCACTCGCCCTTATACCCATCTTCCCCGTTATCTTCGTGGCCTTGTACCCTTCCCTGTCCGTTTCGACGATGAAGTAGGATATGCCTCTGTGCCTGGCCTTTGGATCCATCTCGCTCGTTCTTGCAGTTACAAGCAGGAAATCGGCGATTGTTCCGTTGCTTATGAACTGCTTTGTACCGTTTATTACGTACTCGTCACCCTCCTTAACGGCCCTCGTCTTTATGTTGGCTGCATCACTACCAGCATCCGGCTCGGTGTTTGCCATCCCCATTATCACATCTCCCCTTGCCAGCTTGGGCAGCCACTTCTCCTTCTGCTCCTCGCTGCCGTGCAGATAGAGAATCTCAAAGCCGAAAGTTGGTATGAGGCAGGCAAGTCCAAGACCGGGATTAACCGCTGAGAACTCCTCCATTACGATCATCTTCTCTATCGGCCCGTAACCTCCACCGCCATATTCCTCGGGAATGTCAACCGCATGGAATCCAAGTTTTGCACACTTCTTCCAGAGTTCGAAGGGGAACTTCTCCTCCCTGTCATACTCTCTTGCAATCTCGGGCGTAAACTCCTTCTCGGCAAACTCCCTTGCGGCCCTTCTTATGTCCTCCTGCTCCTCGGTAAAAGTAAAACCGATCGCCATGCAGAGAGTTGGGTGGAGGGTATATAAGGTTGTTCGATTTGAACGCAATGGACAATCTTTACCCGACGAAACCAATAAATAGAATCCTCAAAAACTAAGAGTATGGATGCACAGCAAGTAGCAGAGAAGGTCAGGGATCTCGTTGTTGGCTCGATAAGGGATGAGTTCAGGGAGTTCAAGGCGGAGGTCAGGGGGCAGCTTGACGGTTTCAGGGTTGCCTTGGAGACCATGAACAAGAGGCTGGATTCCATCGAGAGAAGGATGGACTCCCTTGAGAGAAGGATGGACGGTCTGGAGAGAAGGATGGACAGCTTGGATGCGAAGATCGATTCCGTTAGGGAAGAGTTAACGGCGAGGATTGATGAGGCCAACAAGAGAATTGATAGCGTGAGAGAGGAATTGACTACAAGAATAGATGAAACAAACAAGAGAATTGATGAGATCAATAAGAGGATTGATGAGACCAACAGGAGAATTGATGTGACCAATAAGAGAATAGATGAGACAAACAATAAGATAGATACCGTAAAAGATGAGCTAAGTGCAAAAATTGATAGTATAAGGGAAGAGCTAACCGCAAGGATCGATGAAACAAACAAAAGAATAGACACCCTATCCACAAGACTGGAAGAAAACACGAGAGAGCTTGGAGAACTGAAGGCGGAGATAGTAGCCCTGAGATCGAGGCAAGAGATCATAGAGGATTTGGTTAGGAGGGTAAGGAAGCTTGAGGAGAGGGTGTTTGCGTAGCTCTAAATTTTACTCCTGAATTCCCCCAATTTCAAGAATTTTCGAGTCGAAAGGCATATATGTCATACGAGATCAATCATCACGGTGATGCTGGATGGGCAAAGTGGAGGTACCAATCTTATCTGAATTCGAGAGGCAGAAAATTTGCTGCGAAACGTTTGTTGGCAGCAGGTATATGGCTGCAGGCGGGAACGATCACCGTTAGATTTTCGAAATGTTCTTAGCTTTTGACATCTACTACATACTCCCCCAAAAAATGCGGATTTTGATGCTTGGTAGATGTAGTGGCCCAAGGACAACAGTAGGAAGGCGAAGGCAAAGTTCGAAATGATGTAAATAACGACGGTAGTGCTATAAGCGTTAAGTTTCGTCGTTTCATTCGGCAAACCCTCAGTCCGGTTTTTGGCATATGACGGGAATGCTTATCCACCTGTTTCTGTCATCTGACGTGACGTTCAGCAAAGCTTTGCAGTACAGGTAGTTGTAGTGCCCGAAGTTCGTGTAGATCCTCTTTCCGAAGATGTCCACGTAGTCGTATTCCCAGTACTGGAGCTGGATGCCGAGCTCCACCCAGCTCGCGTTCGAAAAGTTTACGAGCACCTTGGGGCTTCCGCGGTCGATCCCGTAATCCGAAAGGTTCTCCAGCTTTACTTCGGGAAATTCGACGGAGAAGTTCATTATGTACACAACCACGCTGACGATTCTTCCGCCCCTCCGCACCTCGATCGTGCCATCTCTCGGCTTGCTCTTGTGCAGCTTTATGTACGTCTGATTGCCTATCTTTACGGTCTCGGCGTTCGTCGGTAGCAGCTCTTCCGAACCGAGCGTGGCAACGGGGACGAGCGCGGTGAGGTTCTCGAAAGGTTCGTAGCTCTTTGCGTATACGTAGTAGCCCATCGTGTACCTTTCTCTGACCGCAAAGGGGTCGAGCAGCCCGAAGCCACCATAGAAGATGAACATCGGAATATAGAATGCTACGTTAAAAATAATTATCAGCAGGGCGAGAATAAGGAGAACGTATCGGCGTGCATTTTTCATCTGTCATCTCCTCTCAGCGTTTTTGGATTCTCTGCGATCCAGAGAACAACTCTGTTCGAAATCCTGGAGCTGGATTTCCACCTTCGGCCGACATCTTCACGTGGGTGATTGCTCCCCAAGCCGCAATCGGCTGCATAGATAGTATGCTTAACGTGTAGGCCACCTACCCACGTGCAATCTATCACCTCACAACAAGCAATCTCAATGAACACATATGTTTTACTATCAATGCTTTATTGTCACAATTGTTATCACTAACAAAAAACGGTGCTTGTGCCGGTAATATAAGACTGGCGTCTCCACGTTACCTATTCGGTTCAACTGACCGCTTTACGTCCGGCTGCTAAACATTGTGCAAAACCACTAAGCTGAATCAACTCTCTGCGGAGTCGGAGTACTTGAAAAGTATCTTGAAAATAAAATCAAAGCTGAACTAAAATATCTCTACTCAACGTTTCTAAACTCTCAGCGCCGCAAACCTTCATCGCCAGCTTAAGTTCATTTCTGAAACACTCAAGCACAGCTTTAACACCACCATTGAAAGTTAGACCGTAAACCACTGCTCTCCCAACCAGCACAAAGTCTGCCCCAAGTGCGAGAGCTTTCAGCGCATCTTCACCACTTCTTATAAAGCTGTCTACACCAGTCTCCACTATTTTCTCAATTCTGGTTAAAATTTCGAGGGGGGATACAGCGGATTCAATTATTCTTCCACCTCTGTTTGAAATTACAACCGCATCGCATCCTGCTTTTACGGCAAGATCGTAATCTGTTTCACTTAAAATCCCCTTTGCCACAAAGGGAAGCTTGGTTGTTGAAACAAGATCGGCAAGCTCCTGAAAGGAGAGGGGCTTTAAATATTCATAACTGAAAATTTTGCCACTCAGCTTTTCGTAGGCAAAGCAGTCGAGATCAACTCCAACAGCCACACATCTCTTCTCCGCATACTCGATCTCGTCATAGAGCAGTTTTCTGTTTTTTAGAGGTTTTATTATCCACACGAAATCCCTTAGATCCTGAACATCTTGACGATCACACGGATATCCGATCCACGGGAGCACTTCAGCTTTCTGACTTTCTTCAACTACTCTTTTAAAGCATTCGCCATCGATGGCCTTCACGATTCCGGAGAGGGGTGCAGGCATTATCGGAGATGAAAACTTTCGTCCAAAAATCTCAATCGACGTGTCAGGCTCGAAGTCCTCCACTATCACCTTAGTTTTTATTCCGTAGGTTTTGAGCACAATCAACGCTCTCTCTTCACACCAGCCACTGTACTCAATAAGGGCTGGATCAATATTCCTTTCGGCAAAAAAAGATTGAGCTTTAGCTCGAAACTCCTCGAAGCACCTCAATCCTCACTCCCCTCTTCTATTTTCCCTGCCTGCTCCTCCTTTACCTGCTCTTCCGTATCGCTCCCCTCTTCGCCCTCTCCTTTTTCGCCCTCCTTCAACTCCTCACTGAGCTTTACAATTTCGCTCTCCCTCTCGAACCTTTCCACGATCTCAATTTCCTTAACATCTTCAAGGCTGTCAAACACTTCCTTCACAACTCTGTATCTGCCGATAAGGAAGAGCTGGTTGAGGTAGGCATCACTTGAAACCTCTACAATCGCTTTGCCATCTTCAACCTTAACGTCCTTGACGTCTATTCCAGCATGGATCACAAAGAGTGCTCTAATCTTGTCCTCCGGTTTTTCGAGCTTCTCCTTTATCTCGTACTCGAATATTATCTTTTTCCCTGCAAGCGGGTGGTTGAAGTCCACGATCACTCTTCTCCCGACTATCCTCTCCACAGTCCCGTACTTGTCGCCAATTCTTACCCTCTGTCCCACTTCGGGGCGTTCCCTGAACCGTGTGATGCTGAACGTGTCCTTGTAGTCGGGGTTGTACTCTCCAAAGGCCTTCTCTGGAGGAACTTCAACAACACCCTTGTATCCCACCTCTTTACCCCTGATGTCCTCCTCAAGTCCCGGCAGAACATGCCCTTTGCCCACTACCAAGTAAATATCCCCGTACCTCGCATTTTCGTTGAATATTCCGTGCTCTTTTGCCACCTCTTCATCTGTCGTGTCAACAACCGTCCCATCTTCGAGCTTTGCCGTATAGCTGATCCTGAGGAAATCACCATCCGAGATCATCAACACCACCTTTTTATGCCCCAAGGGGCGGGTATAAAAAGATTGAGATGGAAGTTGAGGTCAAGTTTCCGTACAGAGAAGAGGCGGAGAAGAAGGTAAAGGAAATGGCAGAGTTCGTTATTGAGAAGTTTGAGCAAGATCTGTACTTCAACCATCCATGCAGGGACTTTAGGGAGAGCGATGAAGCTGTAAGGGTGAGAAAGGATTCAGAGGGAATAACGATAACATACAAAGGGCCAAAGGTTGACAGCGAAACGAAAAGCAGGGAGGAGATCAAGCTCAGAATAGACAGCTTTGAAAATGCTGTGGAAATGCTTAAAAGGTTGGGGTTTGTTCCAGTTAGGCAGGTAAACAAAGTTAGAAGGATATACAGATACGAGGACGCTATAATATGTTTGGATGATGTGGAAGGGCTTGGCAGGTTTATTGAGATAGAAGAGGAGTCGGAGAGCATAGATGCCAAAGAAAGGCTGTTTAGAATTGCGGAGACATTGGGCTACAGCAGGGAGGAGAGTATAAGGAGCTCTTACCTGGAAATGCTGCTGGAAGGAGAATAAAAATTAAAAGACTATTGCTAACTCGGATCATGAGACCACTTGGTATGGATGAGATCCCAGAGCCGATTGCAAACCTGCTGGCGAGCAGGTTTAAAGGCAGGGAGATTCCGGCAGCGTATCGAATTCTTGCACGAAATCCGGACTTATTGAAAAAGTTTATTGAATTCAGAGACGAGATAATGCTGAACGGCAAACTTGATCCGATTTTAAAGGAGAAGATTGCACTAAGGGTTTCGGCCGTTAACGAATGCAATCCATGCTATTATAGCCACAAAAGAAAGCTTGAAATGCTCGGTTGCCCGGAAGATGGGGAAAGCGAGTTAGAAAATGCTGCCTTGCGGTTTGCTGAGATCGCATCAATGAGAAGGGGCAAGGTAGGCAGTGATGCACTTTCTGAGCTGTCCAAGTATTTCAGCGATGAGGAAATACTTGAGATAGTCCTCGTCGTGAGCCTTTACATGTTCCTGAACACGTTTAACAACATTCTCGTTGAGTAGCTGGCATCTCAGGATGGGTCTAATTTATTTTGTTTAATTTATATTTTACTTGTGTTGGTTTATTTGAAGGTATTTGTTAAGGAAAAATAGTGGGAAGCACCTACCTTTCTCACCCAAAAGTATTAAATACCGTATGTAATGCACTTAGCCACACAAGAAAGGCCCCCAAGAGACGGGGGCGAGATAGGGCTTGAGCAAAAGCCTTATAAACCTAAAAACCAAATAAGATGTTGCCAAAACCGATTGGCCGTGGGTCCGGCAAGTACCCCGATGGGGCGTAAGCCCGGAATGAGGGGAGGCCTTCCTACCCACGGTATATTGCGGGAGGACCGCAGGTATTTGCGGTCTGATGTGGGCTTGCCAGCAGAGTAAACCGGCAGGCGAGGGACGTATTCACCATCACCCCCGCCAATTCTGGTTGATCCTGCCAGAGGCCGCTGCTATCCGGCTGGGACTA
>CBEUCM010000021.1:0-30497 GCA_965541645.1 uncultured Archaeoglobaceae archaeon | reverse complement strand
GGGTCACGGGATCGAGAGTCCCGTATGATTGGCCGGGCTACACCACCGGAGCTTACTGCCTTAACACCTCACGTGTTTATAAAGTCTTCTGTCGGTCGCCAGAAACTTTTTTAGTGTGCGCCTTGACTGCAATGGTGGAGGCATCGCGATGGCTGCGATGGGCGATTCAACAATGGCTGACCCAGCCAGGGATTTGAAAAACTTAAGGGATAGCGAGCAATCCACCAAAACCGATGAGATGTTTCGAAAGGTACTGGCAATTGTCATCGTAATCGGTATGAGCTTTTTCTTTGCCTTCAGCCATACTGCTGAAATGTTTAAGCCCGCATCTCCAAAAGAAAAGCTTGACGCTGAAGTGCTCGCCGGGCTTTTTGCAGTCCTGTCAGCAATCATTCTGTATCTGCTCGTGCCGCTTTTTGTTGCACTGGTGGTGGCACAGGGCTACGGATATGGCTGGAAGGATATCAGAAGCGGTAGGGCGAAAAGATGCTGGGGTATGTTTACTCCATCTACTTTCTCATCCTCTATATCGTGGTGATGTGCTGGGTTTTGACCAAATCTGTTAATGGACACAGCATTGGTGAAACCAAAGCCCTGCAAATACTGGCTGGAGAGGTCCTGCTCACCCTCTCCTTCCTGCTTGTTCTTGCCATAATCCTTAAAGTGTACGGGTACGGGTTGGGTGACGTGAAGAGCATTCACAAAATCTTTGTCCAAAATCTTGAAAACGTTGACGAACCGTGGTGGATGCTGTCAAAAAATGCGGAGAAGTGGAAGAGTGTCAAATTTACGCGGCACATTGCTCTGGCAACTTTCATGTACATTACCATGACCTTTATGCTTGCGTCGAGTATCATGGCTGGCAAAATGGAGATCATGCTGGACCTCGCAAAGATTATTGGTGTGCTGGCAGCCATCTTTCTACCAATATGGGTAGCTGCAGAGCTGTACGAAAGACGGAATAGATAGGGCTATCTAAAAAAATAAAAGGGGATCACTCGATCTTGATCCTCTTTCCACCCTTCTTGGGCGTCTTCTTTTTCAGGATTACCTCCAGCACACCATTGTTATATCTGGCCTTTGCTGAGTCCGGCTCAACTTCCGCTGGAAGCTCTACAGTCTCATAGTACTTCCTGTTCTCGCCCTCAGCCCTTATCTCAAGAGAGGTTTCTGTGGCATTGACCTCAATGTCCTCCTTATTGACTCCTGGCATCTCCGCTATCACCTGCACCTCCGTGTCAGTCTCTATGACGTCAACCAGCGGCTTTCTCTCCTCAATTCCAGTCTCTCTTATAGTGGGCTTTGTTCCGAACTCCCTGATCTCCGGCTTGCCATCAGGACCGATTCTGATGGAGAATCCCCTGATTATCGGCCTGATTTCCCCACTTTCAGCCCTCCTGAACATGTCCTCGATGTCCCTCATCATTCTCTCGAAGAGGTCCTCAAATCCGAATCTGCCAAAGAACTCATCAAAGAAGGTATCCCAGTCATCCTCCCAGTCTCTCCTCCTTCTTCTCCACACCATATTCCATCACCTCCTAAAAAATTTTTAAGCGTACATTCTGTGAAACTCCTCAATCATCTTCTCGTATTTCTTCACATCTTCCTTTGTCAGGCTGGGCTTGACTTTCTTCAAAGCCTCTTCGAAGTGCCTCTTGGCGATCTTCAGCTTCTTGGCTGCCTCCTTTGCTTCCTCTCTCGTCATTCCGGGCTTCAGTACCTCCCTTATCGCAAGCATCCCTGCCTCCCTGCAAACAGCTTCGATGTCTGCACCGCTGTAGCCCTCAGTTTTCTCAGCCAGCTCCTCGATGTTGACATCATCAGCCAGAGGTTTGCCCCTCAGATGGATCTTGAATATCTCCACTCTCGCCTTCTTGTCTGGCGGTGGGATGTAGATGTGCCTCTCCAGCCTTCCAGGTCTCAGCAAGGCTGGGTCGATCATGTCTGGTCTGTTGGTCGCTGCAATTACCACGACATCCTTGAGCTCCTCTAATCCATCAAGCTCCGTCAGCAGCTGGCTCACAACTCTCTCAGTCACATGCGAATCTCCAATGCCACCCCTTCTTGGAGCCAAGCTGTCTATTTCATCGAAGAATATCACACAGGGTGCGACCTGCCTTGCCTTCCTGAACATCTCCCTGACGTGCTTCTCACTCTCGCCAACCCACTTGCTCAGCAGCTCAGGCCCCTTGACACTGATGAAGTTCGCATTGCTCTCATTTGCAACTGCCTTTGCCAGCAGAGTTTTGCCTGTGCCGGGTGGACCGAAGAGCAGTATTCCTGCCGGTGGTTTGATGTTTGCAGCCCTGAAGACGTCGGGGTACTTGAGCGGCCACTCAACAGCCTCCATCAGCTCCTGCTTTGCATGCTCCAAGCCTCCAACGTCCTCCCACTTCACGTTGGGAACCTCCACCAGCACCTCCCTCATGGCTGATGGCTCGATATTCTTCAGAGCCTCCATGAAGTCCTCTCTTGTGACCTTCAGGTTCTCGATTATCTCTGCCGGAATCTCCTCTGCCTCTATGTCCAGTTCGGGTATCACTCTCCTCAGAGCGTGCATTGCAGCTTCCTTGCAGAGAGCTTCAAGATCGGCACCGACGAAACCGTTCGTCAGCTCTGCCAGCTCCTCCAGATTGACATCATCGGCAAGAGGCATCTTCCTCGTGTGGATCTCCAGTATCTCCTTCCTACCCTCCTTGTCCGGCACTCCAATTTCGATCTCCCTGTCAAACCTGCCCGGTCTCCTCAATGCTGGATCGAGGGAGTCCGGCCTGTTGGTGGCTCCAATGACTATAACCTGCCCTCTTGCTTCCAGACCATCCATCAATGCCAGGAGCTGAGCCACAACCCTCCTCTCAACTTCTCCCGTGACCTCTTCCCTCTTTGGCGCTATCGAGTCAATCTCATCGATGAAGATTATCGCTGGAGCGTTCTCCTTTGCCTCTTCAAATATCTCCCTCAGCCTCTGCTCTGATTCCCCGTAGTACTTGCTCATGATCTCCGGCCCGCTGATCGAGATGAAGTGTGCGTCAACCTCATTTGCCACAGCCTTGGCTATCAGCGTTTTACCAGTTCCTGGTGGGCCGTAGAGCAGAACACCCTTTGGCGGATCGATGCCAAGCCTCTGGAACAGCTCAGGATGCTTGAGAGGTAGCTCAATCATCTCCCTGACAAGCCTAAGCTCCCTCTTAAGCCCTCCAATGTCCTCGTAGGTAACATCTGGAACCGCCCTTCTAACCTCTTCAGCCGGCTTCTCCTTCAGCTCGATTGTGGTGTTTCTCGAAACAACAACAACTCCTGATGGCTTTGTTGCTGTGATCACGAAAGTGAGCGTGTGGCCGAAAACCTCGACTCTGATCTTCTGCCCCCTTATCACAGGCCTTCCTTCCAGCAGTCTGAGCAGATACGCCTCTCCACCCATCAGCCTCACGGGCTCTGTGGGAGCCAAGGTCACTTTCTCGGCCCTCTTTGGAGTTACCTTCCTTATTCTAACCCTGTCATCAATTCCAACCCCAGCGTTGCTTCTGAGGTTGCCGTCGATTCTGATTATCCCCGTTCCCCTATCCTCAGGATAGCTGGGCCAAACGATTGCAGGGACGCTGCTTTTGCCGATAATCTCGACTATGTCTCCACTCTGCAATCCGAGCTTCTCCATCACCTCGGGGTCTATCCTTGCAATCCCCCTTCCAACATCCCTGTAGTAGGCTTCCGCAACCCTCAACATCATATCATCCTTACCCATTAAACATCACCTCCAATTTTATTTTATCATCCAAATATACTCACCATCTCTCTCTTCCTTTCTCACAAGCCCCTTCCTCATCAGCGAGTTCAGGGCCCTCTCGACCTCCCTGTAGGGAAGTCTGAAGGATTCCGCTATCTCGGCCGTGCTTTTGAGTCCCTTGGCCAGCCCAAGCATCACCATTTTTTCCAGATCATCGCTTATCACCCTCTCGACTTCGTTGAGCATCCTCTCGACGATCTGGTTGAATCTCGCTGCCAGCATCCCCTGCATTCGTGAGAATCTGTTCTGAAGATCCTCAGCAATCTTCAGCGCTCTGTAGATCTCCGAGATCGAATCGGCCCTCGTCCTGTCCATCAAATTGAAGTACTCCCTTATCTCCCCCATCAGGGAGGGTACATCGGTATTTGACCTGCTATCAGACACTCTAACCTCAAACTTGTGAGGGGAAATTATCACCTCAAGGCAGGTGTTTGAGGGGATGTAGTAGTACCTCCTCCTTCCCTCCTCGAAGCTCGCAACCAGTCCCGACTTCTCAAGCTTCTCCAAGTGCTCTATAACGACCTTTGGTGCCATACCGAGATAGTACGATATTTCGCTAACGTAGCAGGGCTTTCTGGACAGGAGTTCCAGTATCCTTCTCCTGCTCTCATTTCCAAGTATGTCCAGTATCGCCTCTGCCCTGCTAACCATCTCTCTCACCTGCTTATTCCAGTTACTAACTTTAGGTTAGTAAATGAGTATATAAAACTTTCGGTTAGAAGATGCGAACTGCAAACAGGGTTAGAAAGAGGAGGAAGATGGCAGCAATTATCAGCACCACTATGTTTCTTGCCAGCCTCCCGATTCTCCTCTTTTCTTCCCCCTTCAGAACCTGGAACTCGATAGTCTTGCTGCTTGCCTCATAACCGGGCTTCTTTCTCAGCCTAACCTCGACCTTGTGCCTGCCAGTGTAGGGTGCGAGGAAGGAAAAGGTGTACATACCGTAGCTGTTCGTTTTTGTCTCTCCAAGCTCTCTGCCATCAAGGTAAACCCTCACCTCAGCGTTCTCCAGAGGCTTCCATGATTTCTCAACCTCGTCGTAGTACGTCACCCATCCCTCCACGGTCACCAGCTCTCCTTCAGCGGGAGCGGCATCGATGAAGTGTGCCGAAATCCTGGTTTTACGGGAGGATAAATCGGAAGAAAACATACACGATCACCACCAAGATGAATATGTGCTTTAAACCAGCTTCAAGCTTGCCTTCACCCATAACCCCAGCCATTATGCCAGAGAACACACCAACGATTAATGAGGTTTCAAAGAACGTCTCCCTTATCTGTGCGATATCAACAGGACTTATGCCCATCACGGGGGCGTTTAACGACGTGAACATGGACAGCATGTTCTGTATAAGCACATAACTCGTGTACAGGAAGACGCCAAAGGCCAAGTAAATTATGATGATATACATGCTCATTTGGCTCCTAACCCTATCTCGGATCTCTATCTCAAGCTCGGAGTAGAGAGATGCGGTTATCAGGGCATCTCGTATTGTTGGAGCGGACTCTATAGCCCTTACAAGGAGAGATATCGCTCTGGCAAAGACGTTGCTCTTGACCCTGCTTTCTATTTTCTCCAGAGCGGATGTAACAAGACCGCCCCACTCCACCTCTCTCTTGACCTTCCTAACTTCTCTGCCCAGAACTCCCAGCTCGCTCTCCGAAAGATGTCTGAGAGCTTCCACAACGTTCAGACCAGCCTCGTTCAGGGATGCAAGCTGCTTCAGGAACTCTGGAAGCTCCCTTTCCATCTTGCCTATCATCCTCTCTCTGTACTCTATAAAGAGTATTGCAGGTAAAACTACTGCGGAGAGGGTTGAAAAAATGAGAAAATCGAGCTCTATCTTTCCGTAGGCCAAGCTAAAGAATACCACTGCAGGGAGCAGAAGATAAAAGGAAATGGCACGGAGAGTTAGGGTATAGGGCTCCTCAGTTAGAGGCCTCGTGAAGAACTTCCGGATTTTCATCAATCTCCTCCTGAAATCGTTTATCTGGAACCCCGGTTTCTTGTCAGCAATCCTGAGATTGATCTGCTCCAGTTCCTCTCTGTACTCACCCATACCACCCGGCTCCTTTGGGATAGATGATTTTACCAGCCAGATTATGAGCAGCGATCCGAGGGGGACGAAGACGTATATCAGCAGTTTAAAAGCCTGTAAAGCCCCTCCTCCCACCATCTGAAAGACGACAAGCACCGTAAGGAAGAAGAGGGGTGCCACGATAAAGAGGGCAAGGTAGATCTCTGCAAACACCTGAAGCGTCTCGAAGAACAGAGTGTAGTAGGTCTCCCTCTCCGTAAGAAACTGGTCGGACTTCGCCATCAGGTAATCAACAATGTTTCCTCCACCCTCGTACACGTTCACGAAGTTCTCTAAGAAGGTTTTCAGCTTCTCAGACGGTGTGGTGTCTGCAACGTACCTTATTGCAGAGATCAGATCGTACCCAAATCCCTCAGCCAGAACAACTATGCGCTCGAACTCCTCACTTATGTCCCCAAAGATCTGCTTGTTTTCGGCAACGAACCTAAACATTGCAAGCAGTGAAACCCCTCCTTTTGCCATTCCAAGCATCATGTTGACAGTGTGGGGTAGAGCGGCATCGATCTTGCCCCTCTTTACATTTGAGAGATAGAGTGGATAGGAGAGAATGAGATACCTTGTGAATCCAAATGCAAGGATTGCAAAGCCCAGGCACATTCCCATCTCAACAACCCAGTAGTCAACAACCGTACCACGAATTATGATGGTCTCAGCTGGCTGAACCAACTTTGAAATCGTGTATCCAAGCATTGCTCCAGGAATGGTTGACAGGAGGGGGTAGAAGAGGGCGATGGACAGCAGCTCTGGTAATGTCGTTCTCAACCTCGATCTCTCGATGGACTGTGCGAGATCGGTGTACTTTTCGGGTTTCCTGTTAACCCTGCTTCTGTAGAACCTCACCAGGGCAAGAGGGGTGTAGAGGCTCATAACCCCACCCTTGACATGGCAAGTTCTGGATTCCTGTAGTAGGCGTGGATGAGCTTCGTTACCTCCCTGTAGTTCCTCACACCCTTTTTAACGAGCTGTTCAAGGTACTGCTTCCTCCTCGACATTTCCTCGTAAACTTCATCGACCGTCGCCCCCATTATCTCCGCTATCTTCTCGATCTTCTTCGGAATTCCTATCTCCACATGCCTGTCCTCCTTGGGGTCCCACTTCACAAACTGATTCACCAGCAAGTTCTTGTCGGTCGGATCTACGCCAAGAATTTCGTTCACCTCCTTCGCCCTCCTGAACCTTGAGGCTCCCTTCACCCACATTGTCTGCACCAAGGCAATGTCAAGGAACTGCAGCATGCTCCTCGGCACGTTCAGCGGCTCGCTCTCCAGCCTGTAAACCATCTGATTGATGTCCCCAGCATGGAGTGTGGAGTAGCTCGCATGGCCTGTGGACATGGCCTGGAAGAGGGTCTGTGCCTCTCTGCCCCTCACCTCTCCCACCACGATGTAGTCTGGCCTCTGTCTGAGGGTTGCCCTCAGCAGGTCGTACATGTCTATCTCTCCCTCGCCCACGCCAACTCTCGTAACTTCAGCTAACCAGTTTTCGTGGTAGAGCTTTATTTCCCTGGTATCCTCTATGGAGACTATCTTGGCTTCAGGCGGGACAAACATCAAAATTGCGTTGAGAGTGGTCGTTTTACCACTTGCAGTCTCACCAACGATCATCGCAGAGAACTTGTACTCTATTGCCAGCCAGAGGTAGGCCAGAACACCTGAGGGAACGGTCCCTGTCAGAATTAGATCTACCGGTGTCAAAGGCTCCTTCGTGAACTTTCTTATTGTGAAGCTTGAGCCATGTGGCGTTACTTCAGTTCCAAAGGTTGCCTGCAGCCTGCTGCCGTCTGGTAGTGTGGCATCAACCAACGGAGTTGCCATTGAGATGTGCTTGCCGCTTCTCTGTGTCAATCTCAGCACCAGTTTGTCGAGGTGATCCTTGCCTATCCTGATGTTCGTCTCGATGTTCCCGTACTTGTAGTGATACACGAAGATGGGGATGTCGTATCCATCGCAGGATATATCTTCGATGTTTTCATCCTCCATCAGGGGATCTATTATCCCGTAACCGAAGAAGTCACGGAAAAAGTAATAGAGCATGCGTGAGTAGAAACTCTCATCCGGCACCACGGCATACTCTCTAAGCAACCTTTCCACATTTTCAACAAGCACCTTCGCCCTCTCCTCGACATCCACTGACACATCCTGCAGCACAAGTATCCGCTTGAGATCTGAAAATACGGCGGAGATTATCTGTGATTCCTCAACACTTACAGAGGGTTCGAGTACATAGTAATAGTTTCTGTACTCGCTCTCGTTCTCGGCAACAACAGCCTTCATGAAGGGTTCCTGTATCCAGTACTCATCCAAGATGGTGTACCCATCCCCAAGTTCGAACTCGTCCAGCAGATCCGCGTCTTTAATGTAGGACCTCAGGATGTCGTAGTGATTCTTCATTAAATGCAGGTATATTTACAGCACAATATATGTTTTTCTTACAAAATTACAAGTTGTGCTGATCCTCAGGCAGATCCCACCTGCCGCTTGGATCATCCATTATGTACTTCTCAATTAAACGTTTCTCTGGGCTGACATTAAACAAGTTGGACAGGCTCAGAACCATGAAAAGAACGTCTGCAAGCTCTTCCTCAATGCTTTCAATCTCATTTTTCCGCACAGCCTCTGCAAGCTCGCCAACCTCCTCAAATAGCACAGCAAGCAGAAATAGCGGTCCGCTTTTCACATCAAGGTGATGGTATTTTTTCCTGATAGTCTCCCGGATATCTTTAAGGTCCATGTGAACTCTAAAAAATGGGAGTTTAAAACTATTTGGAGGGTTCTCTACCAACGCTTTTGGCCCAGGTGTAGGCGAGAGTTCGGTAGATGAGGTGGGCAAACTTGGAGTAGGGTGCGTAGGCCAAGAGCGCAAAAACGAGCACCAAGTGGGCAAGGTAGGCAAAGTATGCCACCACGCTCCCAGCGTATCTCAGCAGCTCAACAGCTATACCGCTGATACCAACACCGAAGATCGTTGCGAGGAAAAGCCAGTCGAAGTACGTACCATATCCGATTCTTTCATCGCTGAACCTTGCGACGATCGCCCACCCTGATCCGATTACGAGCAGTGCAGCGCCAAGGTTGCCGAGAAGCTTTACAGGATCGCTTATTGGCAGGGCAAGTTCTTCAACGCCAAGGCCGTAGAGGTAGATTATGTCCCCAAGCGTTGCAATGCCGAGAACAACAAAGCCCCAGAAGATCATGAAGTGCGCATAGTAGCGGTACTTTGAAGTGCCGCACTCCGAGAAGCGGGAGTGCTTCAGAACATCGACTATCGCCCAGAACAGGCACTCAATGAATCTTGGACTGGCCTTCAGAACTTTGAATTCATCTTTCAGCTCGTACTCATAGACCTTGGACACCTCAGAGTTAATTGCCGTCCAGAACCTGAAGGCCCCGATGGCTGTCACCAGCAGAACCCACGCCCCCACTGCAAAGCCTGCAAGCTCCACGTGCAGGTGGGGGATGAAGTTGCCTATGACTACCTCCCCCTCCGGTATTGCCGGGTTAAAGAGTGCGAGATACAGTAGGGTCAGAAAAATCGGGATGCCGAAGTACACCACAATGCCTGATGGTCTCATCAGCAGTTTGGCAAAAAAGGATGGGAAGGCAAACTCCTGAATTACTTTCGCCCTTATCGCTCCCAGCACCTCTCCCGGCTTGGTACCTCTGGGGCAGTACTCACTGCAGTCATTGCACTGATGGCAGAGCCATATGTCTGCGTCTTTCAGCAGCTTGTCTCTTGCTCCCCACTGTGCCCATATCATCTCCTTCCTTGGGAAAGGCTGCTCGTCCGGGCTTTGTGGGCAGATTACGCTGCATGTGGCACACTGGTAGCATTTCTTGAGCGTTTTCCCTCCAAACTCCACAACATCTCTAACAAACTCCACGCTGACTTCCATACTCAGAACCCCTTGTACGGGTTCGCACCAATCTCCATGATCTGGTTGACGAAGTTGTTGATTATCTCGGGTATCTTGTCCCACTCGTTTATTGATATCTCCACAACCTGCACTCTCTCAGGTTCGAGCATCAGCCTTTCAAGCGTCTCAGCTACATTCTCCATCCTCCTGTTTGCAAGCTCGCTACCCCTGATGAAGTGGCACTGATAGTCTTCGCCATACTTGCAGCCTATCAGCAGTATGCCGTCAATACCCTTTGAGAGAGCATCGGCTATGAACACTGTGTTTACAGATCCAAGGCACCTGACCGGAATCACTCTTACGAGCGGGCTGTACTTCAGTCCATTGAGGGCGGCCATGTCCAGAGCTGGAAGAGCGTCGTTTTCGCAGGCAAAGACTATGAAGCGGAACTTATCCTCTGCCCCCTCATCCCAGTTTGGATCGGGCACGTAAATTGACTTAATTGCCGAGGCCATCTGGTCGATGCTGTACGTCTTGAAGCTGATGATTCTCTCAGGGCAGGCTCCAAAGCATATACCGCATCTTCTGCACCTCAGCGGGTTGGGCATTGGAGTTCCTTTCTCATCCTCATCCAGAGCACCGAAGGGACACTCTTCAGTACAGCGCTTGCACTGCGTGCAGCGCTGCAGGAAGAAGTTCGGGAAGTCTATGTCTCCTGTTCTCGGGAAGGTCGTCTTGCCCTCTGATACAAGCTCGACAGCCTGAATTGCCTTCAACGCAGCCCCTCTCGCATCGTCCATGCATGACGCTATCTCCATTGGTGCCCTGACAGCTCCGGCAGCGTATATGCCAACTCTGCGGCTCTCGTAGGGGAAGCATATGTAGTTGGAATCGGGGAAACCATACTTCAGCGTTGGCAGCTCAGGACCCTGTCTGTACTGCAGGTTCAGAATGTGTCCGGCCTGCTTTATCGCCTCAACCTCCTCCTCAGATTTTATCATCGTTGGCTCTAAAACGTGCTTGTATGGTACAGTTTTCTCATCCGGGAACTCCTCCTTTACAGTGTACAACCCCTTGAGGGTTGAGACCATTCCAGTTGCAAGAACAACCAAGTCGGCCTTTATTGCCACGTCCTCCCCAAGCAGTGTGTTCGTAACTTCTACAACCATCTTCCCGTTCTCCTCTCTGATCTCCTTGACCTCACCCTTGGTCAGGAATATGCCCTCATCCTGCTGCACTTCCTTGTAGAAGTCCTCCCAGACACCGGGGGTTCTCATGTCTTTATAGACTATGAAGGCGTAGCCATCTGCAAGCTCCCTCACGTACTTTGCCTGCTTGAGGCTCACAAGACAGCAGACTGAAGAGCAATACGGCAGGTGGTTCTCATCCCTGCTGCCAGCGCACTGAACAAACACGACGCTCTTCGCCTCCTTTCCATCCGATTTTCTGAGAATCTTTCCTTCCTTTGCCATCTCCTCGAATTCGAGATTTGTCACAACATCCGGATACTTGCCATATCCAAGGTTGTCGAGCTTTGTGGCGTCGTAGGGCTTCCAGCCGGTTGCAACGACAATACCACCAACCCTGAACTCCACACTCTCCCCATTAACACTCAGCTTCACATCGAACATTCCTGGCTGGCCGCTTATTGACTCAATCGTGGCTGAGGTGTAAACCTGAATGTTCTCATTCTCCTTAACCTCATCAATTAGCTTGAACACAACCGGCTCTTCAATCGTCGTGAAGGGCTGTGAGACGGGCAGTGTTTTGTAGTACTTCGCAACCCAACCACCGAGTTCAGCTTCCTTCTCAACCAGTACAGCCTTGTATCCCGCCTTTGCAATTTCCAGAGCTGCTGTTAATCCAGTAACACCTCCACCAACGACCAGAATGTCTTTGGAAACCTCCTCTATGTACGGCTCTGGTTTCTCGGCCTTCTGAGCCTTTGTAATCGCAATTCTGAGGTAGTCTTCAGCAAGCTCCTGGGCGTGATCATCGATATCGTGACTCCACACCACGCCCTCTCTCAGGTTTGCCCTCTCCACATACTTCCCATCAAAGGTGAAAACTGCGGTTTTGACACGGGGTGAGCATGCAGCGATAACAACAGCGTCCAGCTCGTTGAGATCGGCCTTTATCAGCTCCAGACCCTCCCTGGAGCAGAGATGTGGATGGACCTTTGCCTCAAGTCCGAACTCCTCGCTGACGACGTTCTTCAGCCTCTTGATATCGAGCTTATCAATATCACAGCCGGAACAGATGTAAACACCAACCTTCTCCATCCTTTCACCTCCTCGCTATCTGGATCGCCTTTAACGCTGCCCCTGTTGCACTTTCGTTTGCAGATGCGACATCCATTGGCATCGCTGCCACTCCAGCAGGGATTATGCCCGGCTTTGGCTTTACGAACCCGTACTCGTCCACTTCCAAGCCCGGAACTGGCTCCAACGCTGGTTGCATGCCCGTAGCGAGAACCACCATATCCACCTCTCTCTTTGATTTCTCTCCTGTTAGCGTGTCCTCGGCAGTAACCACAAGCTTTCCGTTATTCTCCTCAACCTTCGCAACCTTCCCCTTTATCAGCTCCACCTTCTCATCGGCCTTAACCTTTGCAAAGAAGTCCTCGTACCTTCCAAAGGCTCTGATGTCAATGTAGAAGATGTAGATCTTCGCATCCGGATACTGCTCTCTAACATATGTCGCCTGCTTGAGGCTGGCCAGGCAGCATACAGCAGAGCAGTATGGTAGGTGGTTCTCATCCCTGCTGCCAGCACACTGCACGAAGGCAATGCTCTCAATTGGCCTCCCATCCATGGTCTGAATCTTACCATTCGTTGGACCGTTGATCGCTGCCAGCCTCTCCATCTCCATGTTCGTTATAACATTCTTGTACTTCCCGTAGCCAAGGTTGTCGAGCTTTGTAGCATCGTAGGGCTTCCAGCCGGTTGCAACGATAATCGCTGACACGTTCAGGGTTATCTCCTTCTCCTCCTCATCCAGATTTATGGCGTTGTACTTGCATGCTGCAACACACTCACCGCATTTTGTGCAGTATCTGTCATCGATGTAGTACTGGAAGGGCATCACCATAATGTTGGGAAGGTCTATCGCCTTCTTCTTTTTGAGGCCAAAGTTGTAGTCATCGGGAGCTTCGACAGGGCAAACCTCTCTGCACGCTCCACATGCTGTACAGTTGTCGTTGACGTACATCGGCTTCAGCTTCACCTTCACAGTGAAGTTGCCTTCCTCTCCGCTAATCTCCAGCACCTCTGCATTCGTAAAGTACTTCAGCTTCGGCGTGCTCTTCATCCTCCTGTAGAAGATCTCCAGGCCACAAAAAGGTGGACAGAGCTTTGGAAAGTACTTGTTCAGCTGTGAAACCCTGCCACCAAGATAAGGGCTTTTTTCCACGAGAATCACATCATAGCCGGTTTCAGCAGCTTCTATCGCAGCGGTTAAACCTGCTATTCCTCCCCCTATAACGAGTATCTCGCCAGCCATAGCGAACACCTAAGCGGTATTTCGATTTTATCAAAATCTTCGGCTTGAAGAAAGTTAATAAAGATATCGAAATTGACCCGAATTCGGCAATTTCTGGAACAATCTAATTGTTTCGAAAAATCACAAGGATAACCGAAAAAAATTTATGACTCTTAATTGTTTTTTATTCGGGCATGAAAGTAAAAATGACCTACTGGGAGGACACCATCGGTGGAAAAATTGAGGAGATTGACGTTGAACTCGCACCCTTCGGCTACAAGATGGCTCCTGTAACCCAGTGGAAAACCCTTATTGCCGATGAGGAGGTATGTGTTGAGAAGGGGGAGCCAACGATAATCAAAATCAAGACTGTTGAGGTTCCTGAGAATACGATTGTTGGACCACTGCACATAATGCGCCATGCACTGGGCACGGTAATTGACGTGGTTGAGTGTGGAGTGCCAGGAAGGGTTGAAGACGAGAAATGCATCCGTCACGTCCTGTTTCTTCCCGTTGACTCCGGTGAGGTAAAGGAGGGTGACCTTGTAGGCGTGCTGAATGTTGTTTTTGTGCGCACAGGCCTGCTTTCAAGACTTATAAAGCTGAAGACGCCCAGAGTAGAGCTCAGGGAGGAGATTACAGAGGCAAATTTGACCTGGAGAGACAACGGAAACGTATTCAGGGAGAAGTACACGACTGAAGTGTTCTGGTACACGACGAGCTTCATCGGTGTGTGGGAAACTGTAATTGCTGCTGAGACCGTCAAAGTCAGAAAGGGAGAGGTGGTGAGGGTAAAGATCAAGGAGATAAACCTCCCACCCAACACTGTCATCGTCCCAATGGGTGTTACATTCAACGCATACGGAAGCCTTGTGGATCTCGTCGAGCTCGGGAAGCCGTCGAAAGTTGAGGAGAGTAAAACAATCAGACAGGCTATCTTTTTACCAGTTTCTGACGGTGTGATTGAGGAAGGAGACCTTCTGGGGGTTATAAACGTTTACTATGTCGGTCTGAAAAACACAAAGACCGCACCGATTGAAAAGAAGCCCGAGAAGGTTGGGCTGGTTTACAGGAGTGGAGAGGGTATAGTTCGGAAGGAAATAATCGTCGAACCTTTCGTTTACAGGCTGAGTCATGATGCGAGGTGGGAGCTTATAATCTCCAAGGAAGACAGAGAGATAAAGAGGGGAGAACCCTGCGTAATCTCAATAGAACCCGTCAGACTGCCAAAGAATACGATTACCTATCCCTTCAGCATAATGAGGCATGCCTTTGGTGCTTTTTTGGATGTCTATCTCCACGGGCCACCCAAAAAGGTTGAAGATGAGGACAGGACCGTCAGAAAGGTGGTTTTCCTGCCGGTCCTCGATGGTCGGGTAAAGAAGGGCGAAATTCTCGGCATCCTTAACATTTACCATGTCAACCTCGGCCCGATATCGAAACTCAGGCTCTGGCTTCAGCAGTGGAGAGAGGGGTTGGAGGGGGCCTTTCAGGACTGATACAGCAAGGTATTTATTTGTTTGAAATCTATTTTTAAATATATGTGCCTGGTAGGCATTACAGCGGTGTGAGAGATGAGAGTGATCTTAGTGTTCGACAGCAGCGAGAATGGAAGGGTGGCGGTTGATGTTCTTGAGTTTATGGGCAAATCTGGACTTAGCTGTGATGTTTACATGCTCTACAGATCCAAGGTCAGAGTTTTACCCCACAAACAAGAGTCGGAGGTTTTCGCGAAAGAGGGGCTGGTTGCATCCGAGATCGTAGATGAGGCAAAGAAGAGGCTTGAAAGCTGCAGGATGAAGGTGAAGCAAGTAAAGATTATCTTCGGGCCTGTTGCCGATGAAGTTTCCAAGCTTGAAAAGGTTTTGGCCCCCCATCTTGTGGTTGTTGGACTGGGGAAAGAGAGTGGGATCAGAAGGGCTCTCCGCAAGGATGAGTGCTCCAAGATCCTCTCTGGAACAAAAACGCCTACCATCGTTTGCAGAGAGGGATTTGAGATATCCAAGATACCCGAACTCTGCGAGTGCGTTAGGTGTGCGGTGAAAAACATTTAAAAGGTCAACCAAATTCCTGTGATGATATATCTCGGTGGAGAGGCTGAGGTGAGAATTCTCGACGATATCGTGATCAAGAAAAGAAGGCCGAAGAGATACAGAGTTAAAGAACTGGACGAGATGCTTAGGTTCAGGAGAACAAGGACCGAGGCGAGGATAATCTCCCAAGCCAGAAGACTGGGTGTTCCCACGCCAATCGTTTTGGATGTTTATGATGACACCATAGTTATGGAGAGGATAAAGGGAAAAGCTGTTAAGGACTGCATGAGCGAGAGAATAAGCAAGGAAGTCGGGAAGATGGTTGCAAAGCTGCATTCGGGTGGGATAATCCATGGGGACATAACGCCGATGAACATGATAGAGAGCAACGGCAGAATCTACTTCGTTGACTTTGGCCTCTCCTTCTTCGACAACAAGGTTGAGCCGATGGGAGTGGACGTGCACGTTTACTTCGAATCGCTTAAAGCAAGCTTCGATGGCTGGGAAAGGCTCAGAGAAGCTTTCATTGAGGGATACTTAGAGGAAGGGGGCAACCCGGAAGTTATAGAGAGGGCAAAGGAGATAGAGGAGAGGGGAAGGTACGTTGAGAGGGTGAGCATGGGCTAAGGGTTAAGGATTGAGGATTAATCCTCCTTTTCCAAAATCGCCTCCCCTAAACCAATCCACCTCACCCTGTAGCCGAAAGCTGTAAGTGCGCTCTCGCCCAGGTTGTACTTCCCAAGTATGCTCTTAGCCTCCTCAAGCGTTTTTGGGTTGCTGGATTCGAGCTCGCTCTTTACCTTCTCAAAGAGCTCCCTTTTTATCGCATACTTCCCGGCCAGAACGTAATTGGAGGTATCGATATCATTTCCAAGCCCCTCAACCTCGACGATGTCTCCTCCGACCTCAACTCTCCTGTACTTTTTCAAAGCCCTTATAACATCTCCATACGGAATTCGTGAGGAAAAGAGTATCACGTTTGGCAAAGCCTTACCAGCGCCAAAGTCCTCCCTCGCCAGAACCACCAGTGGTGCATTGCTGCTCTTGATCTTCTCAACCTTCTTTTTCAAATACTCTTCAGTCCAGAAGCCCACTATCTCCACGTACACTTTTCTGTCCCCCACCTTTATGGCGAAGTCCGGAATGAAAGCGTATCTGCCCGCCTTTATGACGTCAGGCTCCCTCTCAACCTCGTATCCGAGCATCCTCATCTTTCGGGCAAACTCCTCCTCCAGTGACGAGTCGTAGTCTATCCTCTCCTCTTTTTGCGGGAAAATGTCCCTCATCCTGTCATCCAGCTCCATGATGTACAGCCTGTCCCCCTCAACAATTTCAGCCTGCATGTACCAGTTCTCCGCACTAAGGATGTAGGGGATAAGCTTTGCAAAGGCTGTGCCGTACTTTCGGGTCATCTTCAGCATGCTTGCAGCACCTGTAACCTCAACCATCAGCCTTCCATTCTCCTCATAAAGCTCGTACATTAGCCCAAGCCTTTTGATAGCCCCGAATACCTGCTTGTGATTGTTTGATATCCAGAACTTCAGACGTAGGGCGTTGAAAAGTGTTGTCTGAAGAAGGGAGAGATTGTACAGCTTCAGCAGCTCATCTGGAGCTATGGGCTGGAAATGAGAGAGAATCAGCTCTTCCTCTCTGTCAGCGTACATCGCCCTCTCTATCGTTTCTGGAGTCGTTCTGAAGTACCTCGCCGCATACTCTATAACCCTGTCCCTCTCTTTCTTTGACGTCACAAAGCCCTTCTCAAAAAGGAGCATTCTGACATGATATGGCTCAAGCTCCGAGTCAACGCCAAAAATACAGGCCTTCTCAACACAGTAGTTCTCCAGAACCCTTGCAAAACCTCTCACCTTCCTGAAGTTCCTCGCATTTTCCAGCTCTTTCAGCTTCGCAGCTACAGCACCATACTTCTTCCCAACACCAGCACGGAAAAGTGCGAGAATCCTCTCTGCGAGTTCGTAATCATCCTCAGCAGCAAACTTCGGCATTATCTTTCCCTTAACTCTTCTAACATCAAGCAGTTCTTTTGGCAGCATTTCTCCTCCTCCTCGCAGTGCCAACCTCCCCCGTACCGCTCGAAATCAGCTCGTAAAGCACGGCCTTCTTGCCCTTTGATGGTCTCAGAATCCTGCCCAATCTCTGAATGTATTCCCTGACACTCCCGCTCCCGCTCATTATTATCCCAACGTTCGCATCCGGAACGTCTATTCCCTCATCGAGAACCTGACTGCTCACTATTGCCCTGAACCTTCCCCTCCTGAAACCCTCAAGAATCTCCCTCCTCTCCTCCTTGGGTGTTCTGTAGGTGATTGCCGGGATCAGGAAGAGCTTTGATATCCTGTAAACAAGCTCGTTGTGGCGGGTGAAGATTATTATCCTGTCTTTTCTGTGCCTCTCAAGAATCTCCCTCAGCTTCCGTATCTTGTTTTTGGAATTGAAGGCGATTTTTCTCGCCTCATCCCATGCCCTCAGCGCCTCATAGGCTTTCTCATCGTATCCGGTGGCCATCACAACCTTGTGGAAGTCCTCAACTCTCTTCAGTGTGATCCCCCTCGCTCTCAGATAGCTGCGGAAAATCTTCGCCCTCTTCTCGTACTCTACCCTCTCATCATCAGCCAGCGGAACGTAAACCCTCTTTATCGTGTATCTGGCAAGGTGCTTTCCAACAAGGTCGTCGGGCATTAGCTCGAACACCTTACCCCCAACCACCTCGGGCAAAAGCCTGTGCCTTCCATCCTCTCTCTCGTAGGTTGCTGTTAGGCCAAGCCTGTAGGGTGCAGCGCTCATCTCTGCGATCTGGATGTAGGACTCTCCGGGCAGATGGTGCACCTCATCAAAGACCAGGAGAACGAACTTGTTTCCAAGCTTCTCAGCGTTGATGTAGGCCGAATCGTAGGTGGCAACTGTGATTGGCTTTATCTCCTTGCTTCTGCCAGAAAACTCCCCCACATAATCTCCAAAGATCCTCAGCTTTTCCTTCCACTGATCCACCAGATCGAGGGTTGGTACAACAACCAGCGTGGAGGCCGAGATCTCGTTTATGGCTGCAATCGCAACATGGGTTTTACCACTACCTGTGGGAAGCACTATGCAACCCCTCTTGTCGATCAACCAGCTCTCCAAGGCCTTCTCCTGATAATCCCTTAGGTCTATTTCAGCGTTGAAGAGGGGGCATGGGACAGGATCGAGAACTTTATCCACGTAATCAACCCCATTTTTCTCGAAGAATTCGATGATATCCCGATAACGGTAGGCCATTGCCCTGTAAACTCCTGCTCTTGAATCGTACTTGGCATGGGGAACGTGAACATCACCCCTCACAATTACCGTGCCCCTATCGTATGACAGTTCGGCAATCATTCACTCAACCTCTTTGAGGAAATCCTTAAGCTTTGTTGGAATTTTGATGGCAACAAGCAAAACTATTTTAGGCCGGATAAGATTTCGAACATGGAGTTTGAGATCTACAGCAGGTATGTCGATCCAAGCTATGAGCCAGATCTTAGCAGAGAGATTGTTGCTGTTTTCCGCATGAAACCTGCGGAGGGATTCAGCATAGAGGATGTTGCCGGAGCCGTTGCGGCTGAGAGCAGCACTGGAACGTGGACAAGCCTCTATGGATGGTACGATGAAAAAAGGGTGGACGGGCTTTCAGCCAGGGCCTACAGCTTTGCTGAAGTAAACGGATCATGGATCGTGAAGATCGCCTATCCAGTTGAGCTGTTTGAAGGCCATAACATGCCGGGACTGCTTGCCTCCATTGCAGGCAACGTGTTCGGGATGAAGAGGGTGGCGGGATTAAGACTGGAGGATATCTACCTGCCGGAAGGCTTTCTGAAGGACTTTAAGGGGCCGTCCAAGGGCAAAGAGGTTAAAAAGATATTTGGTGTTAAAGACAGACCCATTGTAGGGACTGTGCCAAAACCCAAGGTTGGATACTCGCCCGAGGAGGTTGAGAAGCTGAGCTACGAACTGCTGAGCGGAGGAATGGACTACATAAAGGACGATGAAAATCTCACCAGCCCCAGCTATTGCAAGTTCGAGAAGAGGGCCGAGAGCATCATGAGAACCATAGAGAAAGTCGAGAGGGAGACTGGAGAGAGAAAGTCGTGGTTCGCCAACATAACGTCCGATGTGAGAGAAATGGAGAGGAGGCTGAAGCTGATTGCAGACTACAACAACCCTCACGTCATGGTGGATGTCGTCATAACGGGGTGGGGGGCTTTGGAGTACATAAGAGACCTCGCCAGCGATTATGGTCTGGCGATTCACGGCCATAGAGCCATGCATGCTGCCTTTACCAGAAACCCCCATCACGGAATATCCATGTTCGTGCTCGCCAAACTTTACCGCATTATCGGCATAGATCAGCTTCATGTCGGCACTGCCGGAGCCGGGAAGCTTGAGGGCAGCAAGTGGGAAGTTGTGCAGTATGCAAGGGTTTTTAGCGAGAAAACATATGAGCCCGAAAGTGAGGACATCTACCACATGAGGCAGGAGTTCCACCACATAAAGCCGGCAATCCCGGTATCTTCTGGTGGGCTGCATCCGGGCAACTTGGAGCCCGTAATTGAGGCTCTCGGCAAAGACATCGTGCTTCAGGTTGGTGGTGGAACCCTCGGACATCCCGACGGGCCGTTGGCTGGGGCAAAAGCTGTGAGACAGGCTCTGGATGCGATAGCACAGGGGATACCACTTGAGGAGTATGCCGAAACTCATAAAGAGCTGGCGAGGGCACTTGAAAAGTGGGGCAGAGTTAAGCCTGTTTGAGCAAAGTGTTAAAAAGCCCAGAACCTCTTTCTGGATGTGGAGCTGGAGAACTTCTACATCAAGGATGAGGCCGTAACGAGCGAGGAGTACGGCTGCTACCCAACCAGGAGGCCGATGGAGGAGTACATCAAGAAGGGCTTTGTCTGCATAGACAAGCCAATGGGACCGAGCAGCCACGAAGTGGTGGTTTGGGTCAGAAAAATTCTGAACGTGAAGAAGACAGGGCATGCCGGAACTCTGGATCCAAGAGTTACCGGCGTGCTGCCCATTTTCATCGAAACGGCAACAAAGCTCGTTAAGTTCCTGCAGGAGTCTGGGAAAGAGTACGTCTGCCTCATGAGGTTGCACGGAGATGCAAGACCTGAGGATGTTGAGAGGGTTATGAGGATGTTTGTCGGCAGGATATACCAGCGCCCCCCTCTGAAGTCCGCAGTTAAGAAAAAGCTCAGGATCAGGGAGATATACAGCATCGAGATTCTGGAAATGGAGGGGCGGGACGTGCTCTTCAGGGTTGTCACCGAGTCGGGAACGTACATAAGAAAGCTGTGCAGGGATATCGGCGAGGTGCTTGGAAGTGGGGCACACATGCAGGAGCTTAGGAGGACGAGAACGGGCAGGTTTGGGGAGGAGATGTGCTACACTCTGCATGATCTGCTTGACGCCTACGTTTTCTGGAAGGAGGAGGGGGAGGAGAAATACTTGAGGGAGATCATAAAGCCGATGGAAATGGCTATAGCGGATCTGCCAAAGATAGTGATCAAGGACACAGCAGTGGATGCGATATGCCACGGTGCCAACCTGTCTGTGAGGGGAGTGGCGTATGTGGAGAAGACTGTCAAAAAGGACAATACTGTTGCCATCTTCACGCTCAAAAACGAGCTTGTGGCGATAGGCAGAGCTTTAATGAATGCCGAGGATATCTTCAGACTGAAAAAGGGAATAGCTGCAGACATTCAGAGGGTTGTGATGGAGAGGGGTGTCTATCCAAAGGCCTGGAAGTCCCACGTTTAACTGCTGCTTTAACTGCTGCTGGCTGGCTGCTCAGAACCAGGTTCAAGCAGTGACAGGGCAAAGAACACACCGAAAGACACCAGAAGGGTCCACACCGCTATTGGGATCCCAAGGGGTGTCAGGGAGAGGTAGCTTAGCAGTACTGCCGTTGTGGAGCCAAGTATAAGTGCTGCAATTGCCGAGAACTTACCACCTCTTTTGAAGTGGAATACTCCCAGAATTAATGGGAGCTGGCAGAGGAGGATTGTTGAACTCAAAACCGCAAGCTCAACGATGTAGCTTGGACGTTTTGAGGCGAAGACAGCTATTGCAGCTGTAAGGATGACTATCAGCATTCTCCCAACCCCAACATTTTCGCTCCCGAAAAGGTCCCTCGATATCATTGAAGAGAGAGTTAAGACGATCGAGTTGGCTGTTGTGATTGCTGCAGCAAAGATACTGATTGAGAGGGCTATGGTCATCCAGGATGGGAGCAAGCTCAGCAGAGTGGGAGTTACGGCATCTCTGTCACTCACAGCTGGAAACTTTCCGATCTCCGTAAGAACCCTGAGTTCAAGACCAAGGAAAGTTACGAGAATTGTGTAGATCAGCCCAAAGAACCCAAACAGGATCACCATCCTCCTAAGCGAGCTCCTGTCCTTTGGAATGTACAGACGCTGAAAAACCTGTGGATTGGTTAGAGCAAAGAAGAACCAGGGCACAGTCAAAGCCAAGAACTTCATAGGTGTCCAGATCCTGTTTGGCACAATAAGCAGATCGCCCAGCCTCGGAATCTCATTGAGAGAGCTGAAATCTGAGACCTGCAGAACCACCACAACTGCCATCATGAGCATGAAGACTCCCTGAACCGCATCGGTCCACGCCACACCCCTGAGACCGCCAAGGAAGGCCCACAGGGAGATGAGAATTGCAGACATCAGCACGCCATATTCAAAGCTGATTGCTGAAGTTTTTTCCAAAATCAGGCTTACTCCTATGAGCTGAACCGAGATGTAAGGTATTAAAGCCACTGAAACCACAACTGCCATGATTCTGGAAACTGCCCTCCCATAACGCTCGGCCATCATGTCTCCCGGCGTTATGTAGCCCCTCTCCTTGGCCATCTCCCATACCCTGGGAGCGTAGTAGGACAGCAAAAACAGTGTGCCGACGAGGTAGAACAGTTCAAAGCCCAGAGCACCCACACCCGTTGCATAACTCAACCCAACAAGCCCAACCATCATGAAGGCAGAGTAAGTTGTGGCCGCATAGGTCAATGCAGAGATGATTCCGCTAACCCTCCTTCCGGCTATGTAGTACTCCTCCTGAGTCCTTACACCTCTCATCGCCAGGAGTGCAATGATCGTGCCAACAGCAGCGTAGCCAACAAATGCGTACAGCATTCCATCCATGCTACCACCTTGACAGGGTTATGTATGCCAGATATGCAGCAGTTACGGCACACCAGTAGATGTAGGTGGTAAGATCATAACTTTTTATCGCAATAAATGGTAGGAGCATGGCAGCTATAACAATTAAACCCTCCAGCACCTTCATCGAACATCTGTTCGATAACTCAGTTTAAAATCTTTTTGCACGAATTTTTTTAATTCGATGGTTGATCAACTAATATGCTGATCTTCTTCGATCCGATATACATGATGCTGGCAACGGCAGGATATTTCCTCATGCTGCTGTTAGCCACCACAGTAGCCCCTAAGGTTGCCGGAAAAGTTTCTGGAAAGTTCTCACTCTTTACATCCATGCTCCTGCTGTCAGTGCTGATCCTCGGCATCTCTGCAGGAGTCATACACTTCATCCTGCTGTTTGCAGGATACTACGTAAGCATCTACGGCCTCATCATCTTTTTGCTCATTGTAAACCTGCTCATGTACCTGATCTCGCCCTTCATGATCAACCTTAGCTTCTCGGCCAGAAGGGACGAAAGACTGCAGCTTGTCGTTAACAGTGTTGCGAGAAGGATGGGGATGAGGGCGCCAAAAGCTGTAGTCGTCTCAGGACCGCCAAACGCCTTCGCCTATGGGAATATAATTTCGGGGAAGTATGTGGCAGTGTCAGACTCGCTGCTGAGCATGCTCAGTCAGGATGAGCTTGAGGCTGTGATTGGGCATGAACTTGGACATCACAGGCACAAGGACAACCTCGTAATGCTGTTTTTCGGGCTGCTGCCCTCGATAATATTCTATCTGGGATATGCTCTCATCCACGAGTCCTTCAGAGATGACAGGCGAGGAATGCAGCTCGCTGCAGTGGGATTTGCAGCAGTCTTCGTGTCCTTCCTGATCCAGATTCTCGTTCTGGCTTTCAGCAGGTTGAGAGAGTACTACGCTGACTTTGAGGGTGTGAGAGTTGCAGGGAAGGATGCGATGCAGAGGAGCTTGGCCAAGATACACCTCTTCTACTACCGCTATCCGAGATACATGGATGCCATCGCCGACAGCAAGTTCAGGACTCTCTTCATCTACGCTCTCGTCAATGCAGTTGCAGAACCCATAAGCAGGATGGACATAGAGAGACTGAAAAACGAGAAGGTGTCACCAATCCAGGAGTTCCTCTCCACACATCCACCCATACCGAAGAGGCTCAGGTTCATTGAAACGCTACCCTTGTGACAGTGGGTACAGTTTTTAAAGTTAAATCAAGTAGTACATGGGGTTGGAAACGTAATCGTGAGATTTGGACGCCTGCGGGTCAACAAATAAACGCAACAAATAGTCAAATCTGATCATGCCGAATCCGCATTATAAATCTTACGAATTTTTAAAGCATAATCTCTCACAACAACGAACTTGCCTTCCACTTCAGTGGACTTCAGAACTCTCTCCAATAGCTTAAATCTTCTCACAGGATCACTCGTTGAAGTTCTTAAAAGTATTACGCCCTTTGATGGTCTTTGCAATCTAAAAACCAGCTCACCAAAATCCTTATCTTCTGTGATTAGGATCCTGCTTCTTCTGCCTTTCTAAGAACTTCTTCATCTGATGCTGAAGTCACCCACAAAAACCACATCGTATGCAGATTTCAAGGACCTCGTATTCTTTGGAATCGGTATTGCAGAGAGTGCAGAGATAAGCAGGAAGATGTAACCGGAAAGTTTAATTTTTCCTTTTTTTAGCTGAGTTGATGAAAAAACTCGTGCTCGCCTTGGATGTCATGGATGCGGAAAGGGCTGTAAACCTCGCCAAGGAGGTTTCCGATCTCATCGACGCCATAAAGGTAAACTACCCCCTCGTGCTCTCCGCAGGAGTTGAGATAATAGAGAGGCTTGCAGAGATCGGACCAGTTATAGCAGACTTTAAGATCGCCGACATTCCATACACAAGCTCGCTAATAGCCAGAATTGCCTTTGAGAAGGGGACGAGTGCTGTGATAGTTCACGGCTTTACGGGCAGTGATACTGTAAGAGCTGTTGTCGAGGTTGCTGAAGAGCATGAGGGTAAAGTTTACGTTGTTACAGAGCTGAGCAGTCCGGGTGGGGAGGAGTTCATGTCCAGAGTCTCGCTGAAGATCGTTGAGATGGCAAGGAGGCTTGGATGCCATGGCCTGATCGCACCATCCACCAGAATCGACAGGCTTGCAGAGATAAGGAAAGCCGCAAACAACATGGAGATCCTCTGTCCTGGAATCGGTGCTCAGGGTGGCAGTATTGAGGCGCTGAAGTACGCTGACGGGATAATAGTCGGCAGAGGGATATATGCTGCAGACGATCCGAGGAAGGAGGCAAAGCGGTACAGGAACATGATCGAGAATGTATGAGCTGATAGCCTTTGACCTCGACGGAACGCTGATTGAGCTGAACATACCCTTTGATGAGATAAGAGACAGGCTCGGGATAAAGGACAGGTTCATACTGGAGGCAATAATGGCTGAGGAGGACGTCGAAAGAAGAGAAGAGATGATGAAGGTGCTTGAGGATTACGAAATCAAGAGTGCTGTGTCGGCAAAACCCGCCTTCTACGCCAAGGAACTTCTTGAGCGTCTGGATGGTAAAGCTGTTAGAGGGGTTGTGACGAGAAACAGCAGAAGGAGTGTGGAGATAGTAGCAAAAAGACTGGGATTCAAGCTGGACTTCATCATTGGGAGGGAGGATGCACCACCAAAGCCATCTCCCGAACCTCTGAAGCTCGTGCTGAGGAGCTTTGACGTTGAGCCGTCAAGGGCACTTATGGTGGGAGACTTCCTTTTTGACATGCTCTCTGGCAAACAGGCGGGAATGAAAACAGCACTCATAATCACAGAGAGGAACAGGGAGATGGCAAAATCTTTTATCCAGTATGCCGACTACGTGTTTGTTTCCCTTAAAGAGCTGGCCGAGTTCCTCGGGGTGACGGAATGACCGAGATACCAAGAAGCCACCCACGCTACCTTTCCCTGATGATGAGGGAGAAGCTCGTTGAGGGCGTTAAACTTGGAGTTACCGCTATGCAGGGGCTGATAGCCCATGGTAGGGGAGAGGCTTTCGACTACATTTTGGGCGAGAGAACGAGAGACTTCGCTTTGAAGGCTGAGAGAGCTGCCGTTGCTGCAATGCTCCTCGCAAAGAATCCTGTCATATCTGTCAACGGTAACGTTGCCGTTCTGGTTCCGAAGGAGGTTAAGGAGCTCGCTGATGCTGTTGGCGCGAAGGTGGAGATAAACATCTTCCACCACAGCCCGGAGAGAGTGGAAAGGATGAAGAAGTACTTGGAGCAGTTCGGCATAGAGGTTCTCGCAGCATGTGATGCCGTTCTTGAAGGGCTGGACTCTGCAAGAAGGATCGTTGACAGCAGGGGAATATACATCGCCGATGTCGTCCTTGTTCCTCTGGAGGACGGTGATAGATGTGAGATCCTGAAGAAGCACGGCAAGAAAGTTGTAGCCATAGACCTGAACCCGCTCTCAAGAACTGCGAGGATGGCGGACATAACCATAGTTGACAACATAACCAGAGCGTTGCCGAACATGGTTGAGATGGCCAATGAGATGAAAAGCTGGAGTAAAGATAGGCTTGAGAGCATACTTGAGCAGTACGACAACAGACAGATCCTCGCACAGGCAGTAGCAAGGATAAAGGAGTACCTTGACAGGGTTTCAAAAGAGCTTAAAAGCTCATGAGGTGATGTAGAAGGTCGCTGTCCCGGTTGCAACCAGTTCTCCCTTCTCGTTTCTCACCTCTCCATATCCCACCGCCACTCTGCTACCCTTGTGCAAAATTTTTCCGGTTCCTGTGATCTTCCCCTCTCTGACCGGCCTTAGGTAGTGGATGTTCAGCTGAGCAGTCACCGCAGTTTTCCCGAGCTTGGCAAGCTCCCTGTTCACGTTCAGCCCAATTGCAGAGTCAAGGACGCTCGCTATCACCCCACCATGCACCAGTCCAAGAGCCTGAAGATGTTTATCCCTGTCTAAGGACAGCTCGACAACGATTCTGTCGCCTTCAACCTTCGGTTTCATTCCTATCAGCCTGTACCAGGGAGACGAGGAGACAAGCTCGATGATGTTTTTCATCACACCACCCTCAGCCCGCCAAACCTTAAAGAGCCTGTAATCGTGTTCTCAACCTGCCTTTTTTCTCCAAGCTCCCCCTCAAGTTTTTTGAGGATTTCAAAGATATTCCCGTATATCATCGCCCCCTTAACCGGCCTCTCTCTAAGAGTGGCGTTGAGGCACTCCAAGCTGAAATCTCCGCTCATAGGATTTGCCGTGTGAGAGCCAATGAGTGAATGAATCCTGAGGCATTTTCCATCCTCATCTGCCCTGTCTGCCCTGACAACAACATTGCTTGGCTGTGGTGAGGGAAAGCTGTTCTCCTCCATCCTGAATCCATTTCCCGTAACCCCGTACTTCTTGGAGTGTTTCCAGTCTGTGTAGTAGCTCTTAACCACCCCACCCTCAACCAGCACTGTCCGTCTGCTGTTAACACCCTCATCGTCAAAGCTGCAGCTCATCAACCCTCCCTCTACTGTCGGATCATCGATCATCGTGATCTTCCCGATCCTGTCGCCAATTTTGATCCTGCTCCTCCCCTTCTCAACGTTCTCAGCCGAGAACGACGGGTAGAGGGCGTAGAAGAATAGCTGATGTACCGCTATCGGATCCAGAATGACGTCATAAACTCCACTTTCAATTTTTTCGGCGTTAGACGATTGTACTGCAAGCTCCTCAGCCTTTTTAACAGTTTTCTCTATTTCAAGCTCCGCTCTCCTGCTCTCAGCAACCTCGTAGGCACTGCCACCATCATAAACAGCTTCAACTATCAGGGAGGAGAGGGTTGATTTTTCCCCACAATCCAGGCCGAGAGAGTTGGTTATCCTCACCTCGTGAACCTCATGGGTAATGGATGCCGAGGATATCCTCGCTTTGCTGGCTGAGGAAATGAGAAGCTCGTACTCATCCTTCAGAAACTCGGAATCTACCTCCTCAACCTTTTTATCATAGATGTCATGAACCTTCGTAAACTTGCCTGTCGGAAAGTCGGGCAGCTCATCCTCCGACACTCTGGCTATCCTCTCCGCCATTTCAATTGCCCTCTCCCTGCTGGACGCAGAAGCGAAGCCAACCCTTCCATTCAAGATGACTCTGGCCGAGTATCCAGACTCCACGTAGGATTCTATGGTTTTCAGCTTTCCAGACTCAATTTCTGCTGAAATGCCCCTTATCCTGTACTCGTACACCTCCCACTCCATCAGGCCCCACCCACAGTAGCCAAGCATAGAACATGCGGAGAGCCATCGGAAACCGGAACGAGCTGACCAGCCTTACCGCAGAATCCGGGATCAAAGTCCAGATCATTACCAATTCTGATGTTCCTCAGTATTTCAAGGGTGTTTCCAGCTAAGGACACATCCCTTACCATCTCGGAGATCTCCCCGTTTCTGATGATGTAACCATACTGAGCATTGAAGTGGAAGTATCCAGTTGCAGGATTTGTCTCTCCACCCCTCGAACCCACCAAGTACACACCATTTCTGCACTCCTCAAGAAGCTCATCAAAGCTGTACTCAGAGGGCTGCAGGAAGGTGTTGCTCATTCTGACTATTGGCACATCCACTCCCTGTGATCTTGCATTTCCCGGTTTTCCTCCAAGCTTTTTTGCCGTCTCCCTGTTGTGAAGAAAGCTCCTTAAAACTCCTCTCTCGACGATAGCCTTACGCTCAGCCTTAATCCCCTCATCATCGAAGGGGTAAAAACCGAACTCTGGCAGAGTTGGATCATCGTAGATGTTAACGCTCTCATCGGCCACAACCTCGCCGATTTTCCCATCCAGAACCGTCGCACCCTGCAAAACGTGGTCAGCCTCAACGGCATGGCCGAAAGCTTCATGAATGAAAACCCCAGCTAATCCTGGATCCATCACGACCTTCATCTCCCCAGAGGGTGGTGCTGCAGCATTAACAAGCTTGGGCAGCACCTCTCTTACCTCTTCAGCTTTATCTGCTGCATTATCAAGAATCTCAAAACCACCAGCCTTCATCAGCCTCCTTGAAAAGAACTGCAGGGTTTTTCCCTTCCCAATGCCGGTTATAGAAACTCCTGTGCGGTAAATGATGTATTCAACCTCCGACCCGCATGAGTCCCTGTACCTAAACATTCTCCTGTTCTCAAGGTACACGATCTTCGTGCTTATGCATACATCCCTTATTATCCGCTCAAGGTCCCTTAAAAGCTCCACCTTCTCCTCGATTGGCACATCTTCCGGCTTTCTTTTAACCCTCATCTCAAACCTGCCCTTTGAAGCTTCCTCCAGCACGGCTGAGTCGGCTTTGAAAATCGCATTTCTTTCTGCCAGCTTTATCCCTTCATTGTCATCAACATTGCCTTCAAAAATGCCCCAAAACCCATTTTTTAGGACTCGAAAACCCTTGGATGTGCTGTGGTCAAATTTGGGCTTCTCAACTCTTCCATTTTCAAGCTGAATTGTCAGTGACTGTGTTTCAACCTCCCTTATGTCGTAGAACACTGTACCAGCTCCTACATTAGCCCCTTCTCACTCAAAATACTCTCCGCAGCAATTAGGCCAGTAACTGCAGCACCGACTATTCCCCTGCTCACTCCAGCACCATCACCAATGGCGTAGATGAAGGGTATGTTCGTTCTCATCCACTCATCCACTTTCAGCTTCAGGGAGTAGAACTTGACTTCAGGGGCGTAGAGAAGAGTTGAGTCATCTGCCACTCCCGGTATAACCCTGTCAAGCCTCTCAAGGGCGTCAAGGATGTCGTCTATCGCTCTCCCAGGATAGGCCAGACTTATGTCTCCGGGAATTGCGGTTTTAAGCGTGGGCTGCACCAACCTGTTGTTCCTTATCCTGCTCTCCGTGCTTCTTCTACCCAACCTCAAATCCTTCAATCTCTGCACTATCGGGTTTCCACCACCGAGCTTTGTCGTGATTCTGGCAAGATCCCTCCCCCACTCATTCGGCTCGTCGAAGGGCTCAGTGAACTCGTAGTGGCCCAGAAGGGCAAAATTGGTGTTGCTGCTCTTCTCTCTGGCCTTGCTGTGCCCGTTAACGAGGCAGAAATCACCATAGTCCTCCCTGATCACCCACCCCCTTGGACATGTGCAGAAGGTTCGCATGTAGTCATCATGCCTTTTCGTTATAACCCTCAGCTTCGGATCGTAGATCGTTGAGGTGATGTCATCCATAATGGATGCCGGAACCTCCACTCTCACACCAACATCAATTGCCTTCGAGTTCTCAGCCACCGAAAGCCCGTACTCTCTCGCCCAGGTTTCAAGCCAGTTTGCCCCGCTCCTCCCAACAGCAATTATGAGGTACTCGTATGCGTGCTCCTCACCCTTATCAGTTCTCACAACCCTTCTTTCCGGATCTATGTCCACCACAGTTTTCCGGGTGTAGATCTTGACCCCGCTCTTTTTCAGTTTTCTCTCAATGCTCTTGACAACTTTGGGCAGCTCATCGCTCCCAACATGCCTCTGCTTCAGCGGTACGAACTCAATTCCAGCAGCGTTCGCCCTTTTGAGAAACTCGTTGACCTTATCTCTGTCAGTTCCAAAGAGTTCATCAGGAGCACCGTGCTTCAGGAATATCTCATCAACCTCCTCCATCTTCTTGATCAGGTACTCGTGATCGAGGAAATCAAAATCACCACCAACGGTGAAGCTTGATGGATATTCCGGATTCACGTAGTTCAGCTTTCCATCTGACAATCCTCCAGCTCCACCGACTCCCGACGTGATGTTGCACGGACTGCACTTCGTGCAGAAGCTCTCGGAAAGGTCGCTCGGGCACTTCCTCTTTGATATATCCCTCCCCATCTCAAAAATCGCAACACTGAGCTTTCCTGCAAGCTTGTATGCTGCGAACATTCCTCCAGGACCAGCGCCGATAATTATGACGTCAAATTTCATACATTTTCAGCTTACCTGATAAAGGTCTTTTAAACTTTGTTCTTTGGCATGTAGTATCCAAAAATTATTTCACAACCCTAAACCCAACTCTTGTGAGAAAACTA
>CBEUCM010000020.1:0-30820 GCA_965541645.1 uncultured Archaeoglobaceae archaeon | reverse complement strand
CCACCTCCTGCAGCTTCTGGTTCAGGTAGAGGTGTACCCAGAAAATGATGGCCAATATTCCGATAAGATCAGGGGCAGAAAGTTCAAGAAAGGTTACTTTTCCGTACGCTTGAGCTACTACTACCGAGAGCAACATCAGAATGGGGATTTTGAGTATGGCGAACTTTGCTTTATCTATTAACAGCTCGGATACAGGCATGGCGATTGAGACTACGATACGTAAAAGTTCAAAAACGAGAAAACCATAATTGGAGCTTCTTCGGAGACTATCCTTCTAAGCAGGCCCATTTAACTCACCTCCCTAAAAGATGCAGTTGTCCACCTCATGTTGCCACAAACTGCAGGCTGTCCAAGCTGTAGAACAAAGAGTTGGAGCACAAGATTATTCTTTGTAATGTTCTTTTCTCCCACCTCGTCAATCATCCATAATTGACTTGCCATCACGTATTATAAGCATTTACCGAGAATCCAACCCGCAATTTCGACCCACAGGAGCTAAAAATAAAACTGCTGAATGGCAGGCCTCAGTTTGTTATTATGGAGAGCTTAGCATAAAACGTGGAACAACTACAACCAACCCGTATTTCAGTACAGCAACAATCATCGGAATGAACCATACTGCAAAAGCCAGAGCAACAAACTTCCGTCTCTTTAAACTAACAACTCCAACAGCGATCCAGGACAAGCTTACAGCTATCGGATCCCACCAGACACCTTCAAGTCTCTCAAGAGCCATTAGGCTCAAAGCCAAGCAAACGAAGCCAAAGGAAAAGAAAAAGATTGGACTATCAAAAGGAAAGTTCTTGTCAAGCATTCTGCCAATTGGGTACAAAACCAAAAAGACGAGAGGTGTGTAGAACATGACGCCGCTCATTATCATCGCAAAAATGGCTGCCAAATCCAGAATTTGCAGGCTAAGTAGTATGTAATGAGCACTGAACAGAATTGCAGCGTTAGCTGCAAGAATTGCCCACAGCACCCAGTCGACAAACCCCCACTTCAGTATGGCAAGCGAATCTTTTTGCCTTTTTATTTCCTCTTCTTGTAGAATTACGTGGATCCTTTTTATATCTTCAAGGGTGTAGCCGTGCTTGAAAAGTTGATACGCGATGAAGGCCAAGGTACAAAGCAGTATGGCAGTTGAGGTTGCAGCAATAGTTAAAAGCTTCTCGTGAGTGAGCGAATAGCTGTTTAAATCAAGCAAAATCTGATAGCCAAAAAGGAGGTTTATAAAGAATAGCATTAAAAAGAAGGTGGCAAATTTCATCTTTATTCGAATTTTGACCTCATTACTTTCTCCACTCTTTCACTGCTGAGTAGATGACCAACACTAACCCACACATTATCATCGCACCAAAGCAGAATCCTGAGCCGTTTGTAATACTGTTGCCTGTGACATTTGCGTAGATGAGTAACATAAGTGCTGTAAGCGTGGGTACGACAATCAAGACCTTTCCGACGATTTCCACTGCTCTGGCATCTTGAGCCATAGGCTCTCCTCAACAAAAATTAGAAATCGATCGTAATGCTGTAGAACCACGCACCCTCTCCTAAGTAGTCGCCGTCGAACCTTCCAAAGTCTGACCCCGCCTCTCCGGCACCATAAACGGCTCCACTTGTTATGACTTCGATATAGACCATGTAGGTGTGGCCGCCCTGCAAGTTAACGGATATCCCGTTGTTGAAATCTTTGTCAACTCCCGTCCAGCCAACTCCTCCTTCGGACTTCTGGTATATCGTAGTCGAGTACCTCACACCCGTCGTCGTATCGTAAACCACCAGGTTTATCTCAACATTGCTGTTGCCTCCTGCAAAAGCGCTTGTAAGACCGTAGATGTGACCTCTCATGATTATATTAGCAGGCTTTGTACCGGTTCCGCTAACATAGAACGACTTGCCCACCCATCCCCAAGCTGATGCGCTACCGTAACCTCCCGGTCCCAGAAGCGTTGCAGCTTCAACCTTGTTTAGCGACAGGTAGTACTGAGACCCGTACCATGTTGGTGCGACACCCCATCGCGAAGAGCCGTGATCTCCGGAGTCCGAGGTGTAGAACGTAACATCGTTTCCCAACTGAACTGTTGACTTTGTATTAGTAACTCTGCTAGTCCTCTCAACAGAATCTAGTATTTCTTTCTTGGCTAATTCGTGGAAAATCCTTGCCAGTTTCTCTGTCCTCTCTGTGCAGGGGTAATCGGCAGACTTCGCAATGGATGCAGCGTTTATAACTTTAATTTCCCTATCTCCTAACTTATCGAGTCTAATGGCGAAGGCTGTCGGTACTGCACTGCACAGCACAACCAGAGCCATCAAGAATGCCACAAACCTTCTCCCCCACATCACCAATCACCATCCTTGCCTCGTCATCACGTAACTTAAGTTTTTTGTTATCTCTACGATATATTTCTGAAAGATTTGCATAGTGTTTAACAATTAATGTCAGAATACAAGAGGTAGTAGCTGACCCAGTAATAAGGTAAAATGGACAAAAAGCAGTTCTAATTCATTGGTTATAATTGGGAGAAAGTAAAATCCAACAAACTACGATCCAAGCTGAAACACGACCTCCCAAATTCTCTCCTCTATTCCTTTCGCCATCTCTTCCTCGTACAGGTCTATCGCCACCACAACAGCTTGAAGCTCCTCGACCGTCAGATCGCTTTCCATGAATATCTCGTCCAGCTTCGCCTTTATCGGCCTGAAGGTCTTCATGTACTCCACAACCTTTTGCGGTATGTTTCTCTCCTCCACGAACTTTGTGTGGATGTTACCCCTCACGAACTCTTCATCGTTCATAACGGCAATGTGGAAGGGGATGTTTGTCTCAACACCCTCAATTATGTACTCATACAACGCCCTCCTCATCCTCGCTATCGCCTCCCTCCTCGTCTCGCCGTAGGCAATCAGCTTGGATATCATGCTGTCGTATTCTTCGGGAATGCGGTACCCCATGTGGATCCCGCTATCAACTCTGACACCTATCCCTCCCGGGCTTCTGTAATGCACGATTTTCCCGCTTCTCGGGTAGAAGTTTACAGGATCCTCTGCGTTGATTCTGCACTCTATGGCATGTCCTCTAAGCCGTACATCCTCCTGGCTGTGATGCAGTGGCTCTCCATCAGCGATCATCAGCTGGTACTTGACGATGTCTATCCCTGTCACGATTTCTGTTATCGTGTGCTCAACCTGCAGTCTGGAGTTTATTTCCAGGAAGTAAAATTCTCCGTTCTCGTACAGGAATTCAAACGTTCCGGCGTTTGTGTATCCAATACCCTTTGCCCCCCTTACAGCTAAGCTGCCAATCCTCTCCCTGAGCTCCTCATTTAGGGCGGGCGAAGGTGACTCTTCTATCAGCTTCTGATGCCTTCTCTGGATGCTGCACTCCCTCTCACCGAGATGGATCACGTTGCCATGCTCGTCTGCGAGAATCTGCACTTCTATGTGCCTCGGTTTGGCCAGATACTTCTCCAAGTAAATTGTCGAATCTTTGAAGTAACTCTCACCCAACTTCCTTGACTTGTTGTAAGCGTCCTCCAGCTCTGACGGGCTGTTCACAACAACGATTCCTATGCCCCCTCCACCACCCGAAGCCTTAACTGCAACCGGATAGCCGATCTTCTCGGCCCAGTCGAAGGCGTCATCAACGGAGTTAAGTTTGGGAGAACCGGGAATCACGGGAACTCCTGCCTTCTTCATCTCCTCTCTCGACCGCACCTTTGAGCCAGCAATTCTTATCACCTCAGGAGTTGGGCCAACAAAAATAAGCCCCTCCTCCTCGCATCTCTCTGCAAACTCTGCATTCTCAGCGAGAAATCCGTAACCTGGGTGAATGGCATCAACCTCAGCTTTTCTCGCAACTTCAAGAATCTTGTCGATGTTCAGATAGCTCTGTCTCGGGTCAGCCTTGCCGATGTAGTAGGCTTCGTCCGCATAAACCCTGTGAAAGGCTCTTTTGTCGGCAGAGCTGTAAACGGCTACACTTTGAATTCCAAGCTCCCTGCAGGCCCTCATCACTCTTACAGCGATCTCTCCCCTGTTTGCCACGAGAACCTTGCTGAACATCCAGTACTAACCCAGAAACCCCCTGTTTAAAAAGTTTCTTTAAAATAAGGGGCGGAAAATACGTAAATTGTCTGTAATCTCGGCTAAAAGATACGTATTTGGTTTGTAGAGTCAACAGAAAATTTATTTTGTAAGTTAAAATAATTATTTTTGCCACCGAAAACCATTTACAGCGAATGCCACCTGTGTACATGATGAGAAGAGTCAGAGTTTTTGATACAACCCTGAGAGATGGAGAGCAGATGCCTGGCGTATCCCTGCCCCTGAACTACAAGGTTAGGATAGCCAAGCAGCTCGACAGGCTGGGAGTTGACGTGATTGAGGCCGGTTTCCCTTCAGCCACGAAGGGTGAGTTTGAGGCTGTTAAGGAGATAAGCTCCCTCAATCTTGATGCTGATGTTTGTGGACTTGCGAGGATAGTTAAGGATGACATCGATGCGGCCATCAAGGCTGATGTTGATCTCGTTCACATTTTCGTCCCGACTTCAAAGATCCAGATAGAGTACACTGTAAAGATGAGCAGGGAGGAGATCGTTGAGAGATCTGTAGAATGTGTCGAGTACATAAAATCTCACGGTGTGAAGTGTCTTTTTTCTGCAATGGATGCTACAAGGACTGAAGTTGAGTACCTCAAGCAGATATTCAAGGCCGTTGAAGAGGCAAAGGTTGATGTGATAAACGTTCCTGATACTGTCGGTGTTGCAACACCCTTCAAGTTCTATGAGCTGATCCGAGAGCTGAGAGAACACCTGAAGGTTCCGATAGACGTGCACTGCCACAATGATTTCGGTTTGGCTGTTGCCAACACCTACGCAGCAGTTCTGGCAGGGGCGGATGAAGTGCAGGTTACAGTCAATGGCATCGGTGAGAGAGCAGGTAATGCTGATCTGGCTCAGGTTGTGATGATACTCCACGCAATTGAGAACATAAAGACTGGAATAAAAACGGAGCACCTCTTCGAGACGTCAAAGCTCGTCGAGAGGCTTACCGGCGTGAAGATGCCTCCAAACACACCAATTGTTGGTGAGAATGCCTTCAGCCATGAGAGTGGAATTCATGCCCATGGGGTCCTTAAGGAGTTTTCAACCTTTGAGCCGGGAGTTGTAACGCCTGAAATGGTAGGACACAGAAGGAGAATAGTGATCGGAAAGCATGCGGGGAGGCATCAGATAAAGAAGATACTGGAGGATGCAGGATACGTTGTTGATGATGACACGCTCAACAAGATATTTGAGAAGGTCAAGGAGATTGGCGACAGAGGTAAGAGAGTCACAGATCTTGATCTGTTTGCCATCGCCGAAGTGATGATAGGGGAGCTGAAGAAGGAGGAAAAGGCAATACTGGTTGATGAGGTCACAGTTCTGACGGGGAACAAGATCACCCCGACTGCCGTGCTCAATGCAGAGGTGTTCGGGGAGAAGAAGGTTACATCGGCGATAGGCGTTGGACCCGTGGATGCATCGCTGAAAGCAGTTACAGGGCTTGTTGGAGAGAGCATTAGGATCACGGAGTTCAGAATGGATGCAATAACAGGTGGCAGCGATGCCTTGGCCGAAGTGTATGTGACGGTGGAGGATGACGAGGGACACTCCTTCACAGCACGTGGGGCAGCGCAGGACATAGTGATGGCATCCATCGAGGCTGTGATCAACGCCGTAAACTACCTCCTCAGAATGAAAAGGAAAAAGTGATCACTCCCAGCTGAAATCTCCAGAACAAAGCATGTAGAGTATATCCCCTTTTTCTAAGGCCATATCCGCATCTGGAAGCAGAACTTCTCCCTTCCTCACCACCGCAACAACTATACAGCCAGTTTTTCTCCTCAAATCGAGTTCCCTTAAGGTTTTTCCGGCCATGTTTTCGTTGACCGTAAACTTCTCAAGGTTCAGGGACTTTGCACCGCTCATCACTGTCTCTATGAACTCTGCCGTTGCCTTCTCTGATACAATTGTCATTATCTTCTTGGCCGCATCGCGATATGGAGAGAGCAGAACGTCAACACCCACCCTCCTCATTTTCTTCTCAGACTCCGGGTTTCTGAGGACGGCGATGGTCTTAATGGATGGATTCAGCTCTTTAGCTGTTAAAATTGCAAAAGCATTGCTTGAATCGTTCATACAGCAAACAAGAGCTTTTGCCCTCTGGACCCCCGCCCTCTCAAGCGTTGTTTCATCTGCTGCATCGCCCTGTATTGCCACATACCCCTCCTCCCTCGCCGTGTTCACCTTGTTGATGTCGCTGTCAATAACTACAAGCTTGTCTGCAGGCAACTCCTTTGCTATTTCCCTGCCCATAACTCCATAACCACACAGTATGAAGTGGTTCCTCATCTTTTCAATCATCTTATCCCACCTTCTGATGCTCCCCTCAACAACAGCAGAAATGAAAACGTTTACAGAATACAGAAAAACACCGACACCAACAAACATCAGGAACATGGATAGCGTTCTCCCTGCGTAGCTCATTGGCCTTATCTCACCGTATCCAGTCGTGGTTATCGTTATCACAGTCATGTAGAGGCAGTCAAACCATGGCCACCCCTCAAGGATTCGATAGGCGATGGTACCTGCGGAGATTACTGCCAGCAGAAGAGCTGCGACTTTCAGGATTCGGGACTGGAAGTTATTCATGAAGAAGTCATTCATAAAAAAATTTACTTAATCTCCCCTTTAAACAGAACACCAAGGCCTTCCAGTACTTTCTTTGCTCTTTCAGTGTCACTAACTCGGAAAATTATGAGCGCCTTGTGCTGCTCGCTTGTAAAGGCGTAAACGTACTCTATGTTTATACCCTCCTCTCCGAGTGCCTTTGCAATCTTGTACAGGCTGCCGGGCTCATCTTCCACCTCCACGGCAATTACCTCGGTGAGGCCGACTGTAAAGCCCGCCTCCTTTAAAGCCCTGTAAGCTTCGTCAGTCTTGTCCACGACCATCCTTATTATTCCAAAATCACCGGCTTCAGCAATCGTGAAGGCCCTGATGTTAATTTTCTTCTCATAAAGCTTTTCAGTCACCGCCGCCAGCCTGCCCGGCTTGTTCTCAACAAATACCGAGATCTGCTTTATCATTTTATCACCTCATATCTTCCTCCTATCTATAACCCTCTTCGCCTTTCCTTCGAATCTCTGGAGGGTGCCAGGATTCACCACCTCAACCTTTGCCCACACGTTCAGCACACTCTTCAGTCTGTCTGCTATCTTCTTTTCGAGTCTGAGGATATCTGAGGTTGTATCGACCGCAACCCTGTCGCTCAGCTCAACCTGTATGGTCATTTCATCCAGCCCATCATCCCTGCGATCCAGTATGATCATGTAGTGCTCCCCAACCTCGGGAATCTGCATCAGCACGTGCTCGATCTGGCTCGGGAAGACGTTGACACCTCTGACAATGAGCATGTCATCCGCTCTCCCAAGAATGCGCATTATTCTCGGGTGCGTTCTTCCGCATGCACACTTGTCTGTCTCCGTGTAGGTTATGTCTCCCGTTCTCCATCTTATCAGCGGTAAGGCCTCCTTTGTGAGGGTTGTCACAACCAGCTCGCCCTTCTCCCCATCACCAACCTGCTCTCCGGTCTCAGGATCTATGATCTCTATCAGGAACATGTCTGCCCACACGTGAATGCCCTGCCTTTCAGTACACTCTGTAAAAAGCGGACCGCTCAGTTCAGAAGTGCCGTAAACATCGTAGGCGGTAATCCCTATTTTGCTTTCAATCCTCCTTCTCGTCTCCTCGCTCCAAGGCTCGGCACCAAAGATTCCCGCCCTCAGGTTTGTATCGTTTGCAATATCTACCCCCATCTCAGCGGCGTACTCCGAGAGGTAGAGCATGTAGGACGGTGTGCAGGCAATAACGGTCGTGCCAAGGTCCTTCATCAGCTCAACCTGCCTGGCGGTATTTCCCGCTGAGATCGGGAGTACCGTTGCCCCCAATCTTTCAGCAGCATAGTGAAAGCCCAGTCCCCCTGTGAAAAGGCCGTAACCATAGGCTATCTGCATTATATCCTCACTACTTACCCCACAGCTGACGAGAGCCCTGCACAGGCTTTCAACCCAGTTCCGGATGTCCCCTGCTGTATAACCTACAACGGTCGGCTTTCCGGTTGTACCGCTTGATGCATGGAACCTGACAACCTGTGAAAGGGGAACCGTAAACATTCCGAAGGGATAGGTGTCCCTAAGATCCTGCTTCTTGGTGAAGGGGAGCTTCGACAGATCATCGAGGGTTCTGATGTCCGACGGATGAACTCCGGCTTCCTTGAATCTTCTTCTGTAAAAGGGGGAGTACTCGTAAACGGTGTTCACTAAGGCTCTCAGTCTTCTTTCCTGAATTTCTTCAAGCTCTTCGGCGGAGAGTCTTTCAATGGCCGGATTCCAGTACATACCACCACGTGCACGGGGAGAGAATAAAAAGTTTAAGTTACTTGAACTCAGAGTACCTCACGTTGTTGGGATCGAGTTTTTGTATTATCTCCATTTCCCTTTCAGTCGGCACGGGTGTTGTCGTGTAGTCTTCAACCACCGGCTCAAAGGACATCTCTGCAACCACGTCATCAACACTGTAACCCGGATGCACACTCACGAGTTTCAATCCCCTCTCCTCGGCCTCGAACACTGCCATGTTCGAAACAACGACGACCTTCTTGTCCTTCCCCCTCTCGTATCCCAGTCCTGTTACAAAGTCAACCTTCTCAACAAAGGTTCTCTTGGAGTGGTTCGTTGTCCATAGGACAAGTTTTCTCACTATCGGTGAGAGGTAGGCTGCTGCAGCTCCTCCTGGCAGCTTTACTTTTGGTTTTTCGTAGCTGCCAATGCATGTCAGGTTGATGTTCGCAAACCTGTCGATCTGAGCACTGCCAAGAAACATTCCATCAACCTTCCCCTTTGCAGCGACATCAAAGGCCTCAGCAAGCTCACCAATGGCAATGCATCCAGCAGCGTGCCTTGGATCTGCTGAAGACGGATGGAGGGTGTAGAGATCTGGATCCGGATCCACACCCTCAGCAACTGCAAGGTAAACCATGTTGGGAGCGTGAGTCAGCTTGGCGAGAAACATGGCCAAGGCCGGCATCGGTGATGAAAGGCCGTGCAGAAAGACGTCTCCGTCTGAGATCTGGTTGGCCATAACCTTAATCATGATGTCTGCGGGATGCACGTCCATACTACCACCTCCCCACGAACTCCTTAATGTACTCCTCTACCTTTCCCTCCCTGCACATCTTCAGATATCTGAGCACCTCCTCGTAGTCTGGTGGGTAGTAGTTGGGGCAGGCTGTCGGATATGCCCCCTTGGGAACGTGAACAACTGCAGTTGTGTAGAAGTAGGGTATCGTGTTCTTTTCAGGGTTCTTCTTGAAGTAGTCGGTGGGGACAATCTCCTCTGCCGTTATGATTAGCTTTTTGGCGGCCTTCGTCTTGTAAACGTCCTCGAATCTTGCCCCCTCTATGCTGGCATTGCCGTATTTGTCTGCCTTCTGAACGTGCACCACAGCTATGTCTGGAACTATCGCCTTAACAGCAAGGATCTTTCCTCCTCCAAAGGGATCATCGATCACCTTCCAGTTTCCAGCCTTCTCGTGCAGCTCAACAAGATCGGTACCAAGTATGCCCTTCACCGGTAGAAAAGGTAGTCCCATGGCCCCCGCTCTCAGCCCATTCACCACCGCACCACAGGTGTCCTCGATAAATCTGACCTTCCCTTGTTGTGCAGCCATTCTGACATTGGGTGCAAGACCAAAGAGTTCGAATCCCACCATTGCCGCTCTGACAACTTTAACACGGCCTGCAGCTACAAGAATGTCAAAGTCCATCCCCGGTTCCCTATCTATGATCGTAAAATCCCCCTTGCCGGACTTTATTAGTCTGGCAATGAAGGCCATCGGCTTTCTCACCATCGAAACTCCGCTGAAGGTTATGGACTCGCCATTTTCAACAATGCTCACAGCCTCATCAAGATCGACGAGCTTTTCCTCCATGATCTAACGGATACATTATTTTTAATAACATTATCGAAACAAAGTGATATCCGACAATAAGATGTCAGAAGCTAAAAAAGGAAGAAAAAATTTAGTAGGACCACTCGATTACTTGCACATATGGAACTTTCTCGAAGGTCCACTCGTCCTTCTCTGCATCGTACTTGCTGCAGACGAAGCACTTCCATTCCTCATCGTTCAGATCTGGGTAGTCAGTTCTGTAGTAGTATCCGGGCCACCTTGTCTCCTTCCTGAACAGCATGTGCCTTACATGAGCCTCAGCAGTCCAGACTCTGTGTACGAGTTCCCAAGCTCTCATCAGCTCGTGCAGGTCTCTTGCAGCAAGCTTCTCAAGATCCTCCTTGAGGAAGGCAAGCAGCTCAAGTGCTCTCTCAAGCATCTTCTCGTTAGTCTTGTAGATTGTTGCAATACCTGCAGCGTACTCATCCATGATCTTCTGCAGTCTCACAAGGCCCTGCCACGGCAGGATGTACTCTGGGTTAACGTCGTCAGCGGTTGAGAGATTCTTGTACTGTTCGTACCTCTCCATTGGTGCGTAGGCTTTCTTCTTCAGCTCCTCCACAACTGCATCGTCAACCTCTGGGTTGGGCTTCTGTTCAAGGACATATCTCACTGCAGCCTTTGCTGCCAGCCTGCCCTCGGTGAACGAACCGCTGGAGAACTTGTGCGGGTTGGCTCCAGCACAGTCACCGATGGCAAACAGTCCCTTGACCGTCGTCATCCTGTTGTACTTCAGCGGGAAGAACTTTGCGTATTCCTCTGGCATCAGGTCCTCTGGACCGCACACCCAGAATCCAGCCTCACCACTGTGTGAACCCATGATGTATGGCTCAGCCGGAGCAGCCTCACTCGGAGTCTCCTGTGGATCGATGTTCTGGCAGGCCCACAGCAGTGCCTGGCTTACCGTCATGTCGAGGAAGTCCTCAAAGGCCTCCTCGTAAACCTGCTTGAGCTTCTTCTTGTCTCCTCCAGCAAGCTCGGCAAGAGCAGTTGGGGTGTCCATGTAAATCGGGCACTTGCAGTCCATTATCTCAAGCATGACCTGGTGGTTTCTCAGTGGTGTGGGTGTTGGTACTGCAGTTCCGTATGGCTCGTACTTCTTCAGCTCATCGGCCCTTGTTTCAATGTACAGCTCTCCGAAGGCATTCTTCGCCTTGCACTTGAAGAAGAGGAACCAGGCTCCAACTGGGCCGTAACCGTCCTTGAACCTGAAGGGTATGAAGCGGTGCTCGAACTGTGTGAGCATTGCTCCCGCCTTCATTCCCATGTAGTAACCACTGCCGGTGTCGAAGATCGCATACCATGTTCTTCCGGCAGCCTCTCCAGTGCTCCTTGGTCTGAAGAGCAGTGTTGCACCACCGGTAGCGAGGATAACAGCCTTGGCCTTGAAGACGTAGAACTTGGGCGCTCTAACGCTGAAACCAACAGCTCCAGCAACGGCGTTGGGATCGTTCTTGTCCTTAAGTAGCTCGAAGATGAAGACTCTCTCGTAGATGTTCTCCTCACCGATTGCCATCTTGGCAGCTTCAGCGATGATCGGTTTGTAGCTCTCGCCGTGGATCATTATCTGCCACTGCCCCTCTCTGACGTACTTCCCATCGGGTGTCTTCCAAATTGGCAGCCCCCACTTCTCGAAGAGGTGCACAGCACCGTCAACGTGCCTGGCGTAGTCTGCAACAAGGTCCTCTCTTGCAAGACCCATCATGTCGAGTGTGACGTATCTTACATAGTCCTCAATGGTGTTCTGTCTCTCGGACCTTCCGGTGAGGTCGATGTACGTGTTTATGGCTGAGAGACCCTGAGCTACTGCTCCGCTCCTCTCAACGGCAGCCTTCTCCACAAGCGTGACCTTCAGTCCTCCAAGCTTTGCCCAGTAAGCAGCCTCGTATGCTGCACCACAGCCGGAGAAACCCCCTCCAATAATCAGAATATCTGTCTCGACGACCTCTGTTGGTACATCTGCCGCCTTATACGTTTCAATCTTCTTGGGTACATACACCATTTACATCACCCCTTTACGCTTTCTTCTTAACCTGCGGGAATTCATTCAACCCGATAATATCCGGTTCTCCAGCGAGAAGTTCGCTCTTCAAGGCATCCTCGGTTGGTTCTGGGAATCCCTCGAAGGGCTGAATCGAACCCCATGGTGTGGTTCTTATTGCGAACTTGAACCTCAGCACCTTTCCATTTCTGTACTTTACAGTCCACATTATCGCATCTGTGCCCCTCATTGGCACACATGCACCACCAAGCGGGGAGTAGTCCACGTAACCCCTAATGTCCACAGCACCCTGTGGGCACATCTTAACACAGCTGTAGCACTCCCAGCACATGTCCGGCTCTCTGTTGTAGGCCTTCATTGCCTCCTTATCCAAGGTCATCAGATCGTTCGGGCAGATGTACTCACACGCCGTCCTCTCCAACGCCTTACACCCATCACACTTTTCCGGATTCACAAACGATGGCATTCAACTCACCTCCTTATCTATAAATTTTATAAAAAACCATAACTCTTTCATTCTATCTCAGGCGGTGGGATGTACTCATCCTCCTTCTTTGCAGCTTCCTGTATCTCGGGCAGTCTTTCAATCACCTTGTCAATGACGTCCAGCGACTTCGCCTTTGCTATCTCCTCGAATACTGCCCTCCTGAAAGCGACTGGCACATCCTCGATGTACCCTCTTGAGTCAATTCTCGCCTTGTCGAAGGCTTTGAGTATCTGTTCTGATTTGTCCTCCGGTACTTCGACTATCAGAGCTTTTAGAGCACCTCCGAACATGTCAACTATCTTCTCCTCAAGCGGTGTCCCTTTTATCTTGGCAAGCCTGTCATCATCCAAAATCACAGACAGATAGTGTGGCATTTCCATCACCTCACGCCTTTGGAACCTCCATCGCTGGCAAATCGATTTCAAGCTCCTTGTTCTTCATATCCAAGTACTTCCTGTTCACGAAGGGATAGCCGTATACCTTCCACCACTTCACTATGACCTTGTAAACCTCCGGTCTCATTATCACACGTGGTGGCGTCACACCTTCGGCAACGAGACCTCGTATGAAGCTTCCACTGAACTTCTGAATCGCATCGAGGTGTTTGCAGGTCTTACTGTACGCAACTTCCTGACAGACAGGACAGTACCAGAATTCAGCCATATTCTGCGGTATAATCTTCAGACCGTAATCTACCTCGTTTGGAGGAGCTTCAAAGCCAAAACTTGGGATACCCTTACTCCAGAGAAGCTGCGTGGCGTAGGCGTCATAGTACTCACCAACTGCAGCGTGGTCTCTGCCGAACATGTGATGAGTGCAGCCCATGTTCTGTCTAATTACGCCATGCAGAAGTGACTCTATAGGATTGCCGTATCTCATATCCCACATGACGAAGGTAACAAGGTGTCTGTCCTCGCAGATGTAACAGTTTCTGTTCACGGCCTCATGCCCCTCAAGAATGGCTTCGTCCGGATAATCTCCCCTTCTTTTAGCTCCGATAACGGCGTTTACCAGTATTCCGTGGCATGGTTCAATGTCACCAGTGAAGGCTGCAGCCTTCATCAGCATCTCATGCCCAACATGGGGTACGTTCCTTGTTTGATGAGCGATTACGGTTCTCCACCTCTTCATGTTCTTGAATATGTCCCTGCACTTTGCAGGTGGAATCCAGAATCTGTCGTATGGTTCCTTGAACTTTGGCTCGTTTACTATGGTGTACTTGCCGGCCAGTATTATCGGGTTGTGCATCCTGTAGATCATGTATCCCGGATGTTTCTCGTTGAAGGGCTCTCTCACGACTTCCGGATTTTTCTCAGGGGTGCCAAAGGTTCTTGTTGCAACATCTGTCGGGTCAATCTTGTAAACTTCCTCTATGTCCAGCACAGCAAAGGGCTGCCCTTTGAGCATAAGCAACAGCCTGTCTCCCTCTCCGACGTTTAGAGCCTTGTAGTCCTCCTCGCTTATATCGAACAGAATCGGATAGGGGAAGATCCACTCGCTCAGAAGTCTTCTTTCTTCAAGGACTCTCTCAAGCTCATTCTGCACCATCGAACCCTCTACCGGGCTGAAGAAGCCGTAGCAGACGGACATTATCTCTCTGTAAACGTGCCTTATCGGCGTACCATCGGGAAGTGTTGTGGGCTTCAGTTCATACGTTGGACAGCCAGCGATCATTTTTTCGGCGACTTCTCTCTTTTTAACCACTCTATCAACGAGTTTTCCGCCGTGTGGTGGCGGGGTTTTAATTAAAGGCATTTTCTACACCTCCTCAATTAACAGTCGAATTTCTTTCAGAAACTTATATAAATCTTTCGAAAAATATTTTAATGATTAAAGGTTTACGAATTTTTAAACTGTGCAAAAAACCGTTTAGAAATAATTTTTTCGAAAACTAAGCGCCAAAGATTACTAAATTTTTTCGTTCTCAGTTTTCGAAAAATGTGAAATAGGTTTTGCAACAATCGTGAATCTTGTCACCCTGCAGTACCCCCTTATACCATCCCAGTGTTTTTCCACGCTTTTAACAACGATCTTCTCTCTGTAGAGAGGTGCATCAAGAACGAGAGTTTCGTACTCTCCTCCTTCCCCAGCAAGGTGGATTTTGTACTTTTTGTTCAGCTCTTTAAGTTCTTCCAGACATTTTCTATCTATTCTCCTGCACAGAAATGATTCATCCAGCCCCATTGCAGACACGCTGACGATTATCGCATCGAAGCTGTTCACGACCTTTTCCATTATCTCTTCAACATCTCTTTTCCACAGTGGGGCGAGCATCTTCAGTCCAGCCCTTTTGCAAACTTTCTCGAACCTTCTTTTCTGGTACTCGGACTCAATGCCGCCTATGCAGATCGCATCGGCATCTATGTCTGCAAGTTTCTCTGCCAGTTCCTCTACCTCAACCTCCTCCTCCCCTGAAACTTCAATTTTCGTGAGAGGCAGGGCCATGCATTTTGCGATGACTTCCAGCATGTGGAGGTTGACGGAATGGAACATGTACGAATCGCTGCGTGCGGGGAATATGCCAAGAATCCCGACGAGATCGTGCTCCTCTGCCACCTCATGCGCTGCGAGCATCGAATCCTTACCGCCCGAAATGAGTGCAACGACCCTCATGCTTTGAAAAACCGCAGCTTCATCCCACCTTTTGCGTTCTCGAACACGACTTTCCCGACTGCAATGTCTTGTATTGCAAGGCCAGTGGAATCAAAAACCGTAATCTCTGCATCATTTTCTCTGCCGGGTTTGATTCCAGCCACAATTTCGCCAAGGGTTGCATGAATGTTCTCCGGCCTCATGTAGCCCTGCGAGATCGCAACGTTGATCTCTCCTCCATGGACTGCCTGCTCAACGTCATCAACAACAACTTTCGCTCTCAGCAGAATTTCGATCTCAAGCTCCTGCTTTCCAGCAGCATCCGCCCCAATTGCGTTGATATGTGTACCCTCATTAACCCATTCGGCCTTTACAACTGGTTTTTTTGATGGAGTTGTTGTAACCAGAATATCACACGAGCACGTTTTTGGCAGTTCTGCAACTTCAGCGTCAACTCCCGCCCTCCTGCAGTGCTCAACGAACCTTGTCGCTGCACCTTCTCTGATGTCATAGCCCCTCACTTTTTTGATGTCAAATAATCTTCTAATGGCTTCAAACTGGTAGTAGGCCTGTTTTCCGCATCCTACAAAACCAACAACCTCGCTGTCTCTTCTTGCAAGGTACTTTGCCGCCACACCCCCTGCAGCACCTGTTCTGAGGGAGGTGAGGAAGGTTGCATCCATCACTGCCAGCGGAAACCCGGTTTCAGGATCGTTCAGTATCATCAAAGCCATCACTGTCGGAAGTCCTTTTTCTGGATTTCCTGGATGGGAGTTCACCCACTTTATGCCTGCATAACCCATTAAATGGGCAGGCATTGCCCTCAGATCTCCCTTCTCAAACTCAAGGTAGACCTTTGGGGGCATCTCGGCCTTACCCAGAGCGTAAAGTTCGAAAGCTTTTTCCACCGAGTCTATGGCTTCATCCATGGTTATCAGCTTCTCAACCTCTTCTTCGGTCAAAATCAGCGTCTCCATACAGCATCTAATAATCATCTATCTTAAAGCTAATGTCAAATTTATTTGATGACAAATAAAATGTATCAGATAGGAAAAAACTTTCAGTAGGTGCAGTGGCAGAGCAGCCACAATATTTTTAGGGACAATCATTGACTGATGATCGATGAAACTCAACCGCACGGCTGAGACAGTACTCAGAAAGAGGTATCTTCTGAAAGATGATGAGGGTAACGTTATTGAAACTCCAGAAGAGATGTGTTGGAGGGTAGCGAGGGCTATTGCAAAGGCGGAGGAGAATTATGGGAACAACAGTGAGGAGTGGGCTGAGAAGTTTTTCAGGCTGTTGTGGGAGCAGAAGTTCATGCCCAACTCCCCAACTCTCATGAACGCCGGAACTGAACTCAATCAGCTTTCAGCATGTTTTGTCATCCCTGTTGGAGATTCCATAGATGAGATCTTCAAGGCACTGTGGGATATGGCCAAAGTCCAGAAGAGCGGTGGAGGAACGGGATTCAGCTTTTCGAGGTTGAGGCCAAAGGGAGACATCGTAAAATCCACTATGGGTGTTGCCAGTGGTCCTGTTAGCTTCATGAAGATCTTTGACGCTGCTACGGAGCAGATAAAGCAGGGTGGGAGAAGGAGAGGGGCCAATATGGGTGTGCTCAATGTTCACCATCCCGACATAGAGGACTTCATCAAGGCGAAGTGGGAGGAGGGAGTGCTCAGGAACTTCAACATAAGCGTTGCTGTTACTGATGCTTTCATGGAGGCTCTCAAGAAGGATGAGGACTACGACCTCATCAATCCGAGAACCGGAGAGGTTGTCAGAAGGGTCTCAGCGAGAAAGATCTTCAACCTCATCGTGGAGGGGGCGTGGAGGAACGGGGAGCCGGGGATGATCTTCATTGACACAATAAATAAACATAACCCCACTCCGCATGTTGGCCAGATCGAGGCCACAAATCCGTGTGGTGAGCAACCTCTCCTGCCTTACGAGTCCTGCAACCTCGGCAGCATAAATCTCGCCAAATTTGTTAAGAATGGAGATATTGACTGGGAGTCCCTCAAAGAGGTTGTATGGACCGCTGTGAGATTTCTGGATGATGTTATTGATGTCAACTCCTACCCCATTCCAGAGATAGAGGAGAAAACGAAGGCCAACAGGAAGATTGGGCTGGGCGTTATGGGCTGGGCCGACATGCTCTTCCTGCTCAATATACCCTACGACAGCGATGAGGCGATTCAGCTGGCCGAGAAGGTGATGAAATTCATTCAGGATGAAAGCCACAGGGCTTCGCAGGCTCTTGCAGAGGAGAGGGGGGTGTTTCCAAACTGGAAAGGTAGTGTGTGGGAGAAGAGGGGCATTAAGATCAGAAATGCGACGACCACAACCATAGCACCCACTGGGACGATAAGCATAATTGCGGGATGCAGCAGCGGAATTGAGCCAATTTTCGCCCTCGCATACAAGAGAATGAACATCCTCGACGGAGATGAGTTCTTCGAGATAAATGAAATCTTTGAGAGAGTTTTGAGGGAGAGAGGACTGTACAGTGAGGAGCTGATAGAGAAAGTTGCAAGTGAGGGGAGCATACAGGAGATCGACGAAATTCCGGATGACATAAAGAGGGTGTTCAAGTGCGCCTTGGATATCTCTCCAGAGTGGCATGTCAAAATGCAGGCGGCCTTCCAGAAGTACACGGACAATGCTGTGAGCAAGACGATTAACCTGCCCAACTCTGCAACAAGGAAAGATGTGGAAAAGGCCTTTTTGCTTGCATATGAGCTGGGTTGCAAGGGAATAACAGTGTACAGAGATGGCAGCAGGGAAGAGCAGGTTCTGAAGGTCAAGAAGGAGGAAGAGAAGAAAGAAGCTAAGCCCAGACCTCCGGCAAAGTACATAGAGCCGAGGCCGAGGCCGAGAATAACCACCGGCAGGACAATCGAGACCAGAACTGGATGTGGTGCACTCTATGTCACAATAAACGAGGATGAGTATGGGATAGCAGAGGTGTTTGTGCAGCTTGGAAAGAGTGGTGGATGTGCAGCCTCGCAGACAGAAGCGATGGGCAGACTGCTTTCAATCGCCCTGAGGAGCTGGATAGATCCCCAGGTGCTGATAAGGCAGCTGAAGAACATACGCTGCCCCTCACCAGCCTTCGACAATGGAGAGGTTATAACGTCATGTGCAGATGGCGTGGCAAAGGTTCTGGAGAAGTATCTGAAGGGAGAGTACAAGAGGATAAGGTTTGAGGTGGAGGGCATAAAACCGTTAACAGCATTTACCGGAGAAGAGGAGGAAAAGAAAGAAAAGAGGACGAAGCAGATTGGTGGGGTGTGTCCAGAGTGCGGCAACGTTCTTGAGTACGGGGAGGGATGTGCCACCTGCAGATTCTGCGGGTTCACCAAGTGTGGTTAACTATTTTAACCCCGTTTTCTATTTTCGCCATGTTCAAAAAGGGGCTTGCATACAGCTTTCCGATCGTCATTGGATACCTTCCGGTGGCTGTAACATTCGGGGTTGTAGCAACGGCTGTGGGGTTCAGCAAGCTGGAAACGCTGATGGCTTCCGCCCTGATATTTGCGGGAGCAAGTCAGTTTGCTCTCGTTTCAATCCTCCCGGAATCCTTTTTGGCAGGGATTGCCGTTCCGGTGGCACTGAATCTCAGACACTTGGTTTACAGCTCCATCATATCTCAGCAGGTGCGGATGAGATCGCCCCTGATAACGGCATTCGGCCTTACCGATGAGGTGTTTGCGACATCCCTCAACTCCCCAAAGGATGAGAGGTTTATGTGGGGACTTGAGCTGGGTGCCCACTCAGCGTGGGTTCTTGGTACGCTTCTCGGAGTTTATGCAGGATCTTTCCTCATCTCCTATCAGAACCTCTACTCATCTCTCGTGTTCTCTTTAACAGCTCTATTTCTCGTTCTGCTTCTGCCCAACCTGAAAGGCAAACACGCAATCTCAGCCGTGCTTGGCGGGCTGATTGCCCTCCTCTTCCACTACCTTGGCCAGACCTCAGCTGGCATTATTGCAGCTGGCATTGTTGCACCCTTGGCTGTAAAAATGATTGAGAGGTGAGCAGAATGGAGAAGGTTCTGGCAATCCTTCTCGTTGCCCTCGGAACGTACCTGACAAGGGTTGTACCGCTCAGCATTAAGATCAGAAGAGCTGAAAACTTCGAGACCCTCCTGTCCTACTCATCCTCTGCCCTCCTCTCTGCCCTCTTTGTTACTTCGCTCGTAAGCTTCCCTCTCAACATTTCGGAGCTCGGTGTTAGCGCAGCTACCCTCATTTTCGTGGTTCTGACCTACCTGAGATGGGAGAATCTTGGCCTCTCAGTTCTGGTTGGGGTTGTAGGCCACCTTATCTTCAACGCACTACTGTGAAAACTAAAAATACCCGGCGGTCAACGAGGAAGCATGCCGGTGCTGTTAGTTGTAATTGACGGTCTTTCTGACAGACCGATAAACGGTAAAACACCTCTCAGCGATGCAGAAACTCCCAATTTAGATAAAATGGCCGAAATGGGTATAAACGGGATAATGGACACAATAGCCCCAGGCATAAGACCTGGGAGCGATACCAGCCATCTGGCACTGCTTGGCTACGATCCCCATAAATACTACACTGGAAGGGGGCCGATTGAAGCTGCTGGGGTTGGGATAGAAGTCAAGCCGGGGGACATTGCCTTCAGGGTCAACTTCGCAACGGTTGAGGGAGAGGGGACGATCTTTGACAAAACAGTTGTTGACCGTAGGGCTGGCAGAATTGAGGACACATCAGAGCTTATAAAGGCCATCCGAAACGTGAAGCTGCCCGTGGAGTTCATCATCGAGAAGGGCACTGGACACAGGGCTGCTTTAGTGCTGAGGGGTGAGGGACTGTCTCACGATATAACCGACACAGATCCCAAGGAGGTTGGCAAAAAGGTGAAGAGGTGCAAGCCCCTATCAGAGAAGGCAGCAAGAACCGCTGAGATAGTCAACGAGTTCATGCAGAAGGCTCATGAGGTGCTGGAAAATCATCCCCTGAACGTGGAAAGGGAGAGGAGGGGATTACCAAAGGCAAACGCCATTCTTCTCCGTGGTGCTGGGGAAATGCCCGAGATTCCAAGCTTTAAAGAAAAATTTGGGTTGAAGATTGCAGTTATTGCAGCGACTGCCCTGATAAAGGGTGTCGGGAGGGTTGTTGGTGCCGATGTCATCACACCTCCTGGAGCAACAGGGAACAGGCATACAGACATCAGCGCAAAGGTGAGGGCAGCACTGAAGGCCTTGGAGGAGTACGATGTAGTCCTTTTGCACTTCAAAGCCACGGATGAGCTGGGGCACGATGGTGATTTTGAAGGTAAGAAAGAGTTCATAGAGAAGCTTGACAGACACTTTGCAGAATTTCTGAACCTGGATTTCTCCAGAGTTTGCCTCATAATCACTGCCGATCATTCGACACCGATCAGGGTTTGTGATCACACCGCAGATCCTGTTCCAGTGCTGATTCTTCATGAGGGTGTTAGACCTGATGACGTGAAAAAGTTCTCCGAGTTTGAGGCTTACAAGGGGGGACTGTGCAGGATAAGGGGGATGGACCTGCTGAACATAGCACTGGATCTGCTAAATATTGCAAAAAAGTTTGGAGCTTAAAATTATCTGCCAAGTTCCCTCTTCAGCTCTTCAATTCTTTTCTTGATATCCTCAAGCTCCGCCTCCAAATCTTCCTTCATGGCTTCAAGCATCTCCAGCTCGTCCTCAGGCCTAAAGCTTGGGTAGGGCGGGTAGGCGGTGGGAGGGTAGTAACCCCATCTCATCCATCCTGGCAGCCCTGTAGCCCAGTACTGCCATCTCCAGCCTCTACCACCCCATCCGGGCATCCACCAGGGCATCACCACCACCCCCTACCTCTACCTCTTCCTCTACCAGCCCTCCAGAATCTGCCGAATCCAAACCTGCCGAACCATCCGAGCCATCTACCACCGAAAGGAGGATAGACTGAACGGTTCATGAATCCGGGCATTCCATATCCTGAGCAGAATCCTGCTCTTCTTCCGGTTCTCGGACCCATTCCCCAGGGTCCAGTTCTGTCTCCACCAGGCATCTTTATCACCCCCACAGTAATGTGGGTCGGTTGTTGACTTAAATTTTTCGGTGAACCTAAAAACTTAAAAACTGATGATCGTGCCAGCTTTGGCATCGATATAGTTCTTACCAAACGTTTCCATGAAGATTCTCCTTGCAGCATCTCCTGTGCAGTGGCAGGGTGCTATTTTTTCAGTTAGGTCTTTGAGCTCCTCTGCTATCTCACGTATTTTCTGAACAGGCGTGTTGAAAAGGTGCATACCTCCTACAATGAGCTTCAGCCTACCGTACCTCTGGAAGGCCCCTCTGGCCATCAGCACTATGCCTGGATGCGAACATCCGACGAGCATGACGTTTCTGTAGATGATGGCCTGCTCCTTTATTGGACGGTCAAAGATCAGCGCATGCACGCCCTCAACGCTTCCATCGTACTCGCCCGGGAAGAACACCCTTCCGTCGAACCATCCCAGTCCTCCTGTATGGTCAAAATGTTTGTGGGAGATGAAACATGCCACAATGTGCTCTTTCTCCACTCCAAGCCTCTTAGCGTTGAAGTTCAGTGTCTCCACGTCTGCACCTGTATCGAAAAGAACGTCTCCCACCTCTGTGCTCAGCAGAGCTGAAAAGCCCCATCCTGCCTTAAACCCTGGGACTGCCCTGTTGTCGTATAGAATCTTTAGCTCCAACTACCCTCACCACCTCATCAACCTCTCTAATGTTCGAATTTACGATTCTCACAATGATGCCTCTGCTTTTAAGGTGAGCCTTAGCACCCTCACCAATCTTTTTCACTGCAACGATACTCACCCCGTACTCCTCAAGAAGCTCGGAGATCAGAAGTCCCTTCTTTTTCTCAACCTCATAGTGCCTGTTCTCGATCCGCTTAATTTCTCCAGAATCCAAGTTAACGATCACAAACATGGGCGAGTCCAGCTCTCCAGTGTACCTGCCATCGGCACCGATGGGAATGGCCAGCACCCTGGGCTTACTCACCCTAACCACAGCCACAACGTCCACAACACCCGGAACCCTGTCTTTGATCTCCTCCGCTATCTCCCGCTCGATTGCATCGATCGTATCAGCGTCCATTCCGGCATTCACTGTAAAGTGGACCTCAACTATTCTGCTCTTCCATGTGCCCCTTGTCGCAACAAACTCCACAGACTCAACACCACTAATTTTGTCCATGACGGACATAACTTTCACTATCACCTCTTCGTCAACCTTATCCATCAGAACATCAAGAGAATTTTTCAGAACCTCTGCCCCGATCTGCAGGATGATTATTGATATTGCGATTGCTACAACACTATCTGCCCACCAGTAACCGAAATAGACCAGAATCAGGCCAACAACAACCGAAAGGGAGGAGATCACGTCCACCCTCGAATGCTTGCCTTCCGCAATCAGCGATGATGAGCGTGTTTTGAGCCCTACCTCAATCTTGTACCTTGCCAGCAGCTCGTTTACGGCAGCAGACAGCAATGCAATCCCCGCAGCATACATCTCAAACTCCGGAACTGAGTGGAGAAGCAAGCTCGTGATTGCCTCATGCAGAATGTAAACAGACGAAAAGAGTATTATCAGTCCAACAGAAAGTTCTGCAAGACTCTCAGCTTTAAAATGTCCATATGGATGCTTCTCATCAGCGGGTTTTTCGGCTATCTTCAGTCCTATCCACACTAAGAGGGATCCGAGCACGTCCACAAGAGAGTGAATCGCATCAGCCACCAGTGCTGTGGAGTTTGTGAGCAACCCGGCAATTAGCTTTAGTAGTGTGAGTACGAGGTTGGATATTGCAGAGATCTTGCCAGCTTTCAGAGCCTCATCCACAATCCCTGTCGGCATTGATGTATTTGTGCTTTTGGCAAACCTTTAAAAATTAGAAAAGCAAGAATTGACAGATGCTGGAAAAACTGGTGATTCCACCGAAAACAAGGTTTGAGGAAAGAAACATCGTCGTCAATGGGGATGCAATTATAGGGCCGAACTCAAAGTTGAGCTACGGGATTATAGCCAAGAAGGTGATCGTTGGAGAGAGGGCGGAGATCGATGGGGATGTTGTTGGCGAAGAAGTGAGGTTGGATGCTTGGTGCAGTGTGAGTGGCAATGTGACATCTAAAAACGACGCCTACATTGGCGAGTTCACGTCCATAGGCGGGAAGCTGACAGTTTATGGCGATTTGGAGATTGGGAGGAATGTAAGAATAAAGAACGGGTTTGAGGCAAAGGGGCTGATAACGATCCAGAACCCCGCCCCCGTTCTGTTTTTCATTTTCCTGTACTTGCTCATCCTTCTGAGACTGGGCAGGCTGGAGGAGGCTGAGAAACTGCTCGAGGAGGTTGAGGAGTTCGAGTCCCCACTGATAATCCCTGATAACAGCCATGTCAGCATAGACAGGATAGTGACGAAGAAGAGTGCAGAGATCACTGCAAGCAGAGTTCTGGGCAACCTGAAGGCGAGGGATGTTTATGTTAGCGAGAGCGAGATCTTCGGCAGCTTGAGGGGCAGGGAGATAATAGTTGACAAAAGCAAGGTTCACGGGGCGATTGAGGGTAAAACGGTCTATCTGATAAACTCCTCCGAGGTGTTCGGGTACATAAAGGCCGAGAGAGTGTATATGGAAGATGGGTGCAGTGTGGAGGGCGGAATAGTTGGCAGGCAGGGTGTGTGGATAAAAGAGAAAATAGAGATCCCGACGCAGGAGGAAGAAGAGAAGGAGGAAGAGAAAAAAGAAGAGGAGAAAGCAGAAGAGGTAGAGGGGGATGGAGTGGAACAGGGAGAAGTTCAAGAGGATGTTTCCTAACCTCTTCCAAGAGCTTGAGGGGAAAGACTTGCCGACGGTTTTGGATCACTTAGAGGTTTGCAAAACCGTGGAGGAGGCGATGGAGGTTATAAGCTTTTTTGAGAAAAGAGGCGAGATCAGTGCTGAGTACGCAAACTTTTTGAGATCTCACCCAGCCTTGCTGAAAAACATTATCGGAACGAGGGAGAGGGGAGAATACACAAGGAGGGGACTGCTGTGATTGAGATCGGGATTGCTGGAAAGCCGAATGCCGGAAAATCCACCTTTTTCAAGGCTGCAACCCTTGCAGATGCGGAGATTGCCAACTATCCCTTCACAACCATAAAGCCGAACGTTGGAGTTGGGTATGTAAGGGTTAAGTGCGTCTGCCAGGAGCTGGGGGTTGAGTGCAGGGAGTGTGTAGATGGCTGGAGGTTCATCCCTGTGAAGCTCATAGACGTTGCCGGGCTGGTTCCTGATGCTCACAAGGGGAGAGGGCTTGGAAACGAGTTTTTGGACAATTTGAGGCAGAGTGAGGCGGTGATCCATGTTGTTGATGCCTCAGGCTCAACAGATGAGGAGGGGAACGAGATAGGAATTGGAGAGAGGGATCCTCGTGAAGATGTGAAATTTCTCTACCACGAGATCGACATGTGGCTCTACGGAATACTCAAGAGGAACTGGGACAAGATAATACGGAGGATGAAGGCGGAAAAAAGGGACCCGGTCAAGTTCCTGACCGAGCAGCTTGCCGGGCTTGGGTTTGAGGAGTGGATGGTAAGGGAAGCCACGAGGGATTTCGGGGACATCTCTACGCTTGACGATGAAAGGCTTAGAGACTTTGCCGTTGAGCTGAGAAAGAGGAGGATGAAGATGGTTATTGCTGCGAACAAGGCAGACAAGGCACCAAAGGAGCTTTTGAATCAGCTTCTCGACCTTCCTGAAAACGTGGTTCCAACCTCAGCCGCATACGAGCTGATTTTAAGAACTGCAGCAAAGAATGGGTACATAAAGTACCTGCCGGGGGACAGCGACTTCGAGATCTTGAAGGAGCTGAATGAGAAGCAGATGAAGGCTCTGGAGAAGATACGGGAGTTTCTAAAGGAATTTGGCAGTACTGGTGTACAGGATGCCCTGAACAAGATCGTGTTTGACGTTCTTGGCTACATCGTTGTATACCCCGTGGAGGATGAGAACAAGTTCACGGACACAAAGGGGAACGTTCTTCCAGATGCAATGCTTGTGAAGAAGGGCACAACTGCGAGAGAGCTGGCGTACAAGATACATACGGACATTGGAAAGCACTTCATATATGCCCTGGATGCCAAGACGAAAATGAGGGTTGCTGAGGATTACGAGCTTAAAAACAACGACGTCATAAAGATCGTTTCGAGTGCTTAAGCCATAATTATAATAACAATGAGATTCATAATTATGAAGATCTAAAAATAAATAAGGAAACATTTAAATACTTTCAGAACTGAAATTTCAGTATGGAATGTAGGATGTGTAGGTACTGGTTGAGGGATACATCCTTCCCAGGTGACTTGGGATTCTGTTCTGCCAAAAATGCTCTTGTTAGTGGTAGCAGTTCATGTGAGCTTTTTAGAAGGAAGGAGGAGGGTCCGATAGCCATACAGGTTCTGTCCTACTAAACGAAAGCCTTATTAAACAAACCCTCCTGAGTAGGATCAAGCGCCGATGGTGTAGCCTGGAAACACTGGGGCCTGCCACGCCCCCGCCCCGGGTTCAAATCCCGGTCGGCGCACTCCTTCTTATGGTTGTGAACATTTAAACCATGAATCGGCTATCGGTAAAATAATATATCCACGCAGATGTATGTTTAATATGGTTAAAGTTCTACTTGACATCATCAACGACATCGAGCAGTTCATCGAGCGACTTGAAAAGCGGAAGGAAGAGCTCGAAGAACTGAAAGATGAGCTTTTGATTTATGCTGATGAAAATTTCATGAAAAGCATTGAACGAGGTCTAAAGGACCTTGAGGAGGGAAGGCTTACCCGTTGCGAAAGCATTCAGGAAGTGAAAGAGCTCTTCGATAGCCTATGAGCTACAAAGCCGAATTTTCAGACGAGTTTCTTAAAATTGCAAAAAAGTTGAAAAACAAGAATTCCAACATGTTCAAAAGACTCCAATCAAAAATTGAGGAGATTCTTGAGAATCCCGAACACTACAAGCCACTTAGAGGTAAAATGAAGGGTTTAAGACGAGTTCATGTTGGCTCGTTTGTTATAATTTTCAAAAGGAGGATGATGTTGTGAAGTTTGTGGCCTTCAAGCACCATAACGATGCCTACAAATGGCACTCTGGGAGTGAGGCGGGCTGTGTGAGTTATTTGCAGCCTTTTCTTAAATCCGATCGCCCCTTATGATATTAGCACTTCGATAAGAGGTGCAATTTTACCCGCTACTGCTACCCCAGCCCAGATGAACAGGGCTATTACTGCAATCTCAATCCCGTACCTCACTTTAAAAGTACCCGTTGCCAGTGCGGCGAGCACGTCTGTTAACACCGCTGCAAGTATTGCTGCACCCACTCCGAATCTAATCGTCAGGAAGACCATAAGTGTAATAAGCGGTACTGCCAGCAGCCCTCCAAGTACAGCGAGTGCGTAGGGATTTGCACCCTCAACTTTTGAGATGACTGCGCACATGCCTGCCATTCGAGGGCACATTACGAAAAATGCAAAGGCCACGGCTAACAGAGCATAGTTACCGTTCATGTTCCACGGTGCCCAGCTATTGATAAAAAATTATCTCTTTCACAGCGATAATTGCAAAACTGGAGAAAAACTTCATCTATTCTTTTTTGCGGTCGCCACTATGGGATGCGAGCTGCTGGATGTATGCGGGTTCTTCAAGAAGTACCAGCACGTGAAGGAGACGGCCTGCAAGGGATTCATAAACATGTACTGCAACGGGCCAAAAATGGATGAGTGCATGAGGAAGAAGTATAGGATGGAGCATGGAGTTGCCCCGCCAGACGACATGTTGCCAAACGGGATGAAGGTTCCAGAAAGTTGGAAGAGTGTTGGTTTTTAAATTTTTTATTTTTTAAAATAAGGTTAATCTGCAGAGATGCATATTTTTCATCATGAAAATCGTGCATGTATCTGATCTCCATTTTGGTGATGAGCTTGTTAGGGACAAGGTCGTGAAAGCCATCAGGCAAATAAATGAGCTTGAGCCAGATCTCGTTGTGGTTACCGGAGACGTCTCATGCTGGGGGATACATTCGGAGATGCGTGATGCTTATGAAACTTTGATGGATCTCAAACCTGAGACAATCTTTGTTCCGGGAAATCACGATGCCAGAAACAATGGTCGTGAGTTCTTTGAACTGTACTTCGGCAAAACAAAGAAACACTACAAAGCAGATGGCATCTTGATTATAGGTGTTGACAGCACCCAGCCAGACCTCGATGATGGGCATGTGGGTTATGAGCAGAGAGAGTGGATAAGAAGCAAGCTGAGGAGGGACAAAATCAACATTCTTGCCCTGCACCACCACGTAGTCCCAATTCCAAAAACGGGTAGAGAGAGGAACGTGCTAATAGATGCCGGGGAGATAGTGGAGATGATAACCTCTGCTGGCGTGAACATAGTTCTGGCGGGACACAGGCACATGCCCTACGCAATACGGTTGATGCATACCCACATAATCCATGCCGGAACCCTCGGCTCCTTCAAGGTTCTGGGGATGCCGGATCAGAACTACAACGTGATTGATATCGAGGAAGAGACAGTGAGTTTAAGGCTGAAGTTCGTCGATTTTGGAGAAGTTGAGGTGGGGAGGTACACGATCGAAAGGGCCGAGCCAGAGTCGATAGTATATCACAGGATTGCCAGGCCGAAAAAGGTCCTGTTCGTCTCAAAGGCGAATGATTGCAGAACGCTGATGGCGGAGGCAATCTTTAACAGAATCTCACCCAACAACATGCTGGCCCTGAGTGCTGGAGTTGAGCCGGCTGAGAGCGTTGATTACAGGGCAATGGCCGTGATGCGGGAGGTGGGTATGAAGCTGAATGGAAAGCCGAGGAAGGTTAGCGCTGAAATGCTGAGGGACTTTGATGTCGTTGTCGAGTTCGATGAGCTTGGTTTGGGTGAGAGGTGGGAGATTGAGAAGCCAACGACAATAGACGACTACCGGAGGGTTAGAAGGGAGATTTGGAAAAGGGTTGAGGGTCTCGTTAAAAGGTTGCTCTGCTAAATCACAAATACTGCCGCAGCGATCGCAGTTGTACACTTCTCAACCTTCCCCCTTGCGGTTATGCTGATAGTCCTCGCAGTTCCATTGCCCTGAGTTTTTACCATTTCAGCTGCAAGCTTTTCGGCATAGCTTTCTGCTCCGTCGTACCATTTCCCACTGTGCTCGGCGATGTATCCGTTTACGCCATCCTTTTCAGGGATTGCTGCGCCGATACTGGCGAATATCTCCTCTCCGCTCTCCCTGCTTGAATATCTCGCCATAACGCAGAAAACGATCTCTCCCGGCTGCAGTTTGCTCAATCCGTCATCTTTATCAACAACAACACATCCGGGAGGGAGTATGCTGCTTACAGGCACAAGGTTGAACTTCTCTATCCCTGCATCCCTCAGTGCGAGTTCGAAGCTCATGAGCTCGTCCTCGTGTCTCCCCACTCCTGAAACGAAGAAGACCTCTCTGGGTACAAGCCTTCCCATCATGTCGGCCCTTTCAGTGTTGTAAATTTAACATTTGCTGTGGGAAAAAGTATTTATCTCAAATGAATTATCGGGATGCAATGAAGGCATCTGAGATAATGAACCCCAACGTTATCTCCGCAACCCTGCCGAGTACCCGTGATAAGGTACTCCAGCTTTTCAAGGAGTACGGGATTTCTGCCGTTCCTGTGCTCAAAAATTCGACTCTTGTGGGTATTGTAACAAGAAAGGACATTCTCAGGAAGATTGAGGAGAACCAGCTTGCCCTGCTCATGACACCCAACCCCGTTACCGTAGATGCGGATGCAGACGTTAAAGATGTGGTCAAGATCCTCACGACCACACCTTTCAGGCGTCTTCCCGTAATGAAGGACGACAGGCTGGTCGGCATAATAACGATAAGAGATATAATCAAGAAGATTGCCGAGATGAACATTGAAAAGGCTGTAAAGGAGTACATCACCCCCCACATCGTTTGCGTTTGGGATCAAACCCCCTTAAACGTCGTGGGAGAAATCATGAGGCTCTCAAACTCCGAGTTCTGCGGAGTATTAAACGAAAACGATGAACTCGTGGGTATTGTGGATGAGAAGATCATGCTGACAGAAACACTGATTGAGGACTTCTTAGAGCAGACGACCTACTCATCCTCAAGCGACACGGATGACAGCTGGAGCTGGGATACTGTTAGGGACTACACGGTCAAGTACTTTGAGGTCAGTGTTGTAAAACTGCCCAAGGAGCCGGTGAAAAACTACATGAAGCAGCCGGAGTTTGTCTATCCGCAAACTGTTGTTTCGAAATGTGCCAGAAAGATGGTCAGAAGCGATCTCGACTACATCCCCGTTTTGGATTCGGAAAACAGGCTGATGGGCACTGTAAGGGACAAAGATCTGATCAAGGTTCTCCTTGAGATTTAAGGAACCTGCAGATTATTTTACCCACCTCCTCCTTCACATTTTCAAGAGGTTTTGAGGCATCAACGACGACTGTGACATCATCAGCGTACTTGAGGAAGTTTTCCCGAACCTTTTTCAGGTACTCCAGCTCTTCAAAGGGGGTCAATTTTCCCCTGGAGGCTATCCTCCTTAGCGCAATTTCTGGGTCCACGTCAAGCAGTATCGTTAAATCTGGTTTTGGTGCTATCTCTTCGTTCATCCTCCTGATTTCCTCACCGCTCAGTCCAACCGCAGACTGGTAGGCTATGTTTGAGTAGTAGTACCTGTCCATCACCACTGCCTTCCCAGCTCTCAGCGCTGGAAGGATGTTGTTTTTAACATCCTCATTTCTGTCGAGAATGAACAGCTCCAGCTCCCTTTCAGGACTCAGTCTTTTGTCTGAACTCCTTATCTGCCTTCCGTACTTTCCGTCAGTTGGTTCCTTGAGTACTACAACGTCGTATCCTTTTCTCTTCAGAATTTCCGCTATGTGTTTGCTGATTGTGGTCTTACCAGCACCATCGATTCCCTCAACGGCAATTAGCATTGGGGAATCTACTGCATCGGTAATATAAAATCACTGCTGATTGATAGCGTCGCAAAAAACTTAAAAATCAAACATTATAGTAATAGTAATTATGAGAGCTCTCATCATCGCGTGCATTATGTTCGTTCTAATCCAGCCTGCCGTGAGTACGCCTCTTGAGGAGGTGATAATAACCTCTGAGAAACTCGTTCAGCAGGCTGAGGAGTTAAAAGAGTTTCATCAATCCCTTGGAGTTGAGTCAGAGATCGTGACTGTGGAGGATATATGGGCTGGATATCCACAGGCCGAGGATCCGCCGATTGAAGGCTATGCAACCGGAGCGCACTCCGACAGGGTGGTGGGTTACAACTACACGTTGGCAAAGAAAATAATCTCCTTTCTGAGAAACTGCAGCGCTGAATACGTTACAATCTTCGGGGATGCAGATGTTGTGCCTCCAAGCTACTACAGCTATAACCGCTGGAAGGAGGAGCTTCCAACGGACTACCTTTACGCTGATCCGGATTACGACATGCACGCTGAGTTTGCTGTGGGGAGACTTCCGGTTAGCAATGCAGATGAAGCAGAAAAAATCGTGAGTAAGATCAAGACGTGGTACAGCGGGCTGGACGAGGGAACCTTCAGCAAGGCTGTGGTTGTTGGCACAAACAATCTCGGTGGCACGCATGGGCTGTT